>JBCKNJ010000053.1:0-12405 GCA_038902795.1 Polaromonas sp. | reverse complement strand
CCCAGCCGCCGTCCATGTTCCAGGCCACGCCGCGCACGTTGTTGCCGGCTGGTGAGCAGAAAAATACGGCCAGTGCGCCCAGCTCTTCGGGGGTGGTGAACTGTAGCGAGGGCTCTTTCTCGCCGAGTAGCTGGGCTGTGGCTGCCGCGTTGCTGATGCCGCCCGCAAGCGCTCTGGCATCTAGCTGTTTTTGCACCATCGCGGTCAACACCCAACCGGGGCAAATGGCGTTGCAGGTCACGCCGCTGCTAGCGTTTTCCAGTGCCGTGGCTTTGGTAAAGCCGACCAGCCCGTGCTTGGCGGCGACGTAGGCCGATTTATCGCTTGATGCCACTAGGCCGTGGACAGAGGCCACGTTGATGATGCGGCCCCAGCCCTTGCCGCCGTTGGCTGCCTGCATGGCGGGCAGTGCCAGGCGAGTGGTGTGGAAGGCGCTGGAGAGGTTGATCGCGATGATCGCGTCCCATTTGTCTAGGGGAAAGTTTTCGATGCGGGCAAGGTGCTGAATACCGGCGTTGTTGACGAGGATATCGACCATGCCGAACTGCGCGGCGGCGTATTTCATCATGTCTTCAATCTCGGCAGGTTTGCTCATGTCAGCGCCGTGGTGATGCACTTTCACACCCAGCGCTGCAATCTCGGCTTTGGCTGCTTCGACGTCGCCAAAACCATTCATAACGATGTTGGCTCCCTGCGCCGCCAGTGCCTTGGCAATACCCAGGCCGATACCGCTGGTGGAACCTGTGACGAGTGCTGTTTTGCCTTTCAACATGTGTGTTTCTCCGGATGATTTACGATCGCTAAATTACTTTCACGCACCAATTATCAAGCCTTTAATTTATCGCTATATATCCCTATAAGACATGACAGAACCTACGCTGAACTATCTAAGCTGCCCTGACGCAAACGGTGGCCACCGCATGGCCTATTGGCAATCGGGCAACCCGGATGCAGGCCATGTCGTGCTGTGTGTACATGGCCTGTCGCGGCAGGGGCGTGATTTTGACGTGCTGGCCCAGGGCCTGTGTGATGCGGCCAAAAACCTGCCCGCTGGCGCAGCTACGGGCATTCGCGTCATCTGCCCCGATGTGGTGGGCCGTGGCGCGAGCGACTGGCTGAAAGACCCCATGGGCTACCAGGTGCCAGCCTATGCGGCTGACATGCTGGCTTTGCTGGCACACCTGCAAGTGCAGGCAGCGATCAAAACGCTGGACTGGGTGGGTACCAGCATGGGTGGGTTGATTGGCATTTTGGTGGCCTCCGCGAGTACGCTGCCGGTTCGCAAATTGGTGCTCAATGACATTGGCCCAGCCATCGAGTGGCAGGCGATTGTGCGCATCGGCAGATACCTCGGGCAGGCGGGTGAGTTTGAGTCGGTACAGCTTGCTGCCGATGCCCTGTGGGCCATTTCAACCGGCTTCGGGCCGCACACGCCTGCGCAATGGCTGGCGCTGTCACAGCCTATGCTCAAGCCCGTATCAAGTGCGCCGAATAGCAAAGTCCGGCTTCACTATGACCCGGCAATAGCGCTGCGGTTCAAGCAGGTAACAGAAGAGGCCAGCAAACAGGGCGCGGCCATGCTCTGGCAGCTGTATGACGGCATCAAGGCGCAAACGCTGCTGCTGCGCGGGGCTGATTCTGATTTGCTGAGTACTGACACAGCACACGCCATGACGCAACGCGGCCCGCGCGCCAGCCTGGTGGAGTTTGCCGGTGTGGGCCATGCGCCTACGCTGGTTGCCGATGACCAGGTTAAGAGCGTGGTTGATTTTTTGCTAGGTTGATAGAGCGATGTTGATTGAGTTGATATGAAAAGTAATGCGACTGGGAGTCACGCGGCTTCGCCCCATATCGCTGACGCTAGCGCCCCCATCATGGCGGCCACGGCTGACAGCCTGCCCGACCAGCCGCAGGCGCTGGCGCGTGCGCGGGCATTTGCCGAACCCTTGATCGCCAGTGAAAGCTTGGACACCGGTGAAAACATCCTGGCCCATGCCGATGCGGTGGCTGCCATCCTCAAATCCATTGGCGGCTCGGAGGCCATGCAGGCGGCGACGTACCTGGTGCATTCATGCCAGCACCTGACCAAGCCGCTGGAAGTCATTACCAAGGCCTTTGGTGCCAACTACGCAGCGCTGGCGATTGAAACTACCAAGCTGGTTCATGTGCAGCGGCAAGCCCGTTCTGCGAATGTCAAAGCACAGTTGGTTGAAGACCCTGCCGCGCAGACCGAGAACGTGCGCAAGATGCTACTGGCTTTCTCGCGCGACTTGCGCGTGGTCATGCTGCGCCTGGCATCGCGCCTGCAAACCTTGCGCCATTACGCTGCTACCAAACAAGCCGCGCCGCCATCACTGGCGCACGAGTCGCTGCAGGTGTTTGCACCGCTCGCCAATCGCCTTGGCATCTGGCAGGTCAAATGGGAAATAGAAGACTTGGCCTTTCGCTTTCTGGAGCCTGATACCTATAAAAAAACAGCGCAACTGCTGGATGAAAAGCGCGTAGAACGCGAGCAGTTCATGGAGGCGCTATGCGCGCAACTAGAGCGCGATCTGAACAAAAACGGCATTCCAGCGCTGGTGCAGGGCAGGCCCAAACACATCTACAGCATTGTCAAAAAAATGCGTGGCAAGTCGCTTGATTTTGACCAGGTGTTTGACATCCGGGCGCTGCGCGTGATTGCGGCTGACGTGAAGGGTTGCTATGCGGCCCTCAGCTTTGTGCATGCGCACTTCACGCAGGTCGATGGCGAGTTTGACGACTACATTGCCAAACCCAAATCCAACGCTTACCAGTCGCTGCACACGGTGGTGCGTGACGAGGCGGGAAGGGCGGTTGAAATTCAGATCCGCACCCAGGCCATGCATGACCATGCAGAGTACGGCGTGGCCGCGCACTGGGCCTACAAAGAAGCCGGTACCAAAGGCTATGCAGGTGTAACGGCCCGCAGTGAATACGAGGCCAAGATTGCGGTGCTGCGGCAGTTGCTGGCCTGGGAGCGCGACTTGTCTGGCCCGGCAGCGCAGCGTGCGCGGGACAGTAACAAAGGCCTGTTTGAAGACCGTATTTATGTGCTGACACCCGAAGCTGCGATTGTCGAGTTGCCGCAGGGCGCTACCGCTGTTGACTTTGCCTACAGCGTACACACCAGCCTGGGGCATCGCTGCCGTGGCGCGCGTATCGACGGCGTGATGCTGCCGCTCAATACACCATTGCAAAACGGCCAGACGGTTGAAGTCATCACGGTCAAGGAGGGTGGGCCGTCGCGTGACTGGCTGAACACCGAGCTGGGCTTTTTATCAAGCCACCGCGCCAGGTCAAAAGTGCGTGCCTGGTTTAACGCACTCGAGATGGCGCAAACCGTTGCCAAGGGCCGTGAGGCGGTTGAAAAACTGTTGCAACGCGAAGGCAAAACAGCCATGAAGCTGGACGACCTGGCGGTGCAACTGGGCTTCAAGGCGGCGGACGATTTGTTTGAGGTGGTGGGCAAGGATGAACTCTCGCTGCGGACGATTGAAAACATGCTCAGGCCGCCAGAGCCCACGGCGGATGACTTTGTGCTGGCCAAAAAGGCACGCACCAACCCGAACGCCAAATCCAATCAAGGCGCTGTGCTGGTGGTAGGCATGGGTTCGCTCCTGACGCAATTGGCCAAGTGCTGCAAGCCCGCGCCGCCTGATGACATCCTGGGCTTTGTCACCAAGGGCAAAGGCGTGAGCATTCACCGCAGCGGTTGCAGCAACTTTCGCAACATGGCATCTAGCAGTCCAGAGCGTGTGATCGAGGTGGCATGGAATGCTGCCAAGTCAGCAGATGGTTCTGCAAGCGGCGCGGTCTATCCCGTCGATGTCGCCATTGAAGCCACAGATCGCCAAGGCTTGCTGCGCGATATTTTAGAAGTCTTTAGCAAAGAAAAAATGAATGTTATCGGCGTGCAAACACAGTCGGTAAAAGACAACCGGGGCGGCACCGCGCGGATGACGTTCACGCTAGAAGTCGCGCACTCGGGGCGGCTCAAGCAGGTGCTGGGCGTGGTGGCAGAGGTGGCGGGTGTGCGGTCGGCACGTAGAAGATGAGTTGGTTAAAACCGTAATACTATAATATTAAGCTTAGACATTTAGGCGCGTAGCTCAGCTGGTTAGAGCACCACCTTGACATGGTGGGGGTCGTTGGTTCGAGTCCAATCGCGCCTACCAACCTTCTTTAGCGTTTTTCTTCGCATCATTTGATGGTGTGTACAGGGTAAACCAAGGGGGTTGCGGCAATTAATTCTTCCTAGAATGCTTTGATGCATGGCACCATTTTTTGTGATGTGATGCAACTGTATTTGCTGTTCACTCACAGGAGCCCACCCAAGTGCCTACCCAAACTAAGAAATCTTCAAAACTTGATGTGTCTGCACCTGGCGAATCAACCGGCCGGGTGATTAAAAAGTATCCAAACCGGCGGCTTTACGACACTAAAACCTCGACCTACATCACTCTCACGGATGTGCGCCAGTTGGTGATGGACAGCACGCCGTTTGTAGTACTGGATGCCAAGACAGGTGAAGACCTGACGCGCAGCATATTGCTGCAAATCATTCTGGAAGCAGAGTCTGGCGGCGCGCCCATGTTTACCGAAGCCGTGCTGGCCAATATCATCCGCTTTTACGGCAATGCGATGCAGGGTTTTATGGGTGCCTACCTTGAGAAAAACGTGCAGAGCTTCATGGACTTGCAGGTCAAAATGGCCGAGCAGTCGAAAGACCTGAGCCCCGAAAAATGGGCCCAGTTCATGAATGCCCAGTCGCCCATGATGCAGGGCATGATGGGCACTTATGTCGAGCAGTCCAAAAGTGTTTTCACGCAAATGCAGGAGCAGATGCAAAAGCAGAGTGAGCAGATGTTGTCTGCTTTCGGTTTAAAGAGATAGAGGTGCCCTAGAGCCATGAGTGAAGTCCTTTCCCCACCATTACCAACTACCCGCAAACCCGCGCCCCGCGTTGGCTTTGTTAGCCTGGGCTGCCCCAAGGCGCTGACTGATTCTGAATTGATTCTGACGCAGTTAAGCGCCGAGGGTTACGAGACATCTAAAACCTTTGAAGGTGCTGACTTGGTCATCGTCAACACCTGCGGCTTTATTGATGCTGCCATCAAGGAAAGCCTTGACACGATTGGCGAAGCACTGGCTGCCAATGGCCGGGTCATCGTCACAGGTTGCCTGGGCGCCAAGGCGGGCAAGGACGGCGGCAACCTAGTGCAGCAAATGCACCCCAGCGTACTGGCCGTTACTGGCCCGCACGCTATGCAGGAAGTCATGGACGCGGTGCATTTGAACCTGCCCAAGCCGCATGACCCGTTTGTTGACCTAGTGCCGAATTCGTTTGGCATTGCGGGCATCAAGCTCACGCCAAGGCATTATGCGTATCTGAAAATCAGCGAAGGCTGCAACCACCGCTGCACGTTCTGCATTATTCCGTCGATGCGCGGCGATCTGGTGTCGCGGCCTATTGGTGCTGTGCTGGGTGAAGCGCGGGCCCTGTTTGAAGGCGGCGTGAAGGAGCTTTTAGTCATCAGCCAGGACACCTCTGCCTATGGCGTTGACGTCAAATACCGCACCGGCTTCTGGGACGGCAAACCGATTAAAACCCGTATGTTTGATCTGGTGCAGGCGCTCGGCGAGATCGCCGAACCATTTGGCGCTTGGGTGCGCTTGCATTACGTGTATCCGTACCCAAGTGTTGACGACATACTGCCGCTGATGGCAACCGGCAAGGTACTGCCTTACCTTGACGTGCCTTTGCAGCATAGCCACCCGGATGTACTCAAGCGCATGAAGCGCCCGGCCAGCGGCGAGAAAAACCTGGAGCGGATTGCGCGCTGGCGCGAGATTTGCCCCGAGATCGTGATTCGCAGCACCTTTATCGCCGGTTTCCCCGGTGAGACTGAAGCCGAATTCGAGCACCTGCTGGACTTCATGCGTGAAGCCAAAATTGACCGTGCTGGCTGCTTTGCCTACAGCGCTGTAGAGGGCGCAACTGCCAACCACATCCCTGGCATGTTGCCGATTGAATTGCGTCAAGAGCGGCGCGCACGGTTTATGGCGGTGGCTGAGAGCGTATCGAGCCAGAAGCTGCAAAAGCGCATCGGTGCGAGCATGCAGGTGCTGGTGGATTCGGCTCCGGCGATGGGCCGCAAGGGCGGTACGGGCAGGTCGTATGCCGATGCGCCAGAGATTGATGGCGTGGTGAAGTTGCTGCCGCCAGAAAAACTCAGCAAAACCATGAAGGTCGGTGAATTTACCAAGGCCCGCATCGTCGGTGTGCAGGGGCATGACCTGATTGCTGTACCGATCTGATTCCATTAGCAGCGGGCAACAAAAAAGCCACCAGAAAATGGTGGCTTTTGATGCAATTTTTTTACAGCTATATTGGAAATCTGGGTAATTTTGGTGCCCGGGAGAGAACTCGAATCTCCACATCTTGCGATACACGGACCTGAACCGTGCGCGTCTACCAATTCCGCCACCCGGGCTCAACTAGCAGTGTACCATTACATCAAGGGCACTTCTATAAATTCATTTTTCGGGCGAATTGCCGCGTTGCGCGGTGCTCGCAATCCTCATGTACCTGAAGTACATTGCGGTTGCTGCGCGACCCTCGCATGAGCCCAAAGGGCGATGCGACACGCGCCTTGCACTTCATCCCGAAAATCTGAATTTCTAGAAGCGCCCTAAACCAAGTCATTGGCCGCTTTCCAAACTCCATAAAACTTCGAAACAAGAGACTTTTATCAAAACAACTCATCAAACCAGCCGCCAAAACAGCGACCACAATACTGGCGCATCCGCCGGGCTCCTCGCTGAATTCGAGGGCACGGTTTCTGGCCACCGTGACGGCCATGGCTTTGTCCAGCGTGACGACGGTGAGGCCGACATTTACCTGCCGCCCAACGAGATGCGCGCCGTGCTGCACAAAGATCGTGTCAAGGCGCGTATCGTGCGGCACGACCGCAAAAATCGGCCCGAAGGCCGGGTTACCGAAATCCTTGAGCGTTCACCCAACCCCATCATCGGCCGCTTGCTGCATGAAAGCGGTGTCTGGCTGGTCGCGCCTGAAGACAAGCGCTATGGCCAGGATGTCCTGATCCCCAAAAGTGCCACGGGTACAGCCAAGGCCGGGCAGGTCGTGGTGGTGCAACTGACCGAACCACCGGCGCTGTTTGGCCAGCCGGTGGGCCGCGTCAAGGAGGTGCTGGGCGAGATTGACGACCCCGGTATGGAAATTGAAATCGCCGTGCGCAAATACGGCGTGCCGCATGAATTTAGCGACGCTACCATGGCATTGGCTAGAGCGCTGCCTGATGCCGTGCGGCCCCAAGATAAAAAAGGCCGGATTGATTTGACCGACGTAGCGCTGGTCACTATCGACGGCGAAGACGCACGCGATTTTGACGATGCCGTTTATTGCGAGCCTGCCAAGGTCGGGCGCGGCAAGGGCTGGCGCTTGCTGGTGGCGATTGCCGATGTCAGCCACTATGTCGAAACCGGCAGCGCGATTGACATCGACGCTTACGACCGCGCGACCAGCGTGTATTTTCCGCGCCGCGTCATACCGATGCTGCCCGAGAAACTGTCCAACGGCCTGTGCTCGCTGAACCCGAATGTCGAGCGCTTGTGCATGGTCTGCGACATGCTGGTCAACGCCAAGGGGGAAGTTCATGCCTACCAGTTTTACCCCGCAGTGATGTTGAGCCAGGCACGCTTTACTTATACCGAAGTCGCGGCAATCCTGGCCAACACGCGCGGCGTTGAGGCTGCGCAGCGCAAAACGCTGGTGCCGCACTTGCTGGATTTGCATGACGTGTACCAAGCATTGCTGAAAGAGCGCGGCGTGCGCGGTGCCGTCGATTTTGAAACCACTGAAACACAAATCGTTTGCGACGAAGCCGGGCGCATTGAAAAAATCATTCCGCGTACCCGCAACGTGGCGCATCGGCTGATTGAAGAAGCCATGCTGGCCGCCAATGTATGCTCGGCAGGCTTTATTTCCGGCAGCAAACACGTAGGCCTGTTCCGCGTGCATGAAGGCCCGACGCCCGAGAAAAAAGACCTGCTGCGCAACTACCTCAAGGCGATTGGTCTGGGGATGACGATTGGCAACGAACCGCAACCGGGTGATTTCCAGAAAATCGCCATGGCCACCAAGGATAGGCCTGATGCGCAGCAAATCCATTTAATGCTGCTGCGCTCCATGCAGCAGGCGATTTACACGCCTATCAACAGCGGCCACTTTGGCTTGGCTTACGAGGCTTACACGCACTTCACCAGCCCGATCCGCCGCTACCCCGACTTGCTGGTACACCGCGTTATCAAGGCGGTGCTGACCAAAACGAAGTACCAGTTGCCGCTGTTGCCGACACCGGGCGAGGCTGAAGCCAAGCTGTCAAAACGCCTGGCTTCGCGGATTAAAAATGTCGCTGAGCCAGACCAGAAGCCGAAAAAAATCAGTGCAGACGAGTTGGCCTGGCAAGCAGCTGGTCTGCATTGCAGCGCCAACGAGCGCCGCGCCGACGAAGCCAGCCGTGACGTGGAAGCCTGGCTTAAATGCAAGTACATGCGCGAGCACTTGGGTGAAGAGTTTGGCGGCGTGGTCACTGCGGCCATGGGCTTCGGAATTTTCGTCACGCTGGACGCAATGTATGTCGAGGGCATGGTACACATCACTGAATTGGGCGGCGAATACTTCCGTTTTGACGAAGCCCGGCAAGAGCTGCGTGGCGAGCGTACCGGCATTCGCTATGCCATTGGCACACGCGTGCGCGTGCAGGTCAGCCGTGTTGACCTGGATGGCCGCAAGATTGATTTCCGTCTGCTGCATGAGGGCGAAGTATTGCTGGCGCTGACAAACCGGGCCATGAAAGACAAGACGGGTGGCCGTACTGGCAGCGCGTCCAGCTCCAGCAGTCGCACCGACAAAGACTCCAGCCGGTCATTACCTTCGCCGATTCAGGCCTTGAAGGCGGCAGTTAAAAAAGCCGCCGCCAAAACCTCCAAGCCCGGTCGCAAGCAAGGCAAAAAGCCGCATCAGTGAAGGCTATGCAGACACCATGCTGATTAAAATCCTGTCATTTCTGCTTGAAACGATTTTTTTTCTGCTGATCGGTGCATCGCTGTTGCGTGCCTGGATGAACTGGATGCGTGTCAACATGCGCGCGCAGCCCGGCAGTTTCGTGATGGCCTTGACCGACTGGCTCGTCAAGCCTTTGCGCCGCGTGCTGCCTGCGCAGGTGCTCAAGTCACGCATTGACTGGGCCAGTGTGATGGCCGCAATCCTGTTTGCGCTGATTTATGCGTTGCTGTTCGGCTTGCTGCTGGGTGCGGTGAACACCCTGCCCGACTCTGCCCCGGCCGGCATCATCAGTCTTGTGGTGTTTGCGCTCAAGATGCTGATTCGCGTCGCCTTGCAAGCGATGATGCTGCTGTTGATCGGCTTTGTCATCCTATCGTGGGTTCAGCCAGGATCGCCTGCCTATGCATTGCTGGGGCGCTTGACCGAGCCCTTGTTGGCACCCCTGCGCCGGGTGATTCCGCCGCTTGGCGGAGTGGATTTGTCGGCGTTGGTTTTGATTCTGGTGTTGCAGGTCGGGTTGATGGTTCTGGGATGAACAGCAATCCGCCCACAGCCGCAAAGCAATATCCGCTTGACCTGCTCGATGTAGAGTCGCTTGACATTGAAGCTCAGGGTATTGCGCACCGCGCCGATGGCAAGGTGGTTTTTATTGAAGGCGCGCTGCCTTATGAACTGGTGACCGCCAATGTGTTCCGTAAAAAAAGCACGTTTGAAAAAGCCACGTTGACGGCTATTTACCGTGAATCGTCACAGCGTGTCACGCCGGGTTGCCCGCACTTCGGGTTGCACACCGGTGCCTGCGGTGGCTGCAAGATGCAGCATTTGCACGTCGGCGCGCAGGTGGCCGTCAAGCAGCGGGTGCTTGAAGACGCGATGCAGCACATTGGCAAGCTCAAGCCCGAGCACCTGATGCGGCCGATTGAAGGCCCGGCCTGGGGCTATCGTTACCGCGCCCGCCTGTCGGTGCGCTACGTACGCAAGAAGGGCGCGGTACTGGTGGGTTTTCGCGAGCGCAAGAGCGCTTATGTGGCTGACATGAGCGTATGCCCGGTGTTGCCGCCGCATGTCAGTGCCATGCTGCTGCCGCTGCGCGAGCTTATCGCCAGCATGGACGCGAAGGAAACCATTCCGCAAATCGAACTCGCTTGCGGCGACGACGTGACGGCCATGGTGTTGCGGCATATGCAAGCACTGAGCGACGGCGACCTGGAGCGTTTGCGCGCGTTTGCAAAAGCCCATGCGGGCGTTGGCCTGCAATGGTGGCTGCAGCCGGGTGGACTGGATACTGTCGCGCTGCTTGACCCGGCCATTGATGCGATGGGTACGGGGCGGGTTTTGGAACTGAACTACAGCCTGCCTGAATACGGCGTGGTGATGCCTTTCAAGCCGACCGACTTCACGCAGGTTAACCCGCACATCAACCAGGTGCTGGTGTCGCGCGCGCTGCGCCTGCTGGACGTGCAGGCACATGAACGCGTGATTGACTGGTTTTGCGGGCTCGGCAACTTCACGCTGCCGCTGGCCACCAAGGCGCGCGAGGTGCTGGGCATTGAGGGCAGTGAGGTGCTAGTCGCCAGCGCACGCCAGAATTTCGAGAAAAACAAGCCCGCAAGCCAACAAAGACAGGCGCTGGCAGCTACAACTTTTGTAGCACGCAATCTGTTTGAAATGACCCCAGCACTGCTTGCCAAAGACGGTATGGCCGACAAGTGGCTGGTTGATCCGCCACGCGAAGGTGCGTTTGAGCTGTTCAAAGCGCTGGCAGCGCTGCATCAGCAAATCGTCACCGGCATACCCTGCGATGACGGCATTCATCAGCAAAGCTTGCAGCTAGGTAGCTGGCAGCCGCCGCAGCGCATTGTTTACGTCAGCTGCAACCCGGCAACGCTGGCGCGCGATGCGGGTGTACTGGTGCCGGGCGCTGGCTATCGCTGCACAGCAGCGGGGGTGGTGAACATGTTTCCGCACACAGCGCATGTGGAGAGCATTGCTGTTTTTGAGCGGGAATAAACAAAGCGAAAAAAGAGCGGAAAAAAAGAGCATAAAAAAAGAGCCTCGCGGCTCTTTTTTATGATGCTGAGAAAGCGTTAGTCGCGCTCACCGCCAAAAATGCCCAGCAATGCCAGCAGCGCCTGGAACACGTTGAAGATGTCAAGGTACAAGGCCAGCGTAGCGCTGATGTAGTTGGTCTCGCCGCCGTCGAGAATCTGCTTGAGATCGTATAGCATGTAGGCGCTGAAAATGCCGATGACGGCGACCGAGATCGCCATCATGCCGGCCGTGGAGCCGACAAACACATTGATGATGGCGCCAATCATCACGACCAGGGCGCCGACAAACAGCCATTTGCCCATGCCGGAGATGTCGCGCTTGATGACACTGGCCAGCGATGCCATGACAAAGAACACGCCAGCCGTGCCGCCCATAGCCGTCATGATCAGCTCGCTGCCGTTTTTGAAGCCGAGAATCATGCCAATCATGCGTGACAGCATCAGGCCCATGAAGAAGGTGAAGGCCAGCAGCACCGGCACACCGGCGGCCGAGTTTTTGGTCTTCTCGATGGCGTAAAGGAAAGCAAATGCACCGCCGAGGAACACGATCAGTCCCAAGCCGCCACCCAAGGAGGTGGTGATGCCGGTGGCCAAGCCCACCCAGGCGCCCAGCACCGTGGGCAACAGGCTCAGGGCCAGCAGCCAGTAGGTGTTGCGCAGCACGCGGTTGCGTTGCTCGGGTGATGCAACGGTGCCGTAACCAGCAGTGTGGAGTGTTTGAACGTTGTCAGTCATAAGGAGTTGTCTCCGTGATACCAGCACATGCCGGCAAGGCTATTTTAGGGGTCAGTTCTGATTTTTCAATAGTTTTTTGCTGCCTTCTTCCTACTTCCTACTTTTTGTAAGGGTTCTCAAAGCCAATCGGCAGCCAAGGCGGCAAGCGGCTCACCCCAAAACGCCCACTGCTTGAAGTCATGGGCAGCAGAGATACAGGTTCGGAAAAACCTCAGACTGGGCCATAATTTGAGTCAACAGGCTAGTGGCCCTAAAGCATTCCACTCTGCCAGCACCAGCGGCCATCCTGGTCGTTGGCTCAGTCCAACAAGGAATACCCTCCGCGTATGAACCTAGAAACCGCAGTTGGACGTGCCCGAGTGGGCCGTTGCGGGCGCGTCTGGGTAGGCGCGATAACGCAGCAGGCTACTGCCTGCAAGGCGGAGCAACGCCCCCAGACGTGGCCGCAGCGGCTCAATCGGGTGCGTAGCGCTGTCACCCAAAAGGTGAGCGCGGTGGTGGCCCCAA
>JBCKNJ010000052.1:0-12533 GCA_038902795.1 Polaromonas sp. | reverse complement strand
CAAAATTCACATTGTCCGTGTTACCCCAAACTGTTAGTTTTTGAACCACGCCCAGATGCGAGACGTGGGTGGGTTTCCTCGCCCAGCAGCCACAGCAGGCCCCCGGACAAGAACATCGACAGGGCCACAAACCAGAACGCCGTGTTCATCTGGCCGGTGCTGTGCGCCACCAACCCCAGCCCCAGGCCGCCGATGCCGTAGCCGAGATCGCGCCAGAAGCGGTAAATGCCAATCGCCGATCCGCGCCAGTTCGGGTGCGAGATATCGGCTACGGCCGCCGATAGGTTGGGGTAAAGCAGCGCCATGCCAAAGCCCGAGACGGCAGCCGACAGCGACCACCAAACCACTCCTTGCCCTATCACCATCATGGCCACGCCGGCGCCGCAAATCCACATGCCCCACACATTGGGCCGATGCCGGCCGATGCGGTCCGACAGCTTGCCCGTGAACAGTTGCGAGCCCCCCCACACAAATCCATAGACACCGATGATCCAGCCGACGTTCGGCAGGCTGATGCCCTGCTGGTAGAGAAATACGGGATAAAACACCCAGACCAGGGCATCGACAAACTTCTCCACCAGCCCGGCCTGGCAGAGCGCGGCCATCCTGCGATCACGCCAAGTCATCAGGGTAAACATCTCCCATGTGCTGGGGTTGGCGGAAACATGGGCCGGATAGCGGGGCGTCGGTCCGACGGATTTTCCTGCCGCGTGGCGCGCGCCTTCGGCTTTGGCCCAGGGCAGTGTTTCCTTGACGAAAAAGTGCGTTAACACAAGGGCCGCAACCAGCACGATGAGGCCAAAGACCAGCAAGCCCTGCCGGGCACCAAGAGCCGTGGCCATGTAGCCGGTGACGATGCCGGCAATGGCCACGCCCACATAGCCGGAAAATTCGTTGAGGCCGATGGTCAGACCGCGCTGGTCGGGGCGTGTGATGTCAAGCTTGGAAGTCTGCGTCATGGACCAGGTCAATCCCTGGTTCACGCCGAGCAGCACGGTCGCGGCCACAATCCAGCCCCAGCTCGTTGCATACAGGATCATGAAGGGGATCGGTACGGCGCACAGCCAGCCGAACAGAAGTACCTTCTTGCGCCCGATCTGTTCGGACAGGCGCCCGGCCACGAAATTGAGCGTTCCCTTGACGAAGCCGAAGGCCACAACAAAGGAGATGAGCAGCATGAAAGAGCCCTTGGGCACACCGAACTCGGAGCTTGCCAGGGCGGGCACGACAGTGCGCATCATGCCCAGCGTCAAGCCGACCAGCAGCACCTGGAGCAACTGGTAAACAAACTGGGCCCGGTTGTGGCGTATGCCATGAATGAGATCCATGCTTCAGGCCGCGATGTTCGCCGCGACGATCCGGTCCATGTCGGCCGGACGGGGCGGGATCTCGCTGGTCAGGGATGCGATGAACTCGTCGCGTGACATGGACAGCGCCGGGTTGCAGCGCTTCTCGAAGCCGATGGTCGAGGACGGCTTGCCCGACAGGCCGACGCCACAGGCGCTGCCGGCCTGATGTCCTGGGAAAATCTCGATCTCGTTGGGCAGGCTCAACAACTTGTCGTGCAGCGAATCGTGGAGTTGTCCCGCCATCTCGCGCTCCTTGCCGGCCAGGTCAGGGCGTCCCACCGCCCCGACAAACAGCGTGTCTCCGGTCACAACAAACCAGGGCGTTTCGCCCCGACGGAGGTCGGAGACCAGCAGGCAAACGCTGTCGGCCGTGTGACCCGGCGTATGGATCACCTCGACCAGGACATTGCCCAAATCGAGCCGCTGACCATGGCGCAATGGTTCGAAGTCGAAGGCTGTCACACCCCGGTCGGACTCATGCAGGCAATAAGGTGCACCAAGCATTTCAGCGAGCTTGCGACCGCCCGAATAATGGTCTGCATGGATGTGAGTGTCGATCACATGCGTGATGGTCACGCCGGCTTTGCGTGCTTCTTCGACGAACCACTCCTCGTCACCGGACACCACATCCACGGCAATGGCTTTGGTATAGGTAGCGCAGCCGAAGAAGTAGGACAGCGAAGCTTCGCGGCTTGCGAGTTGTTTGAAAAACATGGGCTTCTCCTTGATAATTTTAAAACACGAGGCCTTCCTTGTCAGCCAGGGCACTGGCAAGCCGCAAGCCGTTAGGTGGGTTATTGGGGTCAGACGCCAATTTCATTACGATGCAAAACATCGCACCCGAAGGGCGTGCCAAGGGCGCGGGCGAGGCTGGCACGGCAGGCGCCACCGGGGGCGGTGGGCAACGCCATCAACGATGCGCTGCGGCCGCTGAAGGCCAATGTCTGGTCACAGCCCGTGACGCCGGAAAAGATCCTGCGCGCGCTGCGCAACCCTCAGTCCGGCTTGCGGGCCCAGAACGGGTAGCCGTAGACCCCGAAGGCACGGGCGCTCTTCTCGCCCGAGGCTTGCCCGAAGGTGTCGCAGGCCGACCCGATGCGCACATCGACGAAACCGACCTCTTCCAGCATCGACCGCCAGCCTTCGCACGGAAGGCCACCGGCGATTCAGGCGGTCCAGAGGTCGATGTTCTGAAGCGCGGCTGCGGGGACGGGTTTGCTGTTGGCAATGTCGGCGAACTGCAGTCGCCCCCCGGGGCGCAGTACCCGCCAGATTTCCTGAAACACCTGTTTTTTGTCGGCGCAGAGGTTGATCACGCCGTTGCTGATCACCACGTCGGCCCAAGCGTCCTCGACCGGTATCTTCTCGAGCAACCCCTGCCGGAACTCGACGTTGCGCAAACCCATTTGCCGGGCGGAGTCGCGCGACTTGGCGAGCATCTCGTCGAGCATGTCGATGCCGATGACAGATCCGTCGGGCCCGACCTGGTTCGCGGCGATGAAGCAATCGAAGCCCGCGCCCGAACCGGCATCGACGACGCGCTCGCCGGTTGCCAGCCGCTGCGTCGATAAGGGGTTGGCGACACCGGCAAACGATTCGACGGCCACATCCGGCATGGCATCGACCACGCTGCTGTCGTAGCCGAGACGGCGGGCCAGCGGCCGGCCCGTGTGGAAGTGGAATTGGCCATGGGGATTGATCGCGACATCGCGATACTTGCTTTTGACCTGTTCCCGCAATTGCACCGGATCGACCGGCAAGTCATCGTTCATGAGACACCTCTTTGGGAGAAAAACCGTTGTAAAGGCCTATCGACGGCTTATCATCATAGGCACCCGCATTACCGAAGTCAATCACCGTGCGCCATTCGACGTCTTCCTGCCCGTCTGATTCCTCGCCGCTGCCCTCGGTGGATGGCGTGATGCGCTGTCCCGAAGCGCAAACGCTGGTGGCCAGGCATGGACGCGACGCCGTGGTGAGCATGGTGCGCCGGGTGCTCGCGCAAGCGCGTGCCGAGCAGGTCACAATTGCGGCCGGCCCGCCGGTGCTGGCCGAGGTGTCGGCCCGGCTGGCGCTGTCAACGCAGCCGAGCTTGCGACCGGTTTTCAACCTGACCGGAACCGTGCTGCATACCAACCTGGGCCGGGCCGTCCTGCCGGACGAGGCCATCGAGGCGATGGTGGACGCTGCGCGAGGCGCGGTGAACCTGGAATACGACCTGGAACTTGGCGAGCGGGGCGAGCGCGATGCGCACCTCGAACCGATGCTGTGCGAACTGACCGGTGCCGAGGCGGCCACCGTGGTCAACAACAACGCGGCCGCCCTCCTGCTGGTGCTCAACACCCTGGCCATGGGCAAGACCGTGCCGACCTCGCGCGGCGAGCTGGTGGAGATCGGCGGCTCCTTTCGCCTGCCCGACATCATGGCGCGATCGGGTTGCCGCCTGCTCGAAGTCGGGACCACCAACCGCACGCATCTGCATGATTTCGCCCGGGCCATCGGTCCCGATAGCGGCCTGGTGCTGAAGGTGCACGCCAGCAACTTCGTCATCGAAGGCTTCAGCGCGAGCGTGCCCGAAGCCGAACTGGCCGGCCTGTGCCGCAGCCGGGGCTTGCCCTTCGTGGTCGACCTGGGCAGCGGCGCACTGCTCGATCTGTCACGCTTCGGCCTGCCGTATGAGCCGACGGTGGCCCAGGCGCTGAAGAACGGCGCCGATCTGGTGACCTTCAGCACCGACAAGCTGCTCGGCGGGCCCCAGGCCGGGGTCATCGCCGGCCGAGCCGACCTGGTGGCGCAGGTGCGGCGCAACCCGATGAAGCGCGCCCTGCGGGTGGACAAGCTGACCATCGCGGCCCTGGCGGCCGTGCTGCGCCTGTATGCCGACCCCGACCGCCTGGTGCAGCGCTTGCCGACGCTGCGCCTGCTCACCCGGACCCAGGGCGAGCTGCAGGCCTTGGCGCAGCGCGTGCGACCGGCGCTGCAGTCGGCGTTGGGCGCCGCGTACGATGTCCAGACCCTCGACTGCGACAGCCAGATCGGCAGCGGCGCACTTCCAGTGCGCACCCTGCCCAGCGCCGGGCTGGCGATCCATCCGGGCAGCGCGGCGCTGGCCCTGGCATTTCGCCGCCTGCCGATACCGGTGCTCGGCCGCCTGCACAACGGCCGCTTCCTGCTCGACCTGCGCTGCCTGCAAGACGAATACGGCTTTGTGGCGCAACTGCCCCGGCTGGTGGCCCCCTCATGATCGTTTCCACGGCGGGCCATGTCGACCACGGCAAGACCTGCCTGGTCAAAGCGCTGACCGGGGTAGATACCGACCGGCTGCCGGAGGAGAAGCGGCGCGGCCTGACGATCGAGCCGGGCTTTGCCTACTGGCGCTTGCCCGAAGGACCGGTGATCGGCTTTGTCGATGTTCCCGGACACGAACGCTTCATCCACAACCTGCTCGCAGGCGTGACCGGCATCGACTTTGCCCTGCTGGTGGTCGCCGCCGACGACGGGCTGATGCCGCAGACCCGCGAGCACCTGGCGATCCTCGACCTGCTGGGCGTGCGCCGCGGCGCGGTGGCCCTGACCAAGGTCGATCGCGTGCCGGCCGGGCGCGTGGAGGAAGTCGCCGGCCAGATGCGGGACCTGCTGGCGGATTCGGCACTCGCCGGTGTGCCGATTTTCCCGTGCTCGGCGTTGAGCGGCGCCGGCGTGGACGACATCGCCCGTCATCTCGAACAGCAGGCCCGCGAGTTGCCTAGGCGCAGCGCCGACGGGAATTTCCGGCTGGCGGTGGATCGCCGCTTCCACCTGGCCGGTGCCGGCCTGATCGTCACCGGCAGCGTGGTCAGCGGCAGCGTCGCGGTCGGCGATTCGGTCCGGCTCCTGCTGGACGGCAGCGAGGCGCGGGTGCGCTCCATCCACGCGCAGGACACGGCGGCGGTGCAGGGCCGTGCGGGAGAGCGCTGCGCCCTGAACCTGATCGGCGCTAACCTGCACCGGGAACGGATAGTCCGTGGCGACTGGGTCGTGGCCGGCGATGTGCCGCCGCCCGTGTGCCGCATCGACGCGCGCCTGCGGGCATTGCCGGGACAGCTCGTGGCACACTGGTCGGCGGTGCATGTGCATCTGGGCGCGGCCCATGTGACCGGACGGGTGGCCGTGCTCGAAGGCACGGCCATCGCCGCGGGCGAAAGCGGCCGGGTGCAGCTGGTGCTCGAACAGGCCATCGGTGCGCTGCGCGGTGACCGCTTCATCGTGCGCGACGCCTCGGCCCGCCATACGCTGGGCGGTGGCAGCGTGATCGACGTGTTCCCGCCGGCCCGGGGCCGGGCCCGGCCGGCGCGCCTGGCTTACCTGGCCGCCATGGAAATCGACGACCACCCGACGGCCCTAAGCGCACTGCTGGCGCCATCGGCGGCGGGCCTGGCGCTTGACCGCTTCGCGGCCAATCGCAACCTCCGGCCACAGGAATTGGCTCTGCTGTACCAGCGCGTCCCGATGAAGCTGCTGCAAAGCCGCGTCGGCCCGCTGGGTTTTGCGCCAGCTCACTGGGAACGCTGGCGCGGCGAGGTGATCGAGGCCCTGGCCGACTGGCACCAACGCCATCCGGACCGGGTAGGCCCCGCTGCCGACCGGGTGCTGACGGGACGCGAAGGTCCTGCGTTACCTCGCGAAGCGGTGCTGGCCGTGGTGGTGGAACTGGCGCGAGAAGGGCGGGTGGTGCGCGAGATCACGGGCGTTCGTCTGCCGGCCCATCGGCCGCAGCTTCGACCTGCGGATGAGGCGCTGTGGCAGCGCCTGCAACCCTTGCTCGAAGGCCGCGGGCTGCGGCCGCCGACGCTTGCCGAACTGGCCGCCGAACTGGGCGAGGAGGTGCCGCCCCTGGAAACGGCGCTGTCGCGGCTGGCGCACCATGGGCTGCTGATCCCGGTGTCGAGGAAGCGCTTTTTCCCGCTGGCGGCGGTGGCGACACTGACGGAGCTGCTGCAGCAGGAGCAACAGGCCAACGGCAAGGTCACCGCCGCCGGATTTCGCGACCGGTCACACATCGGACGCAACCTTACAATCGAAGTGCTGGAGTACTTTGATCGCGAGGGCTTGACCCGCCGCAGCGGCGATGCCCGGGTACTGACAGGTTCCCCCGACGAACACGGAAGAGACTCGCACCCCGGTGGGGCGCCCGGACTTCAAATCCGGTGAGAGGCGTCAGACGTCTCTGGTGGGTTCGACTCCCATTCTCTTCCGCCCCCTGCGGGGTCCGGAACATCAGAACGACAACGATGCCGCGCCGGCTTTAAGGCGCTCATGCATGGCGCTGGCCCCCTGGATCGCCACACCTTCGATCAGGCTCTCCTGGGTGTAGCCGCGCGACTTGACGCAAGGCGGGCAGGCCCAGACGGTGCCGCCCCGCTTGATGAAGTCATTGATCAGCGCCTTCAAGGGCTCCATCGGCTGCACATGGGTGGAGTCGACCGCGCCTTTGCGGACGAGGTCAACGGCGCCGCTGGTGAGAAACGCATACACCTTCATGCCGGCCGTGAGGCCCCCATTGGCGACCGTGAAGCCCACCGACGACAGCTCGTCGTCGGCGCCATGGTTCATCAAAACGACAAGTTCCCTGGTTTGCTCAGCCATTTGTAATCTCCTTTTGAAGAGTGAAAGACCAACGGGTCGGCAAATGCGGTTTTAGCGGCAGGCTTTGTCGCCCTTCCACACGGTGTCAACCCACAGCTCGGACAGGATTAAATGCGCGGTACTCAACGCTCAACGGGTCATTGAGCCGGAACATTGTAAGCCGGATGTTTGATGCCCGCAAATGGTATCCAGCTGCCGAAATTCAGCTGAGGGATCAGTCCAGAGATCCAGAGGCGGGAGTTACTGGAACAATCTAACGCCGGGTATCCGTAAAAAAGCCCGCTTGATGCGGGCTTTTGGTCGGAAGGACCGTCGATGGGTCCTGTCGGACCCTATTAGTAAGCAGCCGGCGCGCTTATCGCAGTGGGCGCTGCCATGGGCGCGCTGGGCGCAGCTGCGGCTTCACCACCATGGAACTTCATCATCAAGGGCACGATCAGCAGCGCCACAATGTTGATGATCTTGATCAGCGGGTTAATCGCCGGGCCTGCGGTGTCTTTGTAGGGGTCGCCGACGGTGTCGCCGGTAACCGCTGCCTTGTGGGCTTCGCTACCTTTTCCGCCGTGGTGGCCGTCTTCAATATACTTTTTGGCGTTGTCCCAGGCACCGCCGCCGGTACACATCGAAATCGCCAGAAAAAGACCGGTCACGATGGCGCCCATCATCAAACCGCCCAAGGCCTTGGGGCCGAGAATCAGGCCGACCAGAATCGGCACCACCACCGGCAGCAGCGACGGAATAATCATTTCCTTAATCGCAGCGGTCGTCAGCATGTCAACACAGCGGCCATACTCGGGCTTGGCTGTGCCTTCCATGATGCCGGGGATTTCTTTGAACTGGCGGCGTACTTCAACCACCACTGCGCCTGCGGCGCGGCCCACGGCTTCCATCGCCATGGCACCAAACAAGTAGGGAATCAGGCCGCCGATAAACAGGCCGACGATGACCATCGGGTCGCTCAAGTCAAAGCTGATGGCTTTGCCGTAGCTCTCCAATTTGTGGGTGTAGTCGGCAAACAGCACCAGTGCTGCCAGGCCAGCAGAGCCGATCGCGTAGCCTTTGGTCACGGCTTTGGTGGTGTTGCCCACAGCATCAAGCGGGTCGGTCACGGCGCGCACTTCGGCTGGCATGTCGGCCATTTCGGCGATGCCACCAGCGTTGTCGGTGATCGGGCCATAGGCATCCAGCGCGACGATGATACCGGCCATCGACAGCATCGACGTTGCGGCAATCGCAATGCCGAACAGGCCAGCCAGTTTGTACGACACCAGGATGGCGATACAGACAAGCACGACGGGCCATGCGGTTGAACGCATCGACACACCCAAGCCGGCAATGACGTTGGTGCCGTGGCCAGTGGTTGAAGCTTGCGCAATGTGCTTGACCGGTGCGTACTGTGTGCCGGTGTAGTACTCGGTCACCCACACCAGCGCAGCGGTTAGAACCAGGCCAACGGTGCAGGCACCGAAGAGCTTCATCTGGCTGCCCGTAGCGGTGATGGCGTTGTCAGGTATCAGCCACAGCGTGACAAAGTAAAACGCGACGAGCGACAGCACGCCAGCGATGGCCAAGCCTTTGTACAGCGCAGGCATGACGTTCTTCATGCCTGGCGATGCCTTCACAAAGAAGCAGCCAATGATGGATGCAATGATAGACACGGCAGCCAGCGCCAGCGGGTACAGCACGGCGTTCAGCGGTGCGGATGCCACCAGCAGCGCACCCAGGATCATGGTGGCAATCAGCGTGACGGCATAGGTCTCGAACAAATCGGCGGCCATACCGGCGCAATCGCCCACGTTGTCGCCCACGTTGTCGGCAATCACGGCCGGGTTGCGCGGGTCATCTTCGGGGATACCCGCTTCAAGCTTGCCCACCAGGTCAGCGCCTACGTCCGCGCCCTTGGTGAAAATGCCGCCGCCGAGTCGGGCAAAAATGGAAATCAGCGAGGCGCCAAAGGCAAAGCCGATCAGCGGGTTCAGCAGACTGGCCAGGTTCGCGTTCGGTGTGTAGTTGCCATTGCCGACCAGGAACCAGAAAAATGCGGTCACGCCCAGCAGGCCCAGGCCAACCACCAGCATGCCGGTAATCGCTCCGCCACGGAAGGCAATGTCCAGCGCGGGGCCAATGCCTTTGGTAGCGGCCTGTGCGGTGCGCACATTGGCGCGTACCGACACGTTCATGCCGATAAAGCCGCAGGCACCGGACAGCAGCGCGCCGACGACAAAGCCGACAGCGGTTTTAGCGTCAAGGAACAAGCCTATGAGCACGGCCAGAATCACGCCGACGATGGCGATGGTTTTGTATTGGCGTGCCAAGTAGGCGGCTGCGCCGGTTTGAATCGCGGCTGCAATTTCCTGCATACGTGCGTTGCCTGCGTCTTGAGAAAGAATCCAGCTGCGTGCCCAAAAACCGTAACCAACGGCAATGAACCCGCAGACAAGCGCGAGAATAAGCGCTGAGTTGCCTGTCATAAAAGAATCTCCTGTGTCGTTTTTCGCTTGGAGGAGGCAACACGCTAGCGGTGCCTCCGTTGCGTTGATTCCTCGTTGCTCTGAACATGCCGCAGAGATGATTGGCCAACCTCCGGAATTTTACGCGAAAACTCTAGCGCGCTGACTCACCCGAAGCAGGCTGGGTCTTGAAGGGGCTGCGCTGTTCGAGTTCACCCATGTAGTTGGCGATGCCGGCACCTTCGCGGGCCAAGAAGCGTTCAACCGCATCGGCAAACGAAGGGTGTGCCAGCCAGTGGGCACTGGTGGTTTTGACGGGTAGCAGTGCGCGTGCCATTTTGTGTTCGCCCTGCGCGCCGCCTTCAAAGCTTTGGTAGCCGTGGTCAATACACCAGGCCAGTGGCTGGTAGTAGCAGGCTTCAAAGTGCAGGCAGTCAACCCTAGCCAGCGTGCCCCAGTAGCGACCATAGGCTGTGAGGTTTTGTGCGGCGGCTTTCTCATCCTGCTTTGCATCCTGTTTTGCCCCTGGCGTTGTATGCGCAGGCTGTGCAGGCGTGATGGCAATCAGGCTGGTCGCGATAGGCTGTTTTTGACCATCTGCACCCTGGTACTCCGCCACAAACAGCAGCCAGTTCTCGGGCATGGTGTCCTGCATACGCTGAAAAAAATCCCGGCTCAAGTAGGGCGCATTGCCGTGCTCGTAGTAGGTACGCTCGTAGCAGCGGTAAAAAAAGTCCCAGTCGCCGCTGCTGATGTCCTTGCCCAGCGACCAGCGGAAGGTGATGCCTGCAGCTAAAACCTTGCGCCGCTCCTGACGGATTTTTTTGCGCTTTTCCTGACTTAAGGACATCAGAAAGTCGTCGAAATTACAGTGGTGGATAGCCTGATTTGTCCAGTGAAATTGAACGCTGTGCCTGAGCATGAGTCCTGCCTCTTCGCAGGCGGCAACATCTTCATCATTGGCAAAAAGCAAATGCAGTGATGACAGCTTTTCTTCTTCGCACCACGTTATGAGCGCCTTGACCAGCAGGGTACGTTCTTTTGCGTTGCGTGCCAGCAAACGGGCGCCGGGCACTGGCGTAAACGGCACTGCGACCAATGCCTTGGGGTAGTACTGCAGGCCATGCTGCTGGTAGGCGTTGGCCCAGGCGTGGTCAAACACGTATTCACCGTAGGAATGGTCCTTGAGGTAGAGCGCACAAGCACCGACCAGCGTATCGTGATGCCACAGCGTGACAAAGCGCGGCGTCCAGCCGGTTTTGGGCGTAGCGCTGCCACTTTGGTGCATGGCGGCCAGGTATTCATGTCGCATGAAGGGGTTTAAAGTACTGTCTGGGCTTTGTAAGGCGAGCAGCGCATTCCAGTCAGCAGCATTGACCTCCAGCGGTGAGTTCAGCACGCGGATGACATAATCCTTTGACTCGGTTTTCAGATTTTTCATTCAGTATTTTGGTTTACAGATGCCACTCAAAATTAGCGTTGCCCAATTGAATTATTGCGTCGGCGACATGCCGGGCAATGCGCAAAAAATTATTCTTGCAGCGCGCGCTGCCTATGCCGATGGCGTGCGGCTTGTTGTCACTCCAGAACTTGCCATCTGCGGCTATGCGGCTGAAGATCTCTTTCTGCGTCCGTCCTTCATACAAGCCTGTGATGATGCCGTGAATCTGGTGGCCCGTGAGCTTGCTGGGTTAAAAGGCCTGACGGTGGTGGTGGGCACACCCACACATGGCGACAGCGGCCTTGGTATGCGCACCAAAAGTGTGGCGGTACACCAGCGCCACAACGCGGCCAAGGTGCTACAGAACGGACGCATCATTGAGACCTATGCCAAGCGAGAGCTTCCCAATTACCAAGTGTTTGATGAACGCCGCTATTTCACGCCAGGGCAGGGGACTTGCGTGTTTCAGGCTGGGGATGGCGACGCTGCCATCAGCGTCGGACTGCTGATTTGCGAAGACGCATGGTTTGAAGAACCGGGGCGGCTGGCCAAAGAGGCGGGGGCCGAGTTGCTGGTGGTCATCAATGCCTCGCCCTTTCATGTGGGTAAAGGCGCTGAGCGCGAGGCCATGATGAGTGCCAGGGCCCGGGCGACCGGTCTGCCGCTGATTTACGCACAGCTCGTGGGCGGGCAGGACGAAATTGTTTTTGAGGGTCGCTCGTTTGTGCTTCAGGCCGACGGCGTACTTGCAGGGCGGGCCGAGAGTTTTAGAGAGGAATCTTTTGTAGTGCAGGCAGAACGGGCGCAAGAAGCTATTAAGTTGATAGCAGACGTGGCCCCTGAACGTACCCGTGAGGCTGACATCTGGGACGCGCTGGTGCTGGGCGTTAGCGACTATCTGGGTAAAAACGGATTTCCGGGTGCGATTTTGGGTCTCTCGGGCGGTATTGATTCAGCCCTGGTGCTGGCAATCGCAGTTGATGCCCTGGGTGCTGACAAGGTGCGCACGGTGATGATGCCGTCACCCTACACCGCCGACATTTCGTGGATTGATGCGCGCGACATGGCCGCCCGCATGAAGGTGCGTTACGACGAAATATCGATTGTTCCGGAGTTTGAGGCTTTCAAGGCATCGCTCTCAGATGAGTTCAAGGGCCTGAAGGAAGACACGACCGAAGAAAACATTCAGGCGCGAATTCGTGGTGTGTTTTTAATGGCACTTAGCAACAAATTTGGCTCAATTGTGCTGACGACTGGCAACAAGAGCGAAATGGCCACTGGCTACTGCACCTTATACGGTGACATGGCGGGCGGCTTTGCAGTCATCAAGGATTTGCTGAAAACCACGGTGTTCAGCCTGGCGCGCTGGCGCAACGAGAACGACCCGTATGGCACGGGCGCGCAGCCGATTCCCGAGCGAATCATCACCCGCCCGCCAAGTGCCGAGTTGCGCGCCGACCAGCTAGATGCGGACAGCCTGCCACCGTATGAGGTGCTCGATGCCATCCTGACCCGCTATATGGAAAACGACCAGAGCGTTGACAGCATTGTTGCGGCAGGCTTTGACGCTGCTGTGGTCGAGCGCGTCACACGGCTTATCAAGATCAATGAATACAAGCGTCGCCAGGCCCCGATCGGCATTCGGGTAACCCACAGGAGTTTTGGCAA
>JBCKNJ010000051.1:0-12549 GCA_038902795.1 Polaromonas sp. | reverse complement strand
CAATGGCAGCTAAAAAGCTTTCCACCTCTGCCAGGTCTGCTGCGCTTAAAGACGCAGGGTCAACCGGGTTTTTCGGCTTGTAGCCGAGCTTGACCGAGAGCACCGTAAAGCCATGCGCAGGCAGCGCACGGCTGACCAGGTCAAGGTCAGTCGGCGCTGTCAAAAACAGCGTGTGGCCTGCTTCTTCGCCCGGCTCAAAGTCTTGCGCACCGGCTTCAATCGCCGCCGTTTCAGCATCGGCACCAGGAGCGCTAGGCGCGGCCTCAATCATGCCCAAGTGGTCAAAGTCCCAGGCCACCGAGCCCGAACTGCCAAGCTGCCCCTTGCGAAACAGCACCCGCATTTCAGGCGCAGTGCGCTTGACGTTATCGGTCAGGCATTCAACCATCACCGCCACCTGGTGCGGCGCAAAGCCCTCGTACAGCACATGCTCATAGTGGACTGCGTCAAGGCCTATGCCAGCGCCTTTTTTAAGCGCCCGATCCAACGTCTCCTTGGGCATAGACACCTTGCGCGCCTGCTCCATCACTAGCCGCAAACGCGAGTTGGCAGCCGGGTCAGCGCCGCTGCGCGCCGCCACCATAATCTCTTTAATCAGCTTGCCAAATACCTTGCCCTTGGCACTAGCCGCCAGGTCTTTGCCTTTTGCTTTCCATTGCGCGCCCATGGGGTTCCTTTAAGTTGTTGCGCTTGTCTGAATGATTTACGCTTTGTTTTGAATGACTGTAACCCTCCTGGGGCACAATTCTGATTCTCCGACAACGCTCATCCAAAAGAAAGACGCATCGAATGACCTCAAATGACAAAGCCATCCACAAGGTTGCACTGGTAACCGGCGCGGGTACTGGTATTGGCAGGGCTGTGGCGCTGGCGTTCTTGCGCGAAGGTTACAGCGTGGTGCTGGCTGGGCGGCGTGCCGAGCCGCTGCAAGCGGTAGCCCTGGAATCTAGCGCTGGCAGCCGGGCGCTGGCGGTTGCCACTGATGTCAGCAAACCTGAATCAGTGGCCGCGCTGTTTGTAAAGGTCAAGGAGGTGTTTGGCCGCATCGACGTGCTGTTCAATAACGCCGGCGTGAGCGGCATTGGCACTGGCTTTGAAGACATCACTTTTGACAACTGGCAGAACATCGTCAACATCAACCTGACGGGTTCTTTTCTGTGTGCCCAGGGCGCTTTCAAAATGATGAAAGACCAGTTGCCGCAGGGTGGCCGCATTATCAACAACGGCTCCATATCGGCCCATGCGCCCCGGCCCAACTCCGCGCCCTACACATCGACCAAGCACGCCATCACGGGGCTTACCAAATCCATCTCGCTCGATGGCCGCAAGTACAACATTGCCTGCGGGCAAATTGATATTGGCAATGCCATGACCGAGCTGGCCGCAAAAATGGCAAAAGGCGTGCCGCAAGCCAATGGTGAGATTGCCATCGAGCCGATGATGGATGCGAACGAAGTGGCTGATGCCGTGGTACATATGGCGGCATTGCCGCTGTCGACCAACGTTCAGTTTATGACCATCATGGCGACGAAGATGCCGTTTGTGGGGAGAGGTTGAGCCCCTGCTGCGAGAAGAGTCCCTACGAAGCTCAGTCGAGTTTTCCCAGCAGCAAATATTCCATCAACGCTTTTTGCACATGCATACGATTCTCGGCTTCGTCCCAAACGACGGACTGCGGACCATCAATGACGTCGGCTGTAACTTCTTCGCCGCGATGGGCCGGCAGGCAGTGCATGAATAAGGCATCAGGCTTGGCAGTGCGCATCATCTCGCTGTCAACGCACCAGTCGGCAAAGGCTTTTTTGCGGGCTTCGTTTTCAGCCTCGTAGCCCATGCTGGTCCAGACATCGGTGGTGACCAGGTCAGCACCCGCGCAGGCCTGCATCGGGTCTTTAAAAACCTTGTAGCTTTCAGCCGAGCGAATACCTGCGACGGATTGGTCCACCTCGTAGCCGCCCGGCGTGCTGAGGTGAACCTTGAAGCCCAGAATCTCACTGGCCTGCAGCCAGGTGTTGGCCATGTTGTTGCCGTCACCCACCCAAGCCACCGTTTTGCCCTTGATGGAGCCGCGATACTCGATGTAGGTGAAGATATCCGCGAGGATCTGGCAGGGGTGAAACTCGTTCGTTAGGCCGTTGATGACGGGTACGCGTGAATGCTCGGCAAAGCGATTTATCTTGGTTTGCTCGTAGGTACGAATCATCACCAAGTCCACCATACGGCTGATGACTTTGGCGCTGTCTTCAATCGGTTCGGCGCGGCCGAGCTGGCTGTTGTCGGTGGTCAGGTTAACAACCGTACCGCCTAACTGGTACATGCCGGCTTCAAAGCTGACACGGGTGCGGGTGGAGGCTTTTTCAAAAATCATCGCCATCGTGCGGTCAATCAAGGGCTGATGCTTTTCGTAGGCCTTGAATTTTTTCTTGATCAGGGCTGCGCGCTCGAAGAGGTAGGCGTACTCGTCCGCATTCAGGTCGCTGAACTGGAGGTAATGTTTGATCACTTTTGCCGGTGTGGCGGTCGTGTTCATGTTTTTTCTTTCAGGATTTGCTTGATGAGCGGAACCAGTATGCCGACCACTTCGTCAGCCTCGGCAATCGTCATGGTGAGCGATGGCAGCAAGCGGATCACGGTGTCAGCCGTCACGCTTAACAGCAGGCCGTTGTCTGCCGCGCGCTTGAGCAGCTCAGCGCAGGGCACGGTCAGCTCTATGCCCAGCATCAGGCCACGACCGCGAATCTCCTTCACGCCAGCCTCGCCTGCAAGCTCGCGCGCCAGCGTTGCGCGTATGTGGTCGCCGACCTTGACGGCATTGGCCAGCAGGCCTTCTTCTTCCATGATGCGAATGGTTTCAACCCCGGCGCGCATGGCCAGCGGGTTGCCGCCGAAAGTCGAGCCGTGGTTGCCGGTCTCAAAAATATGTGCGGCCTTAGGCCCTGCCACCACGGCCCCAATCGGCACGCCAGAGCCCAGGCCTTTGGCCAGCGGCATCACGTCGGGTTTGATACCAGCCCACTGGTGCGCAAACCATTTGCCGGTGCGCCCCATGCCGCACTGCACTTCGTCAATCATCAAGAGCCAGTCGCGCTCATCACAGAGGGCACGCGCGCCTTGCAGATAGTCGTTGCTCATGCTGTGGATGCCGCTTTCGCCCTGGATGGCTTCAAAGAAAACGGCAACGACGTTCGGGTTATTGGCGGTGGCGGCCTTGAGCGCGGCCATGTCGTTGAGCGGCACGCGGATAAAGCCTTCCAGCAACGGGCCAAAACCGGCTTGCACCTTGGGATTACCGGTGGCGCTGAGGGTGGCAATGCTGCGACCATGAAAGGCTTTTTCATAGACGACGATTTCCGGTCTTTCAATGCCCTTGTCGTGACCGAACTTGCGGGCCAGTTTTAGCGCGGCTTCATTCGCCTCAAGCCCGGTCGAGCAGAAAAAGACGTTCTCTAAACCCGACAGTTCGACCAGCTTGGCGGCCAGGGCTTCTTGCAGCGGCACATGGTAGTAGTTTGAGCTGTGGATGATCTTGCCGATCTGGTCCTGTAGCGCGGACACCAGTTTGGGATGGTTGTGGCCCACCGTGTTGACCGCAATGCCACCCAGAGCGTCAATATAGGCCTTGCCGTTGATGTCCCAGACGCGGCAGCCCTGGCCGTGCGACAGCGCTATGGGCAGGCGGCCATAGGTGTTCATCACATGGGGCGAGGCGGCTTCGATAAAGTTGGGCAAGGCAGCGGTCATGGGGAAACTTCACTTGCAGCGCACCCTGCAAAACGGCGGATGGCTTTTTGAGGGCAGTTCGGGCGGTTTGCCTAATTGCTTAGGCGGCCTTTGCGGGGGCTGATGCCGATAAAGCCAAGGCTTTCACCTTGGCAGACAGGCGGCTCTTGTCGCGCGCTGCCTTGTTTTTGTGGAAGATGCCTTTGTCGGCAATCGTGTCCACAATGCTTTGAGCTTTGGCAAACAAGTCTTTGGCCTTGTCTTTGTCACCAGCGAGAACGGCTTTTTCGACGTTCTTCACGGCGGTGCGGTATTTGGAGCGCAGCGAGGTGTTCGCAGCGTTGAGTTTGACATCCTGGCGGACGCGTTTGCGGCCTGATGCCAGGCGCGGGTTCTTTTTCTTGGGTTTGGCGGTTGCCATATATAAATTCCTTTGATCCGGGGAGGAGTATGCGGATGTTGCAAGCGAAGCCTTCGATTATAGCCCGCTGGAATGTAAGCAGCCGTGGGGCTAAACTCCCCTCGTGTCCTTATTTAAAGCCGCTTCCACCGTATCCCTTCTCACGCTTGTTTCGCGCATCACTGGCCTGGTGCGTGAGATCTTGATTGCCTCGACCTTTGGCGCGAGCGCGATGACCGATGCTTTTAACGTGGCGTTTCGCATTCCCAACCTGTTTCGCCGCCTGTTTGCGGAAGGTGCGTTTAGCCAGGCTTTTGTACCCGTTCTGGCAGCCAGCAAGGCGCAGCACGGTGAGGCCGAGACAAAACTGCTGATTGACCGGGTTGCTACGCTGTTGACCTGGGCCTTGCTGTTGACCTGCGTACTGGGTGTGGCGGGTGCGCCGGTGCTGGTCTGGCTGATGGCCAGTGGCCTTAAACAGGACCCGCGCGGTTTTGAGGCTGCGGTATTTATGACGCGCTGGATGTTCCCCTACATTGGTTTCATGTCGCTGGTGGCGCTGTCTTCGGGGGTGCTCAATACCTGGCGGCGATTTGCTGTGCCTGCGGCCACGCCTGTGCTGCTCAATCTGGCCATGATTGCGGCTGCCTGGGCGGCTGCGCCATGGTTTAAAGCGCACGGTATTGAACCGATTTATGCGCTGGGCGGCGGGGTGATGCTGGGCGGTATTTTGCAACTGGCGGTGCAGATTCCAGCGCTCTTAAGCCTGGGTTTATTACCAAAAATAAGACTCAACTGGGCTGCGATCAAGGACGCATGGTCAGATCCGGCTACCAAAAACATAGCAAAACTGATGTTGCCAGCCCTGCTGGGTGTCAGCGTTGCGCAAATCTCTTTACTGATTAACACGCAAATCGCCTCGCACCTCACACCCGGCAGCGTGAGCTGGCTGACCTATGCCGACCGCCTGATGGAATTCCCGACGGCCATGCTGGGCGTAGCGATTGGCGTGGTCTTGATGCCGCAACTGGCGGCTGCCAAGGCGGCGAACGACGCTGATAAATACTCGGCCATGCTCGACTGGGGCCTGCGCATGGTGGTGCTGCTGGCCGTGCCCTGCGCAGTGGCCTTGCTGACGTTTGCCCAGCCGCTGGTAGCCACGCTCTACCACTACGGTGCCTTTACCGATAGGGACGTGTTGCAGACGACTACGGCGCTCATGGGCTATGGCGTTGGCTTGCTGGGGCTGGTGGCCATCAAGGTGCTGGCACCGGGCTTTTACGCGAGTCAGGACATCAAAACCCCTGTGCGTATTGCCGTAGTTGTGCTGGTCATTACGCAACTGCTGAACCTGGCGTTTGTGCCGGTGCTGCAGCACGCCGGGCTGGCATTGGCCATTGGTATTGGTGCCTTGATTAACGCGCTGTGGCTTTTGCTAAGTCTGCGGCGGCGCGGCAGTTACAAGCCCGCGCCGGGTTGGGCTGTGTTTGCATTGCGGGTAGCGGTGGCGAGCGCGCTGCTGGGGGTGTTTTTGATCTGGGCTGCTGGCAGTGTGAATTGGATCGGCCTGAAGACTGCTTATTTGCAGCGCATAGGCCTTCTGGCGCTTGTTCTTATTGCATCGGCTGCTATTTATTTTATAGCGCTCAAGGTGTCGGGGCTGAAACTGCGGCAACTGATTAGGCGTTGAAGTGCCCTTGCGTTCCTGATTTGTGAGAAAGTAGGGCCATGGAATTAAATCTGACCGTACCGTCCCCGCTGCAGTATTTCTCCAGCTTGGTGCAAAGCGACCAGCATTTCCCCCTGCTGGAAGCCGCCATCAGCCTGGCGCAGGACGAATATCCTGACCTCGACGTACAGCAGGTGCTCGGCGATGTGGATCAACTGCTCGCTAGAGTCAAGCGGCGTCTGCCTGCCGACTCGCCCGACCTGCAGCGCCTGCGCGTGCTGAACCAGTTCTTTTTTCACGACCTGAACTTTGGCGGCAATATCAATGACTACTACGACCCCGACAACAGTTACCTGAATACGGTGCTGCGCACGCGGCGCGGCATTCCCATCACGCTGGCCGTGCTCTGGCTGGAGCTGGCTGGCGGGCTGGGCCTGAATGCGCGGGGCGTGGCTTTTCCCGGACACTTTATGCTCATGGTCAATCTGCCGAAAGGACAGCTGGTGATAGACCCGTTTACCGGCCAGTCATTGAACCGCGAAGAGCTGTCCGAGCGGCTGGAGCCATTCAGGCAGCGCAACGGCGTGGTCGATGAGTTTGAGGTGCCCATGGGCCTGTACCTGCAGTCAGCCCCACCGCGCGACATCATCAACCGCATGCTGCGCAACCTGAAAGAAATCCACAAGACGCAGGAAGACTGGCAGCGCCTGATTGCGGTGCAAGACAGGCTGATCGTGCTACAGCCCGACGCATGGTCTGAATACCGCGACCGTGGCCTAGCCTGGGCGGTGCAGGGGCATGCAGATCGCGCCGTGTCTGATCTTGAAAAATACCTGGAGCGGGTAGAGAGCGCGAACGATCTGGATGCAGTTGCCGAGCGGCTTTCACAACTGCGCAGTCAGAGCAGTTAGCCCTTTTTAGGCGTGGTTCAAAAACTTTCAGGCAACGACAACTGCTGCACCGCCAGCAATCGGCGCAATCACGCCAATCGTATAAACCTGCTCGCCAGCATCACGCAAGGTTTTTGCCGTCGCTTCAGCATTCGCGGCATCAACAACAACGACCATGCCGATGCCGTTGTTGAAGGTACGGTTCATCTCTAAATCGTCAATACCAGCGGTTTTTTGCAGCCAGGCAAACAGCTCGGTTTGCGGCCAGCTGCCTTTGACGAGGTGAGCCGCAGTGCCTTCGGGCAACACGCGCGGAATGTTCTCCAGCAGGCCGCCACCGGTGATGTGGGCCAGCGCCTTGATCGGATGCGCCGCCAGCGCTGCCAGCACGGTTTTGACATACAGGCGGGTCGGCTCCATCAGGGCTTGTTTGAAGGGTTTGCCGTCCAGCGTGGCGGGCAATTTACTTTCGTCGCGCTCTATGCCCGTGCCGCAGGCGCGCTCCAAACACTTTCGCACCAGGCTGAAACCGTTCGAGTGCACGCCGCTGCTGGCCAGGCCCAGCACCACGTCGCCGGGCACCACGTTTTTGCCGGTCAGGATTTTTGACTTTTCAACCGCGCCTACCGCAAAACCGGCCAGGTCGTATTCGCCTTCGGGATACATGCCGGGCATTTCAGCGGTTTCGCCGCCTATTAGTGCGCAGCCGCTTAACTCGCAGCCTTTGGCGATGCCGCCAATTACGGCTACAGCGGTGTCTACGTCGAGCTTGCCGCAAGCGAAGTAGTCGAGGAAAAACAGCGGCTCGGCACCCTGCACCAGCACGTCGTTGACGCTCATGGCGACCAGGTCAATGCCCACGGTGTCGTGCATATTCCACTCAAACGCAAGGCGCAGCTTGGTGCCTACGCCGTCGGTGCCGCTGACCAGCACGGGTTCCTTGTAGCGCTTGGGCACTTCAAACAGTGCGCCGAAGCCGCCAATGCCGGCCAGCACGCCCTCGCGCATGGTTTTTTTGGCCAGTGGCTTGATGCGTTCAACCAGGGCATCGCCGGCATCAATGTCAACGCCGGCATCTTTGTAGGAGAGGGGGGAATTCGTCATGTCGGGGATGGGTGCAGCCAGATAGAATTGAACGCTCGATTCTAAAGGCTGGTCAGCGGAGATTTCCGCAGAGCTTCGCAAGCATCTTCCACACAAGGCTTTATGCAATTTACCAACACCCAAAAGCGCGTCTCGGCCTGGTGCCTGATCACGGCAGTGATCGTTCTGGCGCTGTGGCTGCTGGGCCCGGTTCTGACACCTTTTGTGGTGGCCGCTGTGCTCGCATACGCGCTGACACCGCTGGTCAACAGAATCGATGCGTGGGGCAGAGGGCGAATGCCAAGGGTCGTGGCGGTGATTCTGGTGGAGCTGCTTTTCATCCTGATGCTGCTCAGTCTGGTTTTGCTCATCATTCCCATCATGGCCAAAGAGTTGCCGCTGATGCGTGAACAGGTTCCCCTGCTGGTCGATCGCCTGAATACCGACCTGGCACCCTGGCTGACGCAGTTTGGGTTCAAGCTGTCGCTCGACGTTGCCAGCATCAAGGCGGTGGCGCTCAAGTACCTCAATGCCAACTATGCAGAGATGTTCGGCTCGGTGCTGTCGTCCCTCAAGCTGGGCGGCAGCGTGGCGCTGGTCGTGATTGGCAATGCCGTGCTGATCCCCGTAGCCTTGTTTTATTTGTTGATGGACTGGAGTCGATTTGTCGCCCGCCTGCTGGAACTGGTACCCACACCGATGCGCGCTGCGTTCGACAGTTTTACCGACGAGGCCGACGGCGTGCTGGGCCAGTATTTGCGGGGGCAACTGCTGGTGATGGTCATCATGGCGGCGTTTTACACCGTTGGTCTGTCACTGTTCGGCCTGGACTTGGCCTTGCCGATTGGCATTTTTACCGGACTGGCGATGTTTATCCCCTACATCGGCTTCGGTATCGGTTTGATACTGGCTGTGCTGGCCGGGTTGTTGCAATTCGCATCTCTCAAGGCACTGGTCATGGTGACTGTGGTTTATGGCATAGGCCAGGTGGTTGAGAGTCTGGTGCTGACACCGCGGCTGGTCGGCAAGCGCATTGGCCTGCATCCGCTGGCCGTCATTTTTGCCCTGCTCGCCTTTGGCCAGCTGTTTGGTTTTGTCGGTGTACTGATAGCGTTGCCGGTCAGCGCTGTGCTGCTGGTGGGCATACGCCGACTCAAAGTCCGCTACCTGGCCAGCAAACTATACAAAGGCGCATAATTCCATTTCCAGATCAATACGATATGTTGTTGCTTCGCCTTGCCGTGCTACAGCACTGTCTGCGGCTTCGCGCCTAATCTCCTATCGATCTGAAAATGGAATACGACTTATGGCGGGCATGAAGCAAATCGCACTCGATATCGGGCTTGCCTCAGCCCCCTCGTTCTCCAATTTCTTCGCTGGCCCTAACGAGGCTGCGCTCCGGCATCTTGAACTCTGGGCCGGTAATTCCTTGCGCTCACCCGTGCCAACCTATTTGTGGGGCCAGCCAGGCAGCGGTAAAACCCATTTGCTCAATGCGGTCAGCGAGACATTGCGCGAGCAGGGTGCGCGTGTGGGCTGGCTCGATGCGTCCGTGCTGGAGCCCCCCGAGTTCAGCCAGGCGTGGGCTGGCGTGATTCTGGACGACTGCCATTTGTACACCGCCGTTCAGCAGCAAGGTGCCTTCAACTGGTTTGTCAATGCACTTAGTTCCGCTGATGGTCAACCGCGCTGGGTACTGGCGGCGGGCGGTTTGCCGCCAGCTGATCTGGTGTTGCGGGAAGACCTGCGTACGCGCCTGGGCTGGGGCCATGTGTTTGAGCTGCGCTCCTTAAGCGAGACCGAGCGACGCGCTGTGCTGCGGGTTGAGGCCGATGCACGCGGCGTGTTTTTAAGCGACGAGGCGATGGACTTCATGCTGAATCGCTTCTCGCGTGACCTGAGCAGCCTGATGCAGTTGCTCGATCAGCTCGACGGCTATGCGCTGCAAACCCAGCGCGCCATCACCATTCCCCTGATTAAAGCCATGCTGGATAACGCATGAGTACGCTCAAGAAGATTGTCTTATTTGATCTCGATCACACCTTGATTCCGATTGACTCGGATTACGAATGGTGCGAATTCACCATTGCTTTGGGCTGGCGCGAGGGCGCTGAGTTCCAGCGCCGCAATGCCGAGTTTTTTGCGCAGTACCAGGCTGCAACGCTCGACATCCATGAATACGTGCGCTTCGCCATGCAGGCTGTTCGTGAACAGGGTGCTACTAAATCAATAGCTGCTCACGCCCGTTTTATGGGCGCTGTGGTGCAAAAAGCCATTAAAAAACAGGCTTTGGAGCTGGTTCAGAGCCACCAAAAGATCGGTAGCGAGGTGGTCATCGTCACCGCCACCAATGAATTTGTGACCCGACCGATTGCTGATGCATTTGGCGTCAAAGAGCTGATCGCCATTGAGCTGGAGCGTGATGTGACGGGTTGGTTCACCGGCGAGATCAAGGGCACCCCATCATTTCGTGAAGGCAAGGTGACGCGGGTCGAAAGCTGGCTGGCTGCCCGGCACCTAACGTGGGGCAACGTAGAAACCACCTTTTACTCCGACTCCATGAATGACCTGGCCTTGCTTGAAAAGGCTACGCACCCGGTAGCCACCAACCCCGACGATCGGCTGCGTGCCCTCGCGACAGAGCGCGGATGGCGCATACTTGACCTGTTTCAGTCTTAGTACCTAATGATCAAAAAATTCATCGATAAACTCTTTGGTAATTTTGGTAAAGCAGCCCCTTCTGAGGCCTCTGCAGCATCAGCCAAGCGTGTCAAAAAATCTCCATTCGGCACGCGCCACGATATTCCCGCCAAAGAGCACGGCATCAACCCCAAGCTGGTAGATGAGCGGGCCATGGATGTGGTGCATACGCTCAAGCAGGGCGGGTATCAAGCCTATATTGTCGGCGGCGCGGTGCGTGACCTGCTGGTGGGCCTGCACCCCAAAGATTTCGATGTGGCGACCGACGCAACGCCAGAGCAGGTCAAGCAACTCTTTCGTCGTGCCTTCATCATTGGCAGGCGCTTCCGTATCGTGCATGTCATTTATGGCCGTGGCCGTGAGCATGAAGTCATTGAGGTATCGACCTTCCGCGCCCACCTAGACAGCAGCCAGGCCGAACAGGTTGGCGGCAACGAGCGCACCAGCAAAAGCGAACTCGCCGGCATGAAGCACGCTGTTGATGCCTCTGGCCGCGTGCTGCGCGACAACGTCTGGGGGCCGATGGAAGAAGACGCTGCGCGCCGTGACTTCACCATCAACGCGATGTACTACGACCCCGAAACGCAAATCGTGGTTGACTACCACAGCGGTATTGCGGACGCGAAGAAAAAAATCATTCGCATGATAGGCAACCCGGTGGTGCGCTACCGTGAAGACCCGGTGCGCATCATTCGTGCCGTGCGTTTCGGTGCCAAGCTCAGTGCGCTGGGCTTTAAGTTCGAGGCCAAAACGTCTGCACCGCTGCGTGAAATGTCCAGCCTGCTAGCAGACGTGCCGCAGTCGCGGCTGTTTGACGAAATGCTCAAGCTCCTGCAAACCGGCCATGCGCTGGCCAGCATTGAGCAACTCAAAAGCTTAGGCCTTGGCACCGGTATTTACCCGTTGCTGGATGTGGTGGTTGCAACCGCGCACGAGCCGTTTTTAAACTTGGCACTTAAAGACACCGACCGCCGCGTTGGCGAAGGCAAACCGGTAGTGCCCAGCTTTTTGCTGTCGTGTGTGTTGTGGGTTGATGTGCGTGATGGTTGGGAGCGGCGCTTAAAGCGCGGTGAGCACACCATGCCCGCGCTGATAGATGCGATTGACGATGCCTTCAATGCCAAAATTGGCGACGTATCAGGCCGTGGCAAGCTGGCTACTGACATGCGCGAAATCTGGGCTATGCAGCCACGCTTTGAAAAGCGCACCGGCGCATCGCCCTATTCGCTGCTAGACCAACCACGCTTTCGCGCCGGTTTTGACTTCTTGCGCCTGCGCGCGCAAACCGGCGAGATTGATACGGACTTAGCCGAGTGGTGGGAAAAATTCAGCACCGCTTACGACGACGAGCGCCGTGAAATGATTGAAGCAGCGCGGCAAGAGCAATTGCAAAAGCCGCAGCAGCCGAGGGTGCGTGTGAAGCGTGTTGATGGGCAAGCTGAGTTTTTTGCCGATCACACCGATGGCGCGAATCACGTAGCTGGCGCGCCAGCCAAAAAGCGCCGCCGCAGACGCAAGCCTGCTAATCGTTCGGGTGCAGGCAATGCTGAAGGCGGCTCGGATCAGTCTGCACCAGACGCATCCAACTCCTGAGCGTGAATAGTGTGGTGATGGTCACAGCCTACATCGCACTCGGAGCCAACCTAGGCGACGCGGCATCAGCCCTGCGCCAGGCTGCCCAAGCGATTGCCCAGTTGCCGCAGACCAGCGTAGTCAAGATATCGAGCATCTACAAAACTGCGCCGCTTATGTCAAGGGGCGACGAGCTTTCAGCTGTTGACCTTGGCAGCGACTACCTCAACGCGGTGCTGGAAGTTCAAACCGGGTTAAGCGCCCCCGCATTATTTCAAAACTTGCAACAACTAGAGCAAGCCGCAGGCCGCGAGAGGCCGTATCCGAATGCACCACGCACATTAGATTTGGACTTGCTGCTGTACGGCAGCGCCAGCATTGATTCAGCACACTTGGTAGTGCCACATCCGCGCATGTGGCAACGCGCTTTTGTGCTGTTGCCGCTGGCTGAAATTGGGCCTGGTTTGGTGAGTGATGTGCAGTTAAAAGCCGTTGTAAGTCAGCGGATTGAGATG
>JBCKNJ010000050.1:0-12819 GCA_038902795.1 Polaromonas sp. | reverse complement strand
AGGTGTCGCGTGACGATTCGCGTACATCACATCGCGCTATCGAAAACACAGCTCGACGCAATCCCCGAGGCCGAGCGAAATCTGCTTGTGCTCTTGGGGCATGCCGCAAACGAAATCAGTGTGCTGTCGAAGCTGTTCCACTTCTGCGCGGGGGCAAAATCAGAGGAGCCGATGATCGCGCAGGCGGAAAACGCCCAAGCTCTTGTGCTAGGTCGCCTACTCACCGGTAAGATCTACGAATGCAGGAACCTGCTGCAAGTGGGTTTCTTCGGCAATGCGGTCTCGCGTACATATCACGCAAGGATGGATGAGGAGGCGCGCGCTACATTGGATACGCTAAAGCGCTACTTCGGAACAGACAATCTGATTGCTCGCGTTCGCAATGCGCACGCCTTTCACTATGACGTCAGCCAAATAGCCGATGGCTATGACGCGCTTGTGGACGGAGATTCGTTAGATATCTACTTGTCGCAGACGAATGCCAACACGCTCTACGCATTTGCCGACACAATTGCTGGCCGAGCCATGCTCGAAAGTATCTATCGCGGAGATCCTGCAAAGGCGTTCAGCATGCTTATCAAGGAGACCTCTCAAGCGATCGGCTGGATAAACACCGTTATTGGAGCGATCATGTCAACGTGCCTCAAGGCGCACGTTGGCGCCGATCTTTACTCTTTGGGGGCAAAGGTCGTCGAGATCGATGGTGCCCCATTCTCTCAGGTCGTCGCAATTCCTTACTTCATCGAAATCCCGGATTAAGGCGACGCCCAACGAACAAGGTTTATCAGCCGCGAAGGAGTTCATGTGTTTTTCTCAAGCTTTGCAGCGCGACAGATAAATGCTATTCGTTCACTCGCTCCGAAAGGTGACAATAGGCACACAGCAAGATAAACTGTCGTCATGAAACCATTTCGCTGGAATCACGAAAAAAACGAGGCGTTGAAAATTGAGCGCGACATTTCGTTCGAGGTCATCGCGCTTGCTATTGAGGCAGATGGCTTGCTGGATGAATTGCGCCACCCAAACACGGGTAAATATCCGAACCAGTCCGTTCTTGTCGTGGCATTTGATAGTTATGTTTACTTGGTACCTTACGTTGAAGAGCCGGATCACTATTTTTTGAAGACGGTAATTCCAAGCAGAAAGGCTACCCGAGACTATTTATTGAGGAGTATCCCAGATGAAAAAACTTGATGCGTTTGAAAAAGATATGTTGGACGCCTACAAAAAGGGCGAGCTTAAATCCACCTCTCCGTCAAAAGCAAAGCTGACAAAATTCAAGGCTGCTGCCACAGCCACTTTCCTCAAGGAAAAGCGGGTCAACATCCGTCTGTCTACGCCAGACCTGATGGATATTCAAGCCCGAGCGCTTGAAGAAGGTATGCCTTATCAAACCTTGATTGCTAGCGTACTTCACAAGTTTGTGGCTGGGCGCCTTGTTGAGTCACCGTCCAGTCCAACCCGGCGTTCAAGCGGGACGGCGCAAAAGCGCGCCGCCCCTTAGTTCTACAGTTAGCCCTGCCCGCCCATTTCCGATGTACTATTTGTCGCATGATTGACTGGTCTTCCTGTTCTGCCGTAGAGCGCGACCCTGATCGCGTCAGTGGTGCTTGGCTATTTCGCGGCACACGGGTTCCTATCGCTGCCCTTTTTGAAAACCTCGAAGACGACGTTCCTGTTCACGAGTTCATTGAATGTTTTCCCGGTGTTTCCATCGTACAAGCCAGGGCTGTCCTTGAGTATGCAGCTCGTTCATCTCTTGCCGAAGCCGCATAGTGCGTGTTTTGTTTGACCAAGGAACCCCAGTTCCCCTGCGCCAGTTTTTGCAAGATCACTCAGTCTCGACTGCTTACGAACAGGGCTGGTCTTCGCTAAAAAACGGTGAACTCTTGCAATTTGCTGAAGACAATGGTTTTGAGGTTCTCGTGACGACAGACAGCAATCTCAAATATCAGCAAAATCTATCCACACGCAGAATTGCGGTTGTGGTGCTCTCCACGACAAGTTGGCCGCGCATCAATACCGCTTCTGAAAAAGTTGTCGCTGCCATTGGCAACTCAACACCCAGCAGTTACGTTGAGGTGCATATCCCATGAGCAGGGCTAACCTGCGCTCAAGCGGGACGGCGCAAAAGCGCGCCGCCCCTTAGCTCGGAGTTTTTGCTCAAGGCTAATTGGCCGAATTGCCCTAGTTGCCCTGGTTGCTACCCGAGCCGGAAGGTGAGTGCTGCACGATAGGCGCAGGCGCGGTGTACACAGCGCCATCGTTGCTGCGAATGCTGCTGCCCTCAATCGTTACCTTGCTGCCAACCGCAGGCGCTTGCGCGGTTTCCAGTGTGCGGCGTGAACCGTCTTCCATGCGAATGCCGACCTGGTAGACGGTTTCTTTGCGCACGTTTTTCTCGATCGCATTGCCAGCAAAACCACCGCCCACAGCGCCGATGATGGTGCCCAAAGTTCTGCCGCTGCCCTGCCCGACTTGGTTGCCCAGCACCGCGCCCAGCACGCCGCCTGCAACCGTGCCAAAACCAACGCCTTCGGGCTTGGTCGAGCGCGTTACAGGTGTGACGGACTCAATCGACCCGCAAGCGCTACATACCTGCGCCACTGGCATGGGGGCTGGTGCTGGCGTTGCAGCCGCTACCGGATAGGGTGAAGGTGAAGGCGCCGGGGCAGCAGCCGAATAACTGGGTACAGGGTTCGGGCTGGGAGCGGAGGTCGGCTTGGGTGTTGTCTGAACGACTTTTTTCGCTGGCGCAGGCGCTGGCTTGACGGTCGCTGTGGCTGGCTTTTCAATCAAGTCATCGTTGGCGTTGGCCGATGCTCCGGCTGTTTGTGCTGCGGCTGATGCGGCTGATGCGGCTGATGCAGCAGGCGAGGCCAGTGCCACCTGGGCTACAGGCGCGCTTGCAAGCATAGGTGCCGGTGTGCGCTGCTGGTAAATCATGGTGCCGCCCATGCCCAGCACGGCGACCCCCAGAATACCAACAGCAGCCCACATCGGCTTGCTGTTAGAGGATGCCGTTTGTTGACCTGGTTGCAGGTTGTCGATGGATGCGTTCATGGCCTTAGCCCTCCTTAAATTACCGTTTAACCGTTTAGGTTTCTAGCGCTTCAAACCGCTACGCCTATTTGTAACGCGGCGAGTGGGCCATTGGTGCACAAGCCCGTCAGTAAAATAGTAAGCGCTGGTAAGAGGGTTATTGGGGTCAGACATCAATTTCATTACGATGCATAGCATCGCACCCGAAGGGCGTGCCAAGGGCACGATGAATTTGGACTCTGACCCCAAAAACCCTCCCTAGAGGTTGGGTGCCAGTAGCCGCTGCAAATCCTCGGCCCTGGCGCCGCGGCGCTTCGCCAGATCCTGCAACTGGTCGTCGCCGATCTTGCCGACGTTGAAGTAAACACTGTCGGGATGGCTCAGGTAAAAACCGCTGACGCTGGCGGCAGGTAGCATCGCCAAACTCTCCGTCAGCGTCATGCTGATGTCGCTCGCCTGCAGCAGTTCGAACATGTCTTGTTTGACGCTGTGGTCGGGGCAGGCCGGGTAGCCAGGTGCGGGGCGTATGCCGCGATATTTTTCGCTAATCATCTCTTTAGCCGTCAGCGACTCGGCGCTAGCGTAACCCCACAAATCCTGCCGCACGCGCTGGTGCAGGGCCTCGGCAAAGGCTTCGGCGAGCCGGTCAGCCAGCGCCTTGAGCATGATGGACGAGTAGTCGTCGTGGTCGTCCTGAAAATACTTTTCTTTCTTTTCAGCGCCCAGGCCGGCAGTAACGGCAAACAGGCCGATGTAGTCAGGCAGCATGAAGGTGTTGTGGCCCTCGGCGCCTGCGTGCCCGGCGCGCACGGCCTTGACTGCGGCAGACAGCACCTTCGGCGCCACAAAATCGGCCAGGCAGCGACTGGGCCGCATCACGCCCTCGAGCGCCGTTTTTTCGCTTTGCTGGCGCAGGCCGTACCAGGTCATGACGACTTTGCTGCGCGACTCGTCGGTGTAGATCTCGATGTCATCACCCACGCTGTTGGCGGGGTACAGGCCCATCACGCCGCTGGCCGTCAGCCAGCGCCCATCAATCAAGCGCTTGAGCATGCGCTTGGCATCGGCGTACACGCGCACGGCCTCGGTGCCGACGACTTCGTCTTTCAAAATCGCCGGGAAGGGCCCGGCCAAATCCCAGGTTTGAAAGAAAGGCCCCCAGTCAATGAATTCAGCCAGCACGGCCAGGTCAAAGTTTTTAAACAACCGGCGACCAATAAACTTGGGCACAGGCGGCGTGTAGCCCACCCAGTCAATCGGTGTGGCGTTGGCGCGTGCCTTGGCCAGTGGCCACATCGGTGTCTGCTTTTTATTTGCGTGTTGGGTGCGCACCTTGACGTAATCGGCATTCAGCTCATCAATGTATTGGCTGGCGTTGTCTGAGAGTAAGCTTTGCGCCACGCTGACGCTGCGCGATGCGTCGGGCACATACACCACCGGGCCTTCGTAATGCGGCGCAATCTTCACCGCGGTATGCACACGGCTGGTGGTGGCACCACCAATCAGCAGTGGAATTTTGCGGAGGCGGAAATGGTCGTCCTTCTGCATCTCGGCCGCCACATGCTGCATCTCTTCCAGGCTGGGCGTGATGAGTCCGCTCAATCCGACAATGTCAGCGCCTTCAAGCTTGGCGCGGGCCAGTATCTCGTGGCAAGGCACCATCACGCCCATGTTCACGACCTCGAAGTTGTTGCATTGCAAAACCACGGTCACGATGTTTTTGCCAATGTCGTGTACGTCGCCCTTGACGGTGGCGATGATGATCTTGCCCTTGGTTTTAACGTCGCCGCCTGCGGCCCCCAGCAACAGTTTTTCAGCTTCGATGTAGGGCAGCAAATGCGCCACGGCCTGCTTCATCACGCGGGCGCTTTTGACCACTTGCGGCAAAAACATCTTGCCCGCGCCGAACAGGTCACCGACGACGTTCATGCCATCCATCAGCGGGCCTTCAATCACATGCAGCGGCCGGCCGCCTTCGGCCTTGATGGCCTGCCAGGCTTCTTCGGTGTCTTCGGTGATGAACTCGTTGTTGCCATGCACCAAAGCATGTGTAAGGCGCTGGCGCACCGGCAGGGCGCGCCATTCGTACTTCTTGCTGTCGTCTCTAGCGCCGCTTTGTGCGGTTTCAGCCACTTCGATCAGCCGCTCGCCCGGCGTGAGATGCGCTTCGCCGGGTTTATAGATCGGCTGACGGTTCAGCACCACGTCTTCAACACGCTCACGCAGCGTTGGCTCCAGGTCGTCATACACGCCAACCATGCCGGCGTTGACGATGCCCATGTCCATACCGGCCTTGATGGCGTGGTACAAAAATACGGTTTGAATCGCTTCACGTACCGGGTCGTTGCCGCGAAAGCTGAAGCTCACGTTCGACACGCCGCCCGACACCTTGGCGCCGGGCAAGTTTTGTTTGATCCAGCGCGTGGCGTTGATGAAATCCACCGCGTAGTTGTTGTGCTCGTCAATGCCAGTGGCAATGGCAAAAATATTTGGGTCAAAAATGATGTCTTCGGGCGGGAAGCCGACTTCATCGACCAGCACCCGGTAAGCCCGCTCGCAAATGTTGATTTTTCGCTCGTAGGTATCGGCCTGGCCTTTTTCGTCAAACGCCATCACCACCGCCGCCGCACCATAGCGCTTGAGCAGTTTGGCCTGGTGCTTGAAGGGCTCGAGCCCTTCCTTCATCGAAATCGAATTGACAATGCCCTTGCCCTGGATGCAGCGCAGGCCGGCTTCGATCACACTCCACTTGGAGCTGTCGATCATGATGGGTACGCGCGAAATATCGGGCTCACTGGCGATCAGGTTCAAAAAGCGAACCATCGCGGCCTGGCTGTCCAGCATGGCCTCGTCCATGTTGATGTCGATGATCTGCGCGCCGTTTTCAACCTGCTGCCTGGCCACGGCCAGCGCCGCATCGAACTCGCCATTCAAAATCATGCGCGCAAAGGCCTTGGAGCCAGTGACGTTGGTGCGCTCGCCGATGTTGACGAACAGGTTGCCCGAGTCGATGTTGAGCGGCTCAAGGCCGGACAGCTTCATGGGGGGAACCATTTGTTGGTTTTCGATTTCAGACATAAACGGTTGTGAGCTATTTGATGCCGACGTAAATGTGGCCCCTACTCAAGCTGCTTCTTTGTAAAAAACGCTTGCAGACAACTGCCGCCGCGCAACCGGCGCAACCGCACTCGCAATCGCAGCAATGTGCTCCGGCGTGGTGCCGCAGCAGCCGCCCACAATATTCACCAGCCCCTCGGCGGCAAACTCGCGCAGCAAACGCGAGGTGACCTCGGGCGTCTCGTCAAAACCGGTGTCGCTCATCGGATTCGGCAGGCCGGCGTTGGGGTAGCAGCTGATGAAAGTGTCGCCAGCTACTCTAGCCAGCTCCTGGATGTAGGGGCGCATCAGCGCGGCACCGAGTGCGCAGTTCAGTCCGACCGCCAGCGGCTGCGCATGGCGCACGCTGTACCAGAAAGCCGTGACGGTCTGGCCGCTCAGAATCCGGCCCGAGGCATCGGTCACCGTGCCGCTGATGATGAGCGGCAGGCGTTCGCCGGAGTTCTCGAAATACTCGTCAATCGCAAACAACGCGGCCTTGGCGTTGAGCGTGTCAAAAATCGTTTCGACCAGCAACACGTCGGCACCGCCTTTGACGAGGGCTTCGGTTTGCTCGTAATAGGCCTTGCGCAACGCTTCAAAGCTGGTGTTGCGCGCACCCGCGTCGTTCACGTCGGGGCTGATGCTGGCGGTCTTGGGCGTGGGGCCGAGGGCGCCGACGACAAAGCGCGGTTTGTCGGGTGTCGAGAACTTGTCGCAGGCAGCGCTGGCAATGCGGGCCGATTCGTAATTCATCTCGACCGCCAGATCGGCCATGTCGTAATCGGCCTGGGCGATGGTGGTGGCGCCAAAGGTGTTGGTTTCGATCATGTCGGCGCCGGCGGCCAGGTAGCCTTCGTGGATGTCGCGGATCACGTCGGGCCGCGTCAAACTCAGCAGCTCGTTGTTGCCCTTCACGTCTTTGTGAAAGTCCTTGAAGCGCTCGCCACGGTACTGCGCTTCGTTCAATTTAAAGCGCTGGATCATCGTGCCCATCGCGCCGTCAAGAATGGCGATGCGTTTTTCTAAAATGCTTGGTAAGGCCTGGCCACGGGTGTAGGTGATCGGTTTCATTGCTCCATTTTAAGGCGCTGGCCCTTTAGCCAATACTTTCAATGACAATAGAAGTGCCCCAAACTAATAGCAACTCTTCCTTGTCTCCCATCACCCTCATCACCACACCGCTCGATATTTTGGGCGAAGTTTTTGGCTACAGCGACTTTCGCGGGCCGCAGCGCGCCATCGTTGACCATGTGATTGACGGCGGTGATGCGCTGGTGCTGATGCCTACCGGCGGCGGCAAGTCGCTGTGCTACCAGATCCCGGCGATTGCGCGGCAGAATGCCGGCCACGGCGTGACCATCGTCATCTCGCCGCTGATTGCGCTGATGCATGACCAGGTGGGCGCACTGCATGAGGCTGGTGTAGCGGCGGCGTTTTTAAATTCAACCCAAAGTTTCGACGTTAGCAGCGCGCTCGAAAAGCAGATGCTGCGCGAAGAGTTCACACTGGTCTACGCCGCACCCGAGCGCCTGAACACGCCGCGTATGAAAGACCTGCTGCGCTCGCTGAATGAGCGCGGCAAGCTGAGCTTGTTTGCGATTGACGAGGCGCATTGCGTGAGCCAGTGGGGCCATGACTTTAGGCCCGAGTACCGATCGTTAAGCCTGCTGCACGAGATGTTTCCCAACGTGCCGCGCATCGCGCTGACAGCCACCGCCGATGCGCTGACGCGGCAGGACATGGTCGAGCGCTTAAAGCTTGAAGACGCACGGCATTTCGTCAGCAGCTTTGACCGCCCCAATATCCGCTACACGATTGTTGAAAAGCGTGACGCCACGCGCCAGTTGCTGCGCTTTATTGAAACCGAACATTCGGGCGAGGCAGGCATTGTGTACTGCCAGTCACGCAAGCGGGTTGAAAAAATTGCTGACACCTTAGCCGCCGCAGGCATCAAAGCGATGGCCTACCACGCAGGGCTGGATTCAGCCGTGCGCCAGCAGCGGCAAGACCGCTTTTTGCGCGAAGACTCAGCGGTGATGGTGGCCACCATTGCTTTTGGCATGGGCATAGACAAGCCCGACGTGCGCTTTGTCGCCCACCTCGACATGCCGAAAAACATTGAAGGCTACTACCAGGAAACAGGCCGCGCTGGACGCGACGGCTTGCCCGCCAATGCGTGGATGACCTACGGCCTGAACGATGTCGTCAACCAGCGCCGCATGATAGACACCAGCGATGCGGCAAGTGAGGAGTTCAAGCAAGTGATGCGCGGCAAGCTTGATGCGCTGCTGAGTCTGGCCGAAGACACGCGCTGCCGCCGCGCCAGCTTGCTTGCCTATTTCGGCGAAGAACTGAGCAGCGGCCGTAGCGACGGGCCGCCCCTAGCAAGGCCAGCCCCCTCGGGGGGCAGCGAAGTACACGAAGTGACGAGCGTGGGGGCAGCATATTTTTGCGGAAATTGCGATAACTGTTTGAGTCCGCCTGCGCTGTGGGATGCGACGGACGCAGCACGCAAGATGCTCAGTTGTATTTACCGCGTGCAGCAGGCCAGCGGCATCAGCTTTGGCGCAGGCCATATGATGGATATTTTGCGCGGCAAGACCAGCGAGAAAATGACGCAGTACAGCCACGAAAAGCTCTCGACCTTTGGCATAGGCGCAGATTTATCTGAAGCCCAATGGCGTGCCGTGCTGCGCCAGCTGATTGCGAAAAACATGGTGCGCGTTGATACTGAGTTCAGCACGCTGCAGCTTTTGCCTGATGCGCGCCAGGTGCTCAAGGGCGAGGCCAGCCTGGTGCTGCGCGAGCAGCTTGACAGCAAAGTCAGTCGCGCCAAAAAAGCCACCAAAACATCGGTCAAAGGCATGGCGGAAGCGGCGCTCAATGCCGGAGCACTCGAAAGACTGGCCAGATTAAAAGCCTGGCGCGCCGAAATCGCGCGTGAGCACAATTTGCCAGCGTTTGTGATTTTTCACGACTCCACCCTGCGCGCCATCGCAGAGCGCGCGCCGACCAGCACCTTTGACCTGGAAGGCATTGCCGGCATTGGCGTGAAGAAGCTCGACGCTTATGGGGCCGAGGTTTTGCGGGTGTGTGCGGCGAGTTGACCTGTGTGGCACCTGTTTTGATTGCCTAAACGCCCTGAAACAGTTCAAAAATCAGCTTTTTCACCCCCTAAATCGGCCTAAAACCCAATGAATACGAGCGTGACCAGCTATTATTCAGCCTCGCGTTCGCCAGAACATACCCATAACAGGAGACAGACAACCATGAAACTTGCCCAAACCTCGGCCTTCTTGCTGGCCGCCGGCCTGGCTTGGATGCCCGCCATTGCGACGGCGCAGGCCGCCTACCCGAACAAGCCGATTCGGCTCGTCGTTGGCTTCGCGCCCGGTGGTTCGACCGACATCGTGGCGCGCATCGTGGCGAGAAGCTTGGGCGAGAAGCTCGGCCAGAACATCGTGGTCGACAACAAGGCCGGCGCCGGCGGCACGATCGGCGCCGACTTCGTCGCCAAGGCCCCGGCCGACGGCTACACGCTGACGCTGGGCACGACGAGCACCCACGCCATCGCGCCCGGTGTCTATTCGAAGCTGCCTTACGACCCGGTGGCGAATTTCACCCAGATCTCGCTGGTCGCGATCACCCCTTACCTGCTGGTCGTCAACCCGCAGGTGAAGGCGAACAACCTGGGCGAGTTCGTGGCCCTGGCCAAGGCGCAACCGGGCAAGCTCAACTACGCCTCGGCCGGCAGCGGCACCGCCACCCACCTGGCGATGGAGATGCTGAAGGACGCGGCCAACATCGACTTGCTGCACGTGCCCTACAAGGGCAACGCGCCGGCCGACCTGGCCATCCTGGGTGGCGAGGTGCAGGCGGTCTTCGGTTCGATGCCGGCGCTGCTGCAGAACACCAAGGCCGGCAAGGTGCGCCCGCTGGCGGTCGGCACGCTGGCGCGCTCGCCGGCCCTGCCCGATGTGCCGACGGTGGCTGAACTGGGCTACCCTGGCTTTGAAGCCGCGCTTTGGCTCGGCATCATGGGCCCGGCCAACATGCCCAAGCCGGTGGTTGACCGGCTGCACAAGGAGATCTCGGCTATCGTCGCGACGGCGGAATTCAAGGCCGCGATGGATGCCAACGGCGCCGAGCCGTTGGCCAGCAAGTCGCCCGAAGATTTCCGCGAGATGCTGCGTGGCCAGGTCACGAAATTCGGGAAGATCACGAAGGCCATCGGCATCAAGCTGGACTGAACACCTCACTGACCCTCTGGAACAGACGGTGTGTTTGGCATGGCCCGGCAGATGATGACCACACGTGCTGCGCATTGAGGGCGTTGGCAAGGCTACGCGCTGCGCCAAGATCTACAAAGAGGCCACGCACCGCAGCGAAATTGGTGTCTGACACCAATAACTCCATGTGCGAACGCATGATGACGCCGAAAGCTCAATGCCCGGTGTCATCCGCCTCGCGCAGCAGACGCATGCCCACCAGGGTGTAGCGGGTCTGCGCTGTATTCCAGTTGCGGTAGCTGCAGCGGGCATAAAGCGACCAGGTGAACCAGGAGCCGCCACGGCGAACGCGAACATCTCCACCTTGGGGTCCTTGCGGATCGGTTTTGGGCGACTGGGCATAGTAGCCCTCGTCGTACCAATCGGCGGTCCATTCCCAGGCGTTGCCCAGCATGTCGTAAATCCCCAGCGCGTTGGGTTTGAAACTTCCCACCGGGGCGGTGAAGGCATGGCCGTCGTGGCCTTTCAGGGCATAGGCCTGCCGGCCCGGCCAGTTTTTGGCGGCATCAGCATCAAAGGTATTGGCAATTTGCAGCAGTGACTCGGGATCGTTGCCGCTGGGATAGCGCGAGGACGAACCGGCGCGACAGGCATATTCCCACTCCGCCTCGGTGGGCAGGCGATAGGTTCTACCTTCCTGCTTGCTCAGCCACCGGCTCATGGCCACGGCGTCGTTCCAGGTCACGTTGAGGACCGGATGCGTGTCGTCCTGCGCAAAGCCCAGGTTGCGCCACGAGTACCTGGTATCCCGGCCTTCAAAGACATCGCCGCGCTGCGACTTAGCCGAGTCGTAGGCGGGGTTGTAGCCATAGCCGCCCGTGCCGTCGGCTATGGATTCAGGTGTGTAGCCCGAGGCCTCGATGAATTTGCGGAACTGTCCCACCGTGACTTCATGCTGGCCCAGAAAGAAGGGCCGCGTGATACGCACCGGGTGAACGGGTGCTTCGTCGGCGAGGTCGAGCAAACGCTGGCGTTCGTAGCGCGGGTAACTCTGCGCCAGGGCGTCGGGCGATTCGTCGTTGCCCATCATGAATTCACCGGCCGGCACCAGAACGAATTTCATGCCCAGCGAATTTTCAATGACTTGAGGGCCCGGCTGTTTCGGCCGCGACGCGCAGGCTGGCAGAAAAAGGGTGAAGGCCAACAAAAAAATCGGGAGGTGTTTGCGCATGATGGTGGATCAGGTCTTGCAATCTATCAGCAATTAGATCGAGATACCGCGTGACTTACAGATGCATGATTGCAAGACCTGACCCCTTCATTGCACCTGCGGGCCTGCCCACCGCTGAGCTGCGGGTGGTCACCGATGCGTACGTGCTCGCGCGCTACGCAAGCGACACGGCGCCGCTCCCCGAGGCCGACGTTGTGGGCCGCGCGGTGGCTGATATCCGCAAAGCGTTGCAGAAGGCCGAAGAGGGGTGATGGCCTCCAACCTAGCGCCAGTCGTCGATCACGTAAACGCCGGGGCGGTGGTAGCCGGCCTCATTGGGACGGTGCATGGTCACCCCCTGCATGTCGGAGCGGAAGCCACGCGCGAGCATGAGACGATAGGCTTCCTCGCGCGCGGCGTTCTGGCCAGCAACGATGGTCGCCAGGCCACGGTCCGCCGCCAGGGCGTTTACCCCGTCCAGGAGACGCCTGAAGTCATCGGCGGCCCTCGGCCCGGGCCGCACGGCGCCGAACTTGACGTAGCAGGTGTCGTTGCCGGCCTCGGTCCCTGGGCCGCAATGGCAGATGGCGAGGCCCACGAGCTGGCTACCACTCCAGACGAGTACGATGTCGCCGGTGCCCTGGGCAGAGACGGCACGAATCTCGATGCTCAGGTCCAGACCTTCGTAAACGGAGTCCGTCAGGTCCCGGCATGCCACGAGCAGGGCATCGCTCTCCGCCGCTCGGAGGTTGCCGTATCGCGTGACGTCCGGTACTGGTGACGCCTCTGCGGTGGGAACGGACATGATGGCTGTGAGGAAGCGCGGCCAAAAGCCGAACTTCTGGTAGAGGCGAACGTGCTTTAGGCTGTGGCCAAAGGTGAACAGCCCAATGTGGCGCGTTCCCCACGCAGCGAAGAGATCCATGGTGGGGGCGAGCAGCCGCTGAGCGACGCCCTGGTCCCACAGGTCTGGATGCACGGTGAGCGGCCCGAAGAAGCCCACGGAGCCCCAGTTGGCTGCGAAGTTCGAGCCGACAAACTGGCCGTCGACCTCCGCGGCCAGCGCGGCCGCCGGATCGGCGAGCCAGCGCGTTCGCACGTGGTCTTTGTCCGCGCGAAATGTGCTGGGGTCCGGGGCGCCGAAAAACGTGCCGAAAGCGAGTCGGAAGATCCGCAGCGCCGCCGGCAGGTCGGATTCAGCGAGCCGCCGCACCTCAATGTCCATCTGACCGCCCCTCC
>JBCKNJ010000049.1:0-12901 GCA_038902795.1 Polaromonas sp. | reverse complement strand
CAAGCCGGATTGGTGCCCTATTTTTAGTTGGCATCCGCACAACCAGTTCTTGTTTTTGGGAGCAGATCACGGCCTGATCGGTATTGGGTTGTACGTGCTGTTGATACTGAGCCTTTATCGCACTGCCTTGAAATCTCAGAGGATTGACGCGAAAGTGTTGCTCTCTGCGCTGGCCTCCATCCTGTTGGTTGACAGCCTGATTAACACTCCGTTTTGGAGCTCTCGCGAAAGTCAGTTTTTTGCTTACCTGATCGGATTGCTCGTCAGCATGAGTCAGCAATCGCCAAACCCGCGCAACAGCATTCAGGCATGAAACAAACCATCGTTTTTCACTCAAATCAGCTTTCGATCAGAGGAACAGAAATCGCGTTGTTCGATTACGCCCTGTACAACGAAGAGATCCTCAACAACGACAGCCTCGTTTTTTACAACGCACATAATAAAAACAACCATCCGGATGCGATTGCGAGGTTCAAAAACCGATTCCCGGTTGTTGGCTATAAGCACAGCGCCGACCTCAACCGCTTGCTCGTTGAAAACAAAGCCACATTGCTGTACGCCATCAAGTCCGGAAAGAATGACGGGCTCATCGCGGAAACGGTGCCCACCATGGTGCATGCCGTATTTCCCACCCACCCATCTCAAATGCACGGAGCGTCGTACGCGTTCATTTCAGAGTGGTTGAGCAACCATTGCTCGAACCAAAAAATACCCTGCGTGCCCCACATCGTTGACCTGCCCCATGAGTCAGGCGACTTGCGCCAAGCATTGCAAATACCAGTTGACGCCAAAGTCTTGGGCAACTACGGTGGCCGCCACAGCTTTGACGTGGCCTGTGCAATCCAAGCAATGCACAAGGTATTGGAGCGCTCAAACAACACTTATTTCATTTTCTTGAACATCGAGCCCTTTACGCAACACCCGCGCGCACTGTTCTTGCCAGGCACCACCGATGTGGCGTACAAGATCCGATTCATCAACACTTGCGATGCCATGCTCCACGCCAGGCGCCAAGGGGAATCGTTCGGCTTGGCCTGCGCCGAATTCTCCATCAAAAACAAACCAGTCCTCACCTACGCGCATAACAAACACACGCACCACCACGATGTACTCGGTGACAAAGGCTTTTTTTACACGGACGCCAATTCCCTGGTCCAGATCATCGAATCCCTCGATCCTGCCGCGCTCAAAACCGGGCACTGGGACCAGTATTCAGCCCGGTACAACAAGCAAATCGTCATGGAGTTGTTCGATCAGCACCTCATACAACCTGCGCTGCGCAATCCGCGACTGACCCGACCGCAAATCAACATCGGTTGGAAAGACCAACTGCCCTACTACAAGCTCAAACTGAAAATGCGCTTCTCCCGCTTAACGCCGTACCAACCGCGTTGCTTTGCCCATGTCGTCGTACCGCAAAGCGACATAACGAAAGAAGCACTCCAGGGCGATGAAGAAACAAAATAAAAAGCCTTCCGGTCCACACAAAAAGCCGCGCAAAACGCCACCACGCTTACCGGCCTGCGCCCGTTTAGCCGCGCCCAACTGCACGTACTGGGCGAGTTTGAGTAAGCTGCCATAAACGCTTTCCCGGGAATAATGGATGATTACAACAACGGCCTTACGAGATAAATCGGCGCTTCTGAAATCACCACGTCTTTCAGCACATTGCCGTCGCGATCATGGCAGCAGGTTGCATCAAACTTTGGCAAGTCGTTGGATTCGCCTTTGGTTGTCCATACCATGAGTATCTGTTGCGTTGCGTTGTGGAATTCCATTACATAAGTATTTTTCGCCGACGACCATTTTTTAATAAAGGTCGCATCGCCTAAACGCACGAAAAAATATTGCAAGGCGTGAAATGCCAAGCGTGGTTGAAATTGGTTTTGGTCATCCACCAAGCCATAGCCTTTGGCCGATAAGCGCCACCAAAACAATTGTTCAACATGGCCGGAGCAAATCGCAATGACTATGTAGCGCAACATATAGTTGGCGTAATTGGCTTCGGTTTCGCCAGAGCCGCGGTGGCGCCACTCGGGTGTTTCATAGGGGCACACAATCGGCGACCAGACATCTGCTTTTTCGACTGGCCAATTCACCTCGGAAATAATTACCTTGTCTTCGCAGTGCGGTGAGATGTTGGTTAATGCTTTGAGCAGCGCGCATTTTTCCAAAGTGGAAAAATGGCCTTGTGGATTCTCGGGCGCGCCGCGTCTATCCACATACAGCAAATGTGAAAGTGCAGAAAAAACGCGGCCTTGCGGTAATGATTGTAGCGCAGCAATCACCGGCAAATATTCAAAATCAATACAGGCTGGCCCCGTGAGTTTTATCTGCGGATATTTTTGTTGCAACGCAAACGCAGGTTCCATTAAACGCTGCCATTCTTGAATATTCCAAATGCCCCACTTAGTGCGGTTGAAGGCGTGAGTCACTTCAATATGGCTGACGTGATTGGCTACTGCGGGAATAATTTTGTTCAAAAACGCTGACCATAATTCTGGTACTAATACCGCTTGGCGATCTTGCAGCAAGGCAATCATCACTTCTACACCATCGGCATGCAGCTTGTGGATCAATGCAATAGTTTGATCCCAAATGGCTGCGCTTTCGTGGCGACAAAAGCGAATCAATACCGGCGGATTACCGAGTGCGGTTAACAGCTCAAGTTCTTGTTCAATATAATTTTTATGGGGATGCAGCGCTACGCCAATGCGATTTTTAAGCACCACTGGCTGTTTAAAGCTTAGTCGCATTAATTTTTTATATTGTGAATAAATGTGCGGCACAGCTGTAAGCGCTTGCCAAATCATCTTCAGTGCATTACTCAGGTTGCGCTCGCGATTTTTTTCTGCGCGCGCGAGCGCAATCATGGGTTGTGCAGTTTTTTCATCCCACAGCCAATAATTTTTTGCGTTGGGGTAGTCGATATGATTGGGCGGATTGTGGCGATTTTTTAAATAGCGTAATGGATGACGAAATTTTCGCGATTGTCTGTGGCGCTCAAAGCGGGTGCGATAAGTGGCTTCGTATTTATCGAGCGCGCGCGGAATATCTTGGTGCTCACAATAAATGTGTTTAAAAAACTTAAGATAATTGCCGGGAATGATCGGGCGCGATAAATCAAATGCACGCTCTTTATCGGTTAAAGCACGATTCGGAATACGGGCGCGATTCAAATCAATAAATTGTGGCTGCGCCCAAGTGCCATCGGAATTTTTTGGCAATAAGATATTTTGGTTGCCCATATCGCCGTGCATAAATTGCGCATCATGCATAGCGCGCACGGCAGGCGCGACCGATTGCATCAATTCCATTAAAGGTTCGCTGTTGCGAGCGTGGTAATAAATATCAGTGAGTGCATCGCGCAAACAAATAGCTGGTTGATATATGCACAATAAATAGCTTTCTAATAAACGATTATTATTCCAGCGATCAAGCCAGGCTATGGGGGCGGGCGTGCCTATGTGGTGTTCTTGCAAATAGCGCGCGGCATTGTAAGAGCGTTCAGCTTTGGATTTATTGTTGCGGTCGAAACGATCTTTTAGCCAGCCTTGGCGTTTGAATATTTTAAGCGCAACAATGATCTCACCTGTTGCAGTTTGCAGGGGCAATTTAACTACATAATCGACTCCCTTGGAGAGCCTGACAACCTGTGGTTGATGTAATTGCTCGGCGATCTGAACTAATTGCGCGCGCAGTGTCTCATCATCAAATTCAGGTGCAATATTTCCTTGGTAGTTGCCAATGGCAACGGAGCCATAGTCTAAAAGAGTCAAATCTTAGCCCCTTAATACTGAAAACTACATTGAATGCTGGAACCACCCTGCTGCTGAAAACGAGCAGGTGAGGTATAATTTGCGCGAATTAAAAATTATAACGATTAATCATTAGCTAGCCTAGCAGCCTGTCGGACTTTCGGTCCGCAATGTCATTTTGCTTAAAATTTTGAGCAGTTTTGACGCCTCAAAAACGATAAACGCACTCCCAAAGTCGCCCGGAGGTGGTTTACAGCCCGCAACCTATCTGGGCTCTTTTGGTTACTGCCTTGAATCGCGAGATTGCCGTCATCATCAAGATGGATGCCGCGCAGTGCGCCCATTGCAGAAGCATGGCCGCACACCGAGTGGCTGATGCCGGCACGGCCTGGACGCAATTGCGCGAGGGCAAGCGCGAATGTATTTGGTCCGAGATGCTCGACCTCAAAGGGGTGGGCAGTGCAGCCAACCCAGCGCGGTGCATCTACCGCCTGACCGAGCGCACGATCGACAAGCACGGTGTCGTGTTGCTGTTGCCTGAGTATGTGCTCGAAGGTTGGACGACCACGTTGCCTGCCCGCTTCGAAGCGGCTGACATCATCGCCCTGTATTGCGACCACGCCACGCACGAGCAGTTTCACTCGGAGTTCAAGACCGACATGGATTTGAGCAGATTGCCATCCGGTAAATTTGACACCAACTATCTGGTGTGCGCGCTGGCGGCAATCGCCATGAATATTCTGCGGCTCATGGGGCAAAACGCACTGCTGGGCAAGGACGCACCGGTTCGCCATGCGGCCAAACATCGGCGTATCAAGACGGTGATGCAGGAACTGATGTACAAAGCGGGGCGAATGATCAAGCACGCCGGGCGCTGGGTGTTGGGAATCGGCGCCCACGACAGCGGCTTTGCGGTGTTTGACCGGCTCTACGGGCAGCTCAAGGCGACCTGAGCGCGGGTACGGTGCCCCGAAAACATCTTGCGCATCAGCGTGGGGGGAATTTCACCTGGAATCAGGCAAAACCACGTCAAAACTCGTCAAACCACGCGCAACTGGGGTGCGGATGTTATGTGCGCGAGTTTGAGCGGGTGCCATGGTGACGATTTCGATGGAATATCCGGAAATTCAGATGAATAGGGTGGGATGAAAATAGGGACTCACGGATTCAGGATATTCATCGTTTTTTAACGCTTGGCATATTTATTTTCCAACAAGTCTCGGTCATATTTGAGTGCAACATATCTAAAAAAACACTCAAGTGATATAAAAAAACAAAATAAAAATCCTTCCGGGCCACACAAAAACCCACGCCGTAACACATACATGCGGATGAAGATGGCTAAACCTGAACCAATTCCGCGCAAAACACCGCCACGCTTACCGGCCTGCGCTCGTTTAGCCGCGCCCAACTGAACATACTGGGCAAGTTTGAGCAAGCTGCCATAAACGCTTTCCCGCGAATAATGCAGCAGTTTGTTGCGCAGCGTCAGGACGGGAACCGGCCCGCCTCGCATAATGGCTTCTTCATGCACCACGCCGTCAAATCGCAAGAGCGAAGTCGTCTTGAATAGACGCCGCACACCTCCGGTCGATTTCATCAAGGCTATCGGTCGGCCAAAAGCCACCTCGTTCCATAACACCTTCCAAGCCGCGTCTTGACCGCTGGCCACGGCCTGTTGTATCTCTTGCCCTAGCGCCTCAGTAATCACCTCGTCGGCATCCAGAAAAAAAATGTAATCGGCTTTCACGTGGTCCAGCAAGCGTGTGCGCTGCACTGCAAACCCCTGCCAATCTGGATAGAGGTGTACCTCGGCACCTAAATCCTGCGCGATCGCTCGGGTCCTGTCGGTGCTGCCACTGTCGATGACGACGATTTGATCGGCGAATCGTGCGCTTTCAATGCACTGTTCAATGCGTCGCTCTTCGATCATGGTCAGGATACCAATGCACAGTGTCGGTCTGGTGCTTGACGAGGGCGGAGATTTCAACATATCAGTCATGAGGCTTCCAATTCAACAAACCCATCCAGCGCCCGGCCATGCGGGTCACCAGCTTGGGTGAAAACAAAACGACGCGCAGGGGTATCGCCAGTGTGGTGCTGAGCAACAGCATCCGGCGCAGGCGCTGTGCGGCTGCGCCGGAGCGGTGCTTCAACGCAAAAATAAGCTTGGATTGGGCATGGTGGTAGCCGCGCAGATACTCGCTTCTCCAGGGTGCCGCTCCTTTGACCGATCCGCGCGAACGGTGCACGGCCTGGACCTGGGGCACCACCACCATCGGCAACTTCGCTTGGAAAAGTCGCAGGCACAAGTCATCGTCTTCGTAATAGAGAAAAAACCGCTCATCAAAGAAGCCAGTCGCTTCAAAACGCGACAAACGCAGCAGCATGGCCGCACCGCACACAAACCCGACGCAGGCCGGCCCATCGGCGCCCGGCCCTTTGGAGCGCCACAAAATGCGGGGCCAGCGGTATTTGATGTCGGCCCTGCCCTGGGCATTGACCAATTGAGGGGCCAGCATGGCGGCCTCTGGCATGGCGGCGGCTGCCACCAGTAAATCGATCAGGCCCTGCACCGACATTTCGCAGTCGGGGTTGAGCAACAAGGCAAATGGGGTTCGAACGGTTTGCAAGGCGCGGTTGTTGGCCGCGCCAAAGCCCAAATTACGCCCATGCGCCAGTACTTTGGCGTGCGGCCACAGTTGTTGCGCCTGTTCGGGCGTGCCGTCGCTGCTGCCGTTGTCGGACAATATGACATGCGCACATTGCGCCAACAGTGGGTGCAATCCTGGCAAACAATGGGCGCTGTGGTAGGTGACCACCACCACCGTCACGGTATCTAGCATGGCTTGTGTCATGTGGATGCGATCTCATTTACCACGGGCTGCCACAGCAGTGGCTGCAAGGCACGGGCATGGCGATCGACCGCGCCGCGGCTTTGCGCCACCAGGCTTATCCCCGCCTCACGCGCTCGGGCCAAGCCCAGGTCATCACCCAGCCAAGTCCGAACCTGATCCAAGGCTTCGGCCATGTCATTGACCCGCTGGGCGGCGCCTGCCTCTTGGGCTTGTTGCGCTGCATCGGCAAAATTGAAGGTGTGCGGGCCCATGACGATGGGGCAGCCAAAGGCCGCGGCTTCAATCAGATTTTGCCCACCCAAGGGCAAAAAACTTCCGCCCAATAAAGCGATGTCGGCCAAGTGGTAGTACAGCGGCATTTCACCCAGGCTGTCACCCAGCCAAACGTCGGCTTGCTGCGCGGCGAGCGGCCAAACGCCGCCATCCTGAGTGGGCAGCGCCGAGCGGCGAAAAACCGTCAAGCCGCGCTGGGTCATCATCGCTTGCACCGCATCAAACCGCTGTGGATGGCGCGGAACCAGCAGCCACAGCACGCGCCGGGCTTGAAAGCCCGCCAAGCGCGCAGGGTCAGCCAACAAGGCGTCCAGCCACAAGGCTTCTTCACCCTCGCGGCTGCTAGCCAGCATCACCATGGGGCGATGACCCAAGGCCCGCGCCCAAGTCCCGGCTTGGGCCTGGGCGCCGGGCTGGGCCTGCACATCGAACTTCACATTGCCCAACACGCCATGCACCGGCGCACCCAAATCACGCAGGCGCTGGGCATCGACATCAGTTTGGGCATAGACCGCGTTCAAGCCCTGGTAGGCGGGTCTGGACAAGCAAGCCCAGCGCCGGGCTTTGCGCCACGAATGCTGGTTGAGCCGGGCATTGACCAAGCACAAGGGTACCCCCTGTTGTCGGCAGGACTGCACCAACTGGGGCCACACTTCGGTTTCCATCAACAGCCCCAAGCGGGGCCGGTAATGCTGCAAGAAGCCCTGCGTGGCGGCCGGGGTGTCCCACGGCAGCCAGGCTTGCGCATCACCGGGCTGCAGCAGATCTTGGCCTTGGGCCCAGCCGGTGGCGGTGCCGTGGGTCAACAACAGGCGCAGGTCCGGATGGGTTTGGCGCAAGGCAGCGATCAACAATGCAACCGCCCTCGTCTCCCCGAGCGACACGGCGTGCACCCAGACACAGCCCGGTTCAGGCGCCGGCTCTGTGTATTGCCCGAAACGCTGCTCAGTGCACAGCAAATAGCCCGGCTCTTGCAAGCCTCGGCGCTGCAGTTTGCGCCGCAGCAGCGGCTGCAGCAAACGCATCAGCCACCCGTAAAGCAACAGCGCAGCGCGCTGCGGCCAAGTCAGCGCACTGCGTACGCGGGGCACGGTGGCGCTCAAACCCACGCCGGCTTGCCGCCGTCAAACAAGCGCTGGTACACCTGAGCAATGCCCTGCGCTTCTCGTTGTAGAGAAAAATGCTGCACCACCCGCGCGCGGGCGGCCTGACCCATCGCCGCCGCCCGCCCCAGGTCATGCAACACCGCTTGAACGGCCTGCGCCAGACCCTGTGCGTCACCCGTGTCCACCAGCTCACCCGTGAGGCCGGGTTGAACCAGTTGGTCAAACGCGCCGGTGCGCGAACACACCAAGGCACAAGCCGTGGCCGCCGCTTCAAAGGGAGTCAGGCCAAACGGTTCATAGCGCGGGCAGGCCACGCACAGCAAGCAACGCTGGAACCAGGTATGCAACTCCCCTGTTGGCACCTCGCCCAAAAATATCAGCCGATCCGCCAGGCCCGCCGCTGCGATCTTTTGCTGCAGCGCGGCCTGGTAGGCCTGATGCTGCGGCTGCGCCAAACCCACGATCACGGCGGTGGCGCCAGGCAACTCAGGCAAGGCCTGGATCATGGCGTCCACGAACACGTCGGTGCCTTTGTTGGGCCGCACCCGACCGAACACCCCAATGCCATAACGCCCCGGCAGACCCGAATCGGCCCACGCCGTGAGCTTGTCTGGCGGCGGCGAAAAACGCGACAAGTCGATGCCATGCGCCACCACCGCCGTGGTATTGGGCACGAAAGAGGCGGCCAGTGGCGTGGTGGAAATCACCGCGTCCATCTTCGAGATCAACCAACGCGGAAAGCGCCCATGCAAATGCTGCGCTGCGGAAGTGAACACCAGGCGAATCGGCAGGCGCAGCACGTCGCGCGCAAAAATGCCGGCGGCCATTTCATGGTCCCGGCGAACGTGCCAAATCCGAAACACCCGCCCCTGGGGCGGGTGGCGCGACAGCGCCATCGCCTGGCGCAGCTTCAAGCCCGGCACGCCGTTGGACATCAGCGTGCCGCAGTACCCCAAGCGCCATTGTTGAGCCTGCAAAGGCACCAGCGCGTTGACGGTGGCCGACACCCCGGTGTAACGGTGCTTCAAGTTGAAAACGATGACCTCGGGGTCATCACTGAGGGGCACGGCTTGGGCATTCATGGCATCGGCTTCTCGGTCAATCGCCGCCTCATCGATCACGGCACCAGGCTTAACCGTGCGCAGCAGTGCCAGCATGACTCCTTCGATGCGCTTGAGAGCCGCGGGCGTGTGCCCTTCAAAGCGCAGCACCAGCACCGGCGTGGTGTTCGACGCCCGGATCAGGCCAAAACCATCAGGCCAGTCCACGCGCACGCCATCAATCGTCGAAATCACCGCAGGTGATTCAAAGTGTGCCGCCTTGATGAGTGCTTCAACGACGCTATGCGGCTCACCCTCTTTGCAAGCCACATTCAACTCGGGTGTGCTGAAGCTGGTGGGTAAGGCGTTCAAGACCGTGTTGGCATCAGGTGAACGACTCAATATTTCCAGCAGGCGCGCACCAGCGTAAGTGCCGTCATCAAAACCGTACCAGCGCTCCTTGAAAAAGATATGCCCGCTCATCTCGCCACCCAGCGGCGAGTTGACTTCTTTCATCTTCGCCTTGATGAGTGAGTGGCCGGTTTTGTACATCATGGGCACGCCGCCGGCCGCCGCTATCTCGGACGCCAGGCGCTGCGAGCATTTCACGTCAAACACGATGGTGCCACCCGGCACACGCGACAGCACGTCACGCGCAAACAGCATCATCTGGCGGTCCGGGTAAATGTTGTTGCCGTCTTTGGTGACGATGCCGAGGCGGTCACCATCACCATCGAATGCGAGGCCCAGTTCCGCATCAGATGTTTTGAGTGCGCTGATTAAATCGCGCAGGTTCTCGGGCTTGCTCGGGTCAGGATGGTGGTTGGGAAAGTTGCCATCGACCTCGCTGAACAGCTCGGTGACCTCGCAGCCCAGCGCCCGAAAAATGGCCGGGGCCGAGGCACCTGCAACACCGTTGCCCGAGTCAATGACGATCTTCATGGGTCGGACAAGCTTGATGCCTGAGACGATGCGTTCTCGGTAGGCCTGCGAAACATCAACCACACTCACAACACCCGGCACGGAGGCAACGGCCCAGGCCTCGGCAGACATCGCCCGGTAGAGCGCCTGGATTTCTTCAGCGTAAATTGCGCGCCCCGCCAGCACCATCTTGAAGCCGTTGTAGTCTTTCGGGTTGTGGCTGCCGGTCACCTGTATGCCCGACGTGGCCAATGTGCTGGCCGCAAAGTACAACTGGGGTGTAGTGACCATGCCCACGTCAATCACATGTACACCTACGCTGGTCAGTCCACGCATCAAGGCAGCGCTAAGCGCCGGCCCGCTCAAGCGCCCATCGCGGCCAACAGCTACTGTGGTTTCGCCTTCTCTCAAGGCCGCAGTGCCAAACGCCTTGCCGAGTGCCTGAGCTACTTCTTCATGGATGGTGGACGGCACAATGCCGCGAATGTCGTAGGCTTTGAAAATTGAAGGGTTAGCTTGCATGAAGAGAGTCCTGACGGAGTGGACACCTGACGTGTCAGAGGGATAATTGTAGGCGTGCCCCATGGTCGCAAAAGCCCAGTAAAGAAGCGCAGGACAACAGCGTATGCAGATGTCCGAAAACGGCTAGTAAAAGCATTAAACACAGGTCAAGCATGAAATTCGACACCTCCATCGTTCAACACAGCTACCAAAGCCCGCTGGGCCGCATCATCATGGCTGCAACCGACAAAGGCCTGGCGGGTTTGTGGTTTGAAGGCCAGCGGCATTTACCTGAAGAATGGGTGACGGGCTCAAGCTGGCCCGAAGACGCAAGTCACTTGGTGCTGCAACAAACTACCCGGCAACTCAAGGAATATTTCGACCGGCAACGCAGACACTTCGACCTGCCGCTTGATCTGTCTGGCGGCACGGCCTTCCAGCAAGCGGTGTGGCAGGTCTTGCTGGCGATTGCGCCGGGCGCAACAGCCAGCTATGGCGATGTCAGCCAGCGCATCGGCCATCCGGCGGCGGTACGCGCTGTGGCTGCGGCAGTCGGGCGCAATCCGGTTAGCATCATTGTTCCGTGCCACCGCGTGCTGGGAAAAGGCGGCACGCTCATTGGCTATGCCGGTGGGCTTGAGCGTAAAACTGCGCTGCTGAAACTGGAAGGCGCACTATAGGAAACCATGCTTTCGGGTTATTGTGGTCAGACGCCAAAAACCCTTCCTTCAAGCGCTGGCGGCTCGGGTTCTTTCACCGTGTCAGGGTTTGTCTGGATGCGCACGCTATTTACCAGCGGGTTAATGAGTCGTACCGTTGTTAACCGACTGGTAAACAAAAACATCAGTGGAAACCCGAGAATTCAAGGCATGGAATTGACTGGAGACATCCTGATCGGCGCACCGCGCGAGAAGGTCTGGGCTGGGCTCAACGACACCGAGATCCTGACGCGCTGCATCCCCGGCTGCGAAGGCATGGAAGCCACCAGCCCGACCGAGCGCAGCGTGCGCATGGCGGTGAAGGTGGGCCCGGTGCGCGCCCGCTTTGTGGGCCACCTCCGTATGGAAGACATCCGCCCCAACGAGGGCTGCGTGCTGCGCTTTGAAGGCTCGGGCGGCGCGGCCGGCATGGCCAAGGGGCACTCGAATGTGGAGCTGACGGATGAGGCCGGCGGCACCCGCCTGCGCTACACCGCCCACGCCTCCATCGGCGGCAAGCTGGGCCAGGTGGGAGGCCGCATGATTGACGCCGCGTCCAAGCAGATGGCGGACCAGTTTTTCACCGCCTTCAGCGAACAGATGGTGGATGTGCCGGCTGCTGAAGCTGCCGAAGTCCAGCCCGCTGTGACCGCAGCCACGCCTGTCGCCGCTGGTGCAACAGCGCCAGCCGCCGCACCTCGCCCCGCCCTCACACCTCAGCCCGCACCGGCCGGTGAAGGCGTGCGCGTGCTGTGGTTCGTTCTGGGTTCCCTGTCCACAGCCTTTGGCGTGTGGATCGCTTCGCTCCTGACATCTTGAGGACCACCCCATGAAAGCCGCTGCCTTCGATTACGTCAAACCCGCTTCCATCGACCAGGTTCTGTCGCTGCTGCAGGAGCACGGTGACGACGCCCGCCTGCTCGCCGGTGGCCAGACACTGATGGCCACCCTGAACATGCGCCTGTCCGAGCCGCAGCTGGTGATCGACATCACCGGCATCGAGTCGCTGCGTGGCATCAGCGTACAGGCCAACGTGCTGCGCATCGGCGCGCTGGCCACGCACACCGCCATTGAGTTCAGCCCGCTGGTGGCACGCCACGCACCGCTGCTCAAGGCGGCCGCGCCCCACATCGCGCATCGGGCCATCCGCAACAGCGGCACTTGGGGTGGTTCCATCGCTTACGCCGATCCGGCAGCCGAATGGCCCACCTGCCTGCTGGCGCTGGGCGGCAACGTGATCGCGCGCGGCCCCAAGGGCGAGCGCCGCATCGCGGCCGATGATTTCTTCACCGGTCTCTACAGCACCGCGCTGCAGCCCGACGAGTTGCTGGTGGCCAGCGAGATCCCACTGGCTGGCGCCGACCACTGGTTCGGCTTCAGCGAGCTGGCGCGCCGCCACGGCGACTACGCCATCGTGGGCATGGCCGCCACCGCCCGGCGCGAAGGTGCCGTGCTGCGTGACCTGCGCATCGTGCTGCTGGGTGTGGACACCACGCCGGTGCGGGCTCGCCAGACCGAGACGCTGCTGGAAGGCAAGGCGCTGGACCTGACCACCGTGACCCAGGCTGTGGCGAGCCTGCGCAGCGAGATTGACCCCCTGCCCGACCTGACCAACACCTCCAACACCAAGCGCCATCTGGTCGGCGTGCTGCTGCAGCGCATGCTGCCCAGCGCCGCCAGCGCCTGAGCCCCAAAGGAACACCCATGGCAGACCTGGACCCGATCAAAGTCACCGTCAACGGCAAG
>JBCKNJ010000048.1:0-12993 GCA_038902795.1 Polaromonas sp. | reverse complement strand
CCCTGGCCTGCACCGCATCCCTCGCCTCGACCATCACCCGCAGCAGTGGCTCGGTGCCGCTGGCGCGTATCAATAAACGGCCAGTATCGCCAAGCTCGGCTTCCACGGTTTTGGTCATAGCTGCAAGCTTGTCGCTGCTTTTCCAGTCCTGCCCGGCCTTGAGCTTGACGTTAATAAGCGTTTGCGGAAACAGCACCACATCACCGAGCAACTGCGCAATCGTTTTGCCGCTGCGCACACAGGCCTGTAGCACCTGCAGCGCGCTAATCAAACCATCGCCCGTGGTGTGTTTGTCGAGCGCCAGCAAGTGGCCAGAACCCTCACCGCCCAGCAGCCAGCCGCGTTTATCGAGTTCTTCGAGCACATAACGGTCGCCGACTTTGGCGCGTATAAACTCAACGCCCTTGGCCTTTAAAGCGACTTCAACAGCCATATTGGTCATCAGCGTACCGACTGCGCCGGGTACTTTTTCGCCCCGCGCCAAGCGCTCATTAACCATCAAGTACAGCATTTCGTCGCCATTGAAAAGTCGGCCCGTGCTGTCCACCAACTGCAAGCGGTCAGCGTCGCCATCAAGGGCAATGCCGTAATCGGCTTGGTGCTGCTTCACAGCTTCTATCAATGCCTCGGGGTGCGTCGCGCCGACCTTGTCATTGATGTTCATGCCGTCTGGCGCGCAGCCAATGGCGATGACTTCTGCGCCCAGTTCATGGAAGACTTTGGGCGCGATGTGGTAGGCCGCACCGTGCGCGCCATCAACCACGATTCTCAATCCCTTGAGGGTCAGGTCGTTTGCAAACGTGCTTTTGCAAAACTCGATGTAGCGGCCTGCGGCATCATCCAGCCTGCGGGCCCTGCCCAGCGTACTGGAGTCAGCCCACACGGGCGCTTCTTCAAGCGCAGCTTCAACGGCCATCTCCCACGCATCGTCCAATTTGCTGCCTTGCGCACTGAAAAATTTGATGCCGTTGTCAGGGTAGGCGTTATGGCTGGCGCTAATGACCACACCCAGGCTAGCCCGCTGTGAGCGGGTCAGGTAGGCCACGCCGGGTGTTGGCAGGGGCCCGAGCAACACCACATCGACACCAGCGGAATTAAAGCCTGACTCCAGCGCACTTTCAAGCATGTAGCCCGAGATGCGGGTGTCTTTGCCGATCAGTACCGTTGGACGTGGCTCGGTGCGCTTGAGCACGCGACCCACCGCGTGCGCCAGGCGCAGCACAAAGTCAGGCGTGATCGGTGACTGGCCTACGGTGCCGCGAATACCGTCTGTGCCGAAATATCTTCTGGTCATTGGTTGTTGTCTCTTGGTGACTTCAGGGTTGCCTGATGGTGTGAATTTTAGGCCGTTGCGGACCATACCTTTAGCGCTTGAACGGTTTCGCGCACATCATGCACCCGCACGATGCGTGCGCCCCGATCAACGGCCAGCAGAGCCGCCGCCACGCTGGGCACCATTCGGTCAACCACATCGAGTTGCGCCACCGATGCCAGCGAGGTGCCACAGACTGCGGCCAGCGACGATTTGCGCGACCAGCCAGCCAGCAGCGGATGCCCCAACGCAAGCAACTCGCGTTGCCGCGCCAGCAGTGAAAAGTTTTGCGCAACCGTCTTGCCAAAACCAATACCCGAGTCAAGCACCATGCGCGTCCTGTCCACACCCATCGCTTCAAGCCGGGCAGTAGCATCGTTCAAAAAAGCCAGCACCTGGGCCAGCACGTCGCCCTCCATAGGCGCAGTCTGCATGGTGACAGGCTCTCGGTGCATGTGCATCAGGCACACGCCGCAGGCCGGATGCCCGGCCACCACCTCTCTGGCCCCCGGTTTGCGCAGCGCCCAGATGTCGTTGATGATGTCAGCCCCCATATCCAGTACCGCCTGCATCACTTCAGGCTTATAAGTGTCTACCGATACAGGAACGCCCAGCCTCACGGCATGTAGCACCACAGGCAGCAGGCGCGCCAGTTCCTCGCCAACTGGCAGCGGCGCAGCACCGGGGCGGCTGGATTCGCCGCCAATGTCCAGAATGTCTGCCCCGTCCTTGATGAGCTGCTCGCAGTGCAGAACAGCCGTGTCTGTCGCGCTATGCTGCCCGCCGTCCGAAAACGAATCGGGCGTGACGTTGACGATGCCCATGACGCGGGGCTTGGTCAGATCAATTTGGAAACGGGAGGTTTGCCAAAACATCGCAAGTCCAAGAGGTTAAATAAAAATTCAGAAAAAGAAAACCCGGGACCAGCCCGGGTTTTCGTGAGTTAAGACAGGTTAGGCCACTGTTGGCGCGGGGTCTGTACTGACAGCCGGTGTGCTGCCCGCTGGCCCGCTACCACCGCTACCAGCCACCGACGCATTGCGTGGGGTCCAGTCTTTCGGTGGACGGGGTTCTTTGCCAGCAATGATGTCGTCAAGCTGATCGCCGTCAATGGTTTCCCACTCCAGCAAGGCCTTGGCCATGGCGTGCATTTTGTCTTTGTTGTCTTCAATCAGCGTGCGGGCAACCTTGTATTGCTGGTCAATGATGCGGCGGACTTCGCCATCGACTTTTTGCAGCGTGGCTTCGCTCATGTGGTTGGTCTTGGTGATCGAGCGGCCCAAGAATATTTCGCCTTCGTTTTCAGCGTAAACCATGGGGCCAAGTGCTTCCGTCATGCCGTAACGGGTCACCATGTCACGAGCCAGACCGGTGGCGCGCTCAAAGTCGTTGCTGGCACCGGTGGTCATCTGGTTCATAAACACTTCTTCGGCGATACGGCCACCAAACAGCATGGCGATCTGACTCAGCATGAACTCTTTGCTGTAGCTGTAACGATCCTGCACGGGCAGGCTCATCGTGACACCCAATGCGCGGCCACGCGGAATGATGGTGACCTTATGCACCGGGTCACACTTGGGCAGCAGCTTGCCAAGCAGCGCATGGCCTGACTCGTGGTAGGCCGTGTTGCGACGTTCTTCTTCAGGCATGACCATGCTTTTACGCTCCGGCCCCATGATGATTTTGTCTTTGGCTTTTTCAAAGTCCTGCATCTCAACGGTGCGGGCGTCGCGGCGCGCAGCCATCAAGGCGGCTTCGTTGCACAGGTTGGCCAGGTCAGCCCCAGACATGCCAGGTGTGCCGCGCGCAATGGTCATCGCACTGACATCTTGTCCCAGCGGCACTTTGCGCATGTAAATGTTCAGGATTTGCTCACGGCCACGAATGTCGGGCAGGTTCACGTACACCTGGCGGTCAAAACGGCCTGGCCGAAGCAAAGCGGCATCCAGAATGTCAGGGCGGTTGGTGGCGGCGACCACGATGACACCGGCATTGGTTTCAAAGCCGTCCATCTCGACCAGCAGCTGGTTCAGCGTCTGTTCGCGCTCATCATTGCCACCGCCCAGGCCAGCACCGCGCTGGCGACCTACTGCGTCAATCTCGTCAATAAAAATAATGCAGGGTGCGTTTTTCTTGGCGTTGGCAAACATGTCGCGCACACGGGACGCGCCCACGCCGACAAACATTTCAACGAAATCAGAGCCCGCGATAGAAAAGAATGGAACCTTGGCTTCGCCAGCAATGCTTTTTGCCAGCAGGGTTTTACCGGTTCCCGGAGGGCCGATCAGCAGCAACCCACGCGGGATGCGGCCACCGAGTTTTTGAAACCTGGTCGGGTCTTTCAAAAAGTCAACGACTTCTTTGACCTCTTCTTTGGCTTCGTCGCAGCCAGCCACGTCGGCGAAGGTGACGGGGTTGGCGGACTCATCTAACAGGCGGGCCTTAGACTTACCGAAGCTGAACGGCCCGCCCTTGCCGCCGCCCTGCATTTGCCGCATGAAGTACACCCACACACCAATCAGCAGCAACATGGGGCCCCAGCTCACGAGCAGGGTCATCAGAAGCGAACTCTCTTCACGTGCCTTGACATCGAACTTCACGTCGTTGGCAATCAGGTCGCCGACCAGGCCGCGATCCAGGTAAGTTGCAGTGGTGCGAACCTTGCGGTTGTCGGTGGTGGTGGCGGCAATTTCGGTACCGCCCTGGCCTTCGGCGATGGTGGCGGTCTTGATGCGTTTGCCGCGAACCTCTTCCAGAAAGTCGGAGTACCCCAGATAGGTAGCACCAGTGCCGCCCCGTGTATCAAATTGCTTGAAGACGGTAAAAAGAACCATGGCGATTACCAGCCAGACTGCAATTTTTGAAAACCACTGATTGTTCAAGGAGGACTCCGATTTAAAAGCTCAGGTGTTACTTAAGACGGCACATGCGTCTGATTTTAGGCCTTTCAAGAGCTAAAGCCGCATAAACCAGTGGTAACAGCCCCTAGCTTGTGGAGGAATGAGGCTATTTAAGCCCCAAACCCACCAGAAAAGTCTCGGAAGAACCCGAACGGGATGCCTTGGGCTTGAAGCGTTTGACCACCTTAAAGGTGTCTTTGAACAGCTTGACCATGGGGTCATAAGCGCCACCGTGGAAGAGTTTGACGACCAATGCGCCGTCGGCTTTGAGGTGCTGGATCGAGAACTCAACCGCCAGTTCAATCAGATCGGTAATGCGCGCCGCGTCTGCCGACTCAATCCCCGACAGGTTGGGCGACATGTCGGAAATCACAGCGTCGACCTTTTTTTGCCCGGCATGGGAAAAAACAGCTTCTTCCAGCGCTTTTAAAACCTCCGCTTCGCGAAAGTCACCTTGAATGAACACCACCCCTTCAATCGGCTCCATCGGCAGCAAGTCTAGTGCAATGATGGTGCCATTGAGGGCCCCGACCGCAGCCCCGGTAGGCGACATTTTTCGGCGCGCGTACTGGCTCCAGGCACCGGGCGTGCTGCCCAGATCGACCACCAGATCACCGGGCCGAATAAGCCCCAGGTTTTCATCAATTTCTTTCAATTTGTAAGCCGCGCGTGCCCGGTAGCCCTCTTTTTTGGCGAGTTTGACGTAGGGGTCGTTGATGTGCTCGTGCAGCCAGGCTTTATTGACCTTGCCAGCCACTTTCGCAGGCGCTTTTGCAACCGTCTTTGCTGCTGGCTTTGCATTTGCTTTCATGCACCCGATTGTCCTCCCATCGCAACGCCCCAAAGCCACCGATAATCAGGCCATGGCTCAAATAATCCTTACCCCTGCCCAGCGCAAAGACCAACGTGCCGAGGCGCACCACCTGAATGCGGTCGTAATGATCGGCTCTGACGGCCTGACGGCCAATGTCAAAAAAGAAACCGCTGCGGCCCTGAATGCCCACGGGCTTATCAAGGTGCGGGTGCAGTCCGACGACCGTGCCGCCCGTGAGGCCATTTTCCAGACGCTGGCCCATGAACTCAATGCCGCACCGATCCAGCACATTGGCAAGCTGCTGGTGCTGTGGCGGCCCAAGCCGGAAAAAGAAAAAAAGATTGACGAAGACCGTATGCCCGGCCCGCGCGACATCAAGGTGCTTAAAAACAGCTCGCGCTATGGCCAGCGGCCCGAGGTCAAAGTGCTGCGTGTGCTGGGCAACCAGCGCTTGAGCCCGGGCGGAACAGTCAAACGGGCCAATCCACGCAAGCAAAGAAGTATCAAGAAGCGGTCACAGGACTAGGGCAATTCTCGGAGATTTCGAGCACCTATCCTCTTTATTTCCGGCAAAGCAGCCCATAGCTACCAGTCATGACAAATCCACTCCTAGACTTTTCTAACCTCCCGCTGTTTGACCGCATCAAGCCCGAGCATGTCGCCCCCGCCGTCGACGAGTTGCGGCTAGCTGCCGAAGTAGCGCTTGAAAAAGTCACGGCACCAGACTTCCCGGCCAACTGGGTGGGTATTGCAGCCACACTCGATGTAGCGACTGAACAGCTGGGTCGTGTGTGGGGCGCTGTCAGCCACCTGAACAACGTGGCCGACACGCCAGAGCTGCGCGCCGCCTACAACGCGGCCCTGCCCAAAGTCACCGAGTTCTGGACACGCCTGGGTGCAGACGAGAGGCTATACGCCAAGTACAAGGCGATTGATGTCGCCAGCCTGAACGCAGAGCAACGTCAGGCGCATAAAAATGCGCTGCGTAATTTTGTGCTGTCAGGCGCAGAACTCACAGTCGCAGCCAAGGAGCGCTTTGCCAAAATCCAGGAGCGGCAAGCCGAACTGAGCCAGAAATTCAGCGAAAACGCACTCGATGCTACCGACGCATTTGCCTACTTCGCCAAAGAAGACGAGCTGGTTGGCGTGCCTGCTGACGTGGTGCAAACCGCGCTTGAGGCGGCCAAAGCAGATGCCAAAGAAGGCTACAAACTCACGCTGAAAATGCCCAGTTACCTGCCCGTCATGCAGTTTGCGGACAGCAGCGCACTGCGTGAAATCATTTACCGCGCCTACAGCACCCGCTCCAGCGACCAAGCCCCTGCTGAGTTTGCCAAGTTCGACAACAGCGCCGTCATGCAGGAGATATTGGCGCTGCGGCTTGAAGAAGCGCAGTTGCTCGGCTACCAGAATTTTGGCGAAGTGTCAGTCGTCACCAAAATGGCCAAGTCGCCTGAAGAAGTGGTGACTTTTTTGCGTGACCTCGCGCACCGCGCCCGCCCCTACGCCGAAAAAGATGTGGCCGACCTGCTGGACTTTGCGGCTAGCCACCTCAAGCTGAACGCTATTGAAGCCTGGGACTATGCCTACATCGGCGAAAAACTCAAAGAAGCGCGGTATGCGTTCAGCGAACAGGAAGTCAAACAGTATTTCACCGCGCCCAAGGTGCTGGCCGGTCTTTTCAAGATTGTTGAAACGCTGTTTGAAGTCGTTATTCGCAAAGACTCTGCACCGGTATGGAATGCAAAAGTCGAGTTCTACCGCATTGAACGTGCAGGAGAACTCGTGGGCCAGTTCTACCTCGACCAGCCTGCCCGTACCGGCAAGCGTGGTGGTGCCTGGATGGACGATGTGCGCTCGCGCTGGCTGCGCCCCGACACGGGAAAACTGCAGACACCCGTGGCGCAACTGGTCTGCAATTTTGCCGATGGCGTGGGTGGCAAGCCTGCCCTGCTCACGCATGACGACGTGACCACGCTGTTCCATGAATTTGGCCACGGCCTGCACCACATGCTCACGCAGGTCAACGAGCACGATGTGTCGGGCATCAGCGGTGTTGAATGGGACGCGGTTGAGTTGCCCAGCCAGTTCATGGAAAACTTCTGCTGGGAATGGGATGTACTCAAACACATGACGGCCCACGTTGATACCGGCGCGCCACTGCCGCGCGCGCTGTTCGACAAAATGCTGGCGGCCAAAAACTTCCAGAGCGGCATGCAGACGCTGCGCCAGGTCGAGTTTTCGCTGTTCGACATGCTGCTGCACACCAGCTACAAACCACTAGATAACGTGATGGCTTTGCTCAATCAGGTACGCAAGGAAGTGGCGGTCATCAAGACCCCGCCCTACAGCCGCACCGCGCATACCTTCAGCCACATTTTTTCAGGTGGCTACGCAGCAGGTTATTACAGTTATAAATGGGCAGAAGTGCTGTCGGCAGATGCTTATGCAGCGTTTGAAGAAACTGCCGCATCAACACCCGAAAGCAGCCCGGGCAAGACTACCGTAACGGTCGAAACCGGCAGAAAATACCGCCAGGCAATTCTGGAGGCGGGTGGCAGCCGCCCTGCCATGGAATCATTCAAGGCCTTTCGGGGCCGGGAGCCGTCGATTGATGCGCTGATGCGTCATCAGGGTATGGCTTAAGCTCTTCAGAAGCGACACGACTCAATTGATTTAAGCGACTCAAAGGCAATAACCATGACCTCACTCGTTCTCAAGTATTTAGCCATCAGCGCGGTAGCTTTAGCCGCTATAGGCGCGGCCAGCTCAGCTGCCCAGGCACAGCAGGTTTACCGCATCGTGGGGCCAGACGGCAAAGTCACTTTCTCGGACAAACTGCCACTGGCCACCGCCAACGACAAAGTAACTTCAGGCACAGGTGCATCGGGTGGTGGTGGTGGCTCTGCCAGCAGCAACCTGCCTTTTGATCTGCGCCAAGTCGCGTCGAAGTACCCCGTCACGCTTTACACAGGCGAGAACTGTAGCCCCTGTGGTTCGGCTCGCGCATTGCTCATGGGCCGAGGCGTGCCGTTCACAGAAAAGACCGTCATCACGGTTGCCGATGCAGCGGCATTGCAGCGCCTGAGCGGCGAAAATTCCCTGCCCCTTGGCACCATAGGCGGCCAGCAACTCAAGGGGTTTTCAGACGCTGAATGGACGCAGTTTTTAAACGCCGCTGGCTACCCTGCAAGCTCGATTTTGCCGTCCAACTATCGCCAGTCACCCGCAACGCCGCTGGTTGCGATTGCGGTAGCGCCTTCTGCTGCACCTGCCGCTGCGGCAAGCCCCGCGCCTGCTCGCGCAGCCCCCGCACTCGTGCAGCCGGGGCCTACAGCAGATAACCCAGGTGGCATACGGTTTTAATCAAAACACCAGGGTTTTGACACCCCCCGCGCCGCCCAGCAAACAAACGTTAGCCTTCTGAAAAGCAAACACGCCCACGGTAACTACACCCGGCCACTGGCTGACGGTTGACTCAAACCCCAGCGGGTCGGTAATCATCAAGCCTGTCACATCCAGAATGTGCTGGCCGTTGTCTGTTACCAGCGGCGCGCCATCTTTTAGCCGCAATTTTGCCGTGCCACCCAAAGCCAGAAACTGGCGCGTAATGCGCCCTGCCGCCATCGGGATCACCTCCACCGGCAGCGGGAATTTACCTAGCGTTGCTACCCGTTTTGACTCGTCTGCAATGCAAACAAATTTGCGTGACTGCGCTGCCACAATCTTCTCCCGCGTCAGTGCCGCACCACCGCCTTTGATCATGTAGCCCGCGTGGTCAATTTCATCAGCGCCGTCGATGTACACAGCCAGTTCCTCAACCTCGGCCGCATCAAACACCTTGATGCCGAGCGCCACCAAGCGTTCGGTCGATGCGACGGAACTGGACACCGCCCCGGCAATGCTGTCCTTCATGCTGGCCAGCGCATCAATAAACTTGTTGACCGTCGAGCCAGTGCCGACGCCCACGATGCTGCCGGGTTCAACATAGGCCAGTGCGGCCTGGCCGACCAAAGTTTTGAGTTCGTCTTGAGTCATGATTGTTTTGATGAAGAGAATGGATGAATTTACCAAGATGAGGTTTTGCGACAATACGCACTGCCCATCGCACAACCCAAATTATCCGATGTCCCTGCTCCAAAAATTCCAGAAACTTCAAAATCTTCCCTATAGGGTAGCCCGGTCCTTTTTATTTGGACTGGATCCGGAAGTCGCGCACCAGCTGACCATGGCCTCGCTGGCCCGCACGCAGGGCACGCCGCTCGCTCTGGCCTACTGCGCAGCGCGGGTTGACGACCCGGTCACGCTGGCTGGTTTGATATTTCCCAACCGCGTGGGCCTGGCCGCAGGGCTGGACAAAAACGCCCGCTGCATTGATGGCCTTGCCGCCATGGGCTTTGGTTTTATTGAAGTCGGTACCGTCACGCCGTTGGCCCAAAACGGCAACCCAAAGCCGCGCATGTTTCGCTTGCCAGAGGCCAACGCACTGATTAACCGGCTAGGTTTCAACAACGACGGGCTGGATGCGTTTTTGGCCAACGTACAAAAATCTGCTGTTCGCAGGCAGGATACCAACAACAAGGCTCAGAACAAGGTCTTGCTGGGCCTGAACATCGGCAAAAACGCCACCACATCCATTGAAAATGCAGTCGATGACTATCTGATTTGCTTAGGCGGCGTGTACCCGCACGCCGACTACGTCAGCGTCAACATCTCCAGCCCCAACACCAAAAACCTGCGTTCACTGCAAAGTGATGAAGCGCTCGATGCCCTGCTAGGCCGCATCGCCGAACGCCGCGAAACACTGGCCAAAGAACACGGCAAGCGCGTACCGATTTTTGTGAAGATCGCGCCGGATTTGGACGAAGCGCAGGTGAGTGTCATCGCCGCCACCCTGAAGCGCCACGGCATGGACGGCGTGGTCGCCACCAACACCACGCTGAGCCGCGAGGCCGTGCAGGGCCTGCGCCATGCAGATGAAAGCGGCGGCCTGTCAGGCGCACCAGTGCTGGAGATGAGCAACCGCGTCATCCGCCAACTGCGTGCTGCATTGGGCAAGGCTTACCCCATCATCGGCGTGGGCGGCATCCTGAGCGCCGAAGACGCGGTGAGCAAGATCGAAGCCGGCGCTGATGTGGTGCAAATCTACACTGGCCTGATCTACCAGGGGCCGGGGCTGGTGAAACAGGCGGCGATGCTGATCAAAAACAGCTGCTAACATCGCCAAGCGGTTAATTTCAATTCGAACAAGCTGATTATTTGGAGATTTTTTTCGATGAGCAAGATTCAGTGGACTGGCGGCGTGGAGCATTGGACCAAGAAGGGCGACATCAAGCTGTTCCTTTGGGAAAAAGCCGCTTCACCCAAGGTTCCTTACCGGGGCACTATTTTTTTCGTGCATGGCTCCTCCATGGCCTCCCAGCCGACCTTTGACCTGCATGTGCCGGGACGGCCCTACTCCTCGGTGATGGACTGGTTCGCCGAGCGCGGCTTCAACACTTGGTGCATGGACAACGAAGGCTATGGTCGCTCGGACAAGCACCGCCCCATCAACAGCGACATCAGCAATGGCGCCGACGATCTGGCCGCTGGCAGCGACTACATCATGAAAAAAACGGGTGCCAAAAGCCTGTTCCTGTATGGCATTTCGTCGGGTGCGCTCAAGGCCGCCCTGTTCGCCGAGCGGCACCCCGAACGGGTGGCTAAACTGGCGCTGGACGCTTTTGTCTGGACCGGCGAAGGCAGCCCGACGCTGGCCGAGAGAAAGAAAAAGCTGCCCGAGTTCCTGGCCAAGAATCGCCGCCCGATCGACCGCGCGTTTGTCCACAGCATATTCAACCGCGACCATCCCGAGACCACCGATGAAGCCACCAAGGATGCCTTCGCCGATGCCATCCTGACGCTGGACGACTCCATGCCCACAGGCACCTACGTGGACATGTGCTCCAAATTGCCGCTAATCGATCCGCTGAAAATTGCCGCCTCCACGCTCATTCTGCGCGGTGAATACGACGGCATTGCCAGTCTGGACGACCTGATCAATTTCTACAAACTGCTGCCCAACATGAACAAGCAATTCAATGTGATGGTCGGCATCTCGCACGCCAGCTTCCAGCAGAAAAACCACATGATGGTGTATCAAATCCTGCACAGCTTTTACACCATGCCAGACCCAATCTACAAAGGCTAAAACCATGAAGACCACTCTTAAAACGTTTTGCGCGGCCCTGGTGCTGGCGTTATCAAGCAGCGCCGTGCTGGCGCAGACCTACCCCAACAAGCCCGTCAAGATCATCGTGCCGTTCGGGCCCGGCGGGTTCACCGATGTGGTGGCCCGGATTCTGGCGCAAAAGCTCACGCTCGCCATGGGCCAGTCCTTCATCATCGAGAACAGGCCGGGGGCTGGATCGATGATCGGCACCGAGTTCGTTGCCAAGGCCCCGCCTGACGGCTACACGCTGGTGATCGTGTCCGCCACTCACGTGATCAGCCCATGGGTCTACAAAACCGTGCCTTACGATCCGATCAAGAGTTTTGCAGCGGTCACCAAACTGGTGGACTCCCCTTATGTGCTGCTGGTCAACCCGAAGGTGCCGGCCCGCAATGTGAAGGAGTTCATCGCGCTGGCCAAGGCCCAGCCCGGCACCCTCCATTACGCCTCGTCGGGCAACGGCAGTGCGCAGCATCTGATCGGCGGCCTGTTTGTCTCCATGGCCGGCGCCCCGCTCGTGCATGTGCCCTACCGTAGCAGCAACCTAGCCGCCACCGACCTGGTCGCCGGCGTGGTTGAAAGCAGTTTTGCGGGTGTGCCCAACGCACTGGTTCATGTGCCCAGCGGCAAGCTCAGAGCGCTGGCGGTCACCAGCGCCAAGCGTATTCCCCAATTGCCTGATGTGCCGACCATGCAGGAGGCCGGTGTGCCCGGTTATGACGCGTCCGTCTGGCTGGCGCTGCTGGCACCCGCAGGCACGCCCAGGGACATCATCAACCGGCTGAACTCGGAAATCGCCAAGATCATGGCCATGCCCGAATCCCAAAAGGCTATGTTCGACGCGGGGGTTGAGGTCAGTCTCTCCACACCGGAAGCGATGACGCAACTCATGACCCATGAACTCGATAAATGGGGCAAGGTGGTCAAGGAGACCGGGGTTAAACTGGAATAAGCAATAGCAAACTGCCTTTGAGTGTCAGGCCATCTGCTTAGAGAAAGCGCTCCAGCAGGCGCCGCGAGGCGCGGTCCAGCGCACCCATGTCCTTCACGCTGAAATGCACGCCGTGGCCGGCGGCGATCAGCAGCGACTCGCGGCTGAGTCGGCGGATGTCTTCCTCGCCCTTGAGTACAAACGAGGTGTCGCCGCGGTCGGTTTCCACCGTCCAGGTGCTGGGCGTGCCGAAGCTGGAGACACTTTTGATGCGGGTGATCTCGGGCACAAAATCGCGCAGCGCCAGCTCTTCCTCGATCAGGCCGCGTAGCGGCTGCGGCTGCTCGCTCAGGCGCTCCAGCCAGGCCAGCTCATGGCCTTCGCTGCCGATCAGCGAGATGCCTTCGTCGGGCGCGGCGATCGGGAAAGCGCGCACCGGCACCACGCCGAGGTGTCGCTCGCCGTCGGCGGCAATCAGCAGCAATTGGCCCGAGGTGTGGCGTTCAAGCTGAAATGCAGGGTTGGCTACAGCAGCAGTTTCAATGGAAGTCATGCGGAATCCTTCAGGCGTTGCCACTGCGCTGGGCCGTGTGGGCCACCTGCGAAGTGGCCAGCGCAATGCGACCCTCTTCAGCGTCAGCATGGCCATCATCGCTGTCCACCTGGCGCGCCTGCGCTTCATACAACCGCCAGTAGGCGCCCTGACTGGCCATCAGCTCGTCGTGTTTTCCGACCTCCACCACCTGGCCACGGTCCATCACCACCAGCCTATCCGCCTTGCGCAGCGTCGACAGGCGGTGCGCAATCGCAATGGTTGTACGGCCC
>JBCKNJ010000047.1:0-13677 GCA_038902795.1 Polaromonas sp. | reverse complement strand
CAACACCTGGAAATCGACGGCTACAGCCGGGAGGGACAGACGCACTATGTGTGCGGGTTCGCGGGCGAGCCGCTGCTGCTGGAAGAGCTCGAGGGGGTCTGCATCAACTTCGTCCCGGGCAAGCCTATGACGGTGAAGGGTCCTGTCACCGGAGCCGCAACGCGATGAGTCCTGTTCCCGCATTAGAGATCATTCTCGCTGAACCCCGCGGTTTTTGCGCCGGTGTGGACCGCGCGATTGAAATCGTCGAGCGCGCATTGGGCAAGTTTGGTGCGCCGATTTACGTGCACCATGAAATTGTGCACAACACCTATGTGGTCAACGAGCTCAAGGAAAAAGGCGCTATTTTTATTGAAGACCTGGACGATGTGCCGGCAGGGGCCACGCTGGTGTTCAGCGCCCACGGCGTCAGCAAGGCGATCGAGCGGGAGGCCCAGGCCAGAGGCTTCCAGATTTTTGATGCCACCTGCCCACTCGTGACCAAGGTGCATGTCGAAGTGGCCAAGCTGCACAAGGAAGGCTACGAGTTCATCATGATCGGCCACAAGGGGCACCCCGAGGTCGAAGGCACCATGGGTCAGCTCGACAGCGGCATTATTCACCTGGTCGAAGATGTGGCCGACGTGGCGCGCATCCAGCCGGCGCAGACCGACAAACTGGCGGTGGTGACGCAAACCACGCTGAGCGTCGATGATGCGGCCGAGATCGCCGCCGCCATCAAAGCGCGTTTTCCGCAGGTGCGCTCGCCCAAGCAGCAGGACATCTGCTATGCCACGCAAAACCGTCAGGACGCGGTCAAGGTGATGAGCCCGCAGGTCGATATCCTGATCGTGGTTGGCAGCCCGACCAGTTCCAACAGCAACCGCCTGCGCGAGCTGGCCGTCAAGCTCGGCACCGAGGCCTACATGGTCGATGACGCAAGCGAGCTGAGGCCCGAATGGTTTGAAGGCAAAAGCCGCGTCGGCCTGACCGCCGGGGCTTCGGCGCCGGAAATCCTGGTCAAGCAGGTGATTGACCGCATCAAGGCGCTGGGCGCCGTGTCGGTGCGCAAGATGGCCGGCATCGAAGAGACCATCAAGTTCCCGCTGCCCAAGGGCCTTAAGCTCGACGGGCCCACGCTAGAGGCCTTGGGCAGCGACTTGCATGCCGCGCCGCTTACCCATGCGGCTGGTCATTCGCCGCCAGATTCGGATGAACCGGAGAGGCGAGGCGCTCTTTCATCCAGTTGATCAATCCCCCGCTGAGCAGGAATTGTACTTGCCGCGGCGACATGTTGTGACGCACCTGGAACTGGTGCTGGCGCGTGACGTTCTCGACCAGCAGATCGCCCCCCTCGGCAAGCACACGCCGTACGCGGGCCAGGCGCAGCACGTCACCGGCCTGGATGGCGTCGTAGTCAGCAAGATCGATGAAGGTCAGCGCCAGCACGCCGAAGTTGATCAGGTTCTGCGCGTGGATCCGCGCGAAGCCCTTGGCCAGCACCGCGCGCAGCCCGAGGTACTGTGGGCCCAGCGCGGCGTGCTCGCGGCTCGAGCCTTGGCCGTAGTTGCTCCCGCCCACCACCACGTGGCCCTTGACATGCTTGGCTCGCGCGGCGTAGGTGGGATCGAGCCGGTCGAAGGAGAACTCGGCGATCCTGGGAATGTTGCTGCGAAACGGCAGCACCCGCAAGCCTGGCGGCATGATCTCATCGGTGGAAATATCGTTTCCCACCTTGAGCAGAACCGGCACTTCGATCTCATCGGGCAGCGGCTCGAAGGTCGGCAGTGAAGCGATGTTCGGGCCCTTCACGAGGTCCACTTGCAGCGCCTCTTCAAGCGGCAACGGCGACATGAACATCTCGCGGTTGATGATCGGGTTGTCGGGATCGGCGATGCGCGGATAGGGAATGCCGAGCGTGCGCGGGTCGGTGATCACGCCGGTCAGCGCTGACGCCGTGGCCGTCTCCGGGCTGACCAGACACACCTTGTCCTCGCGCGTGCCGGAGCGGCCGGGGAAGTTGCGCGGCACCGTGCGCAGAGAGAGTTCATTGGTGGCCGGCGCCTGGCCCATGCCGATGCAGCCGTTGCAGCCGGCCTGGTGTAGCCGCGCACCGGCGTGCAGCAGGTGGGCGATGTACCCGTCGCGCACCAGCGTTTCGAGCTGCGCCCGGGACGTGGGGTTGATGTCGAACGACACGCGGTCGTGCACGCGACTACCCTGCACCATCAGCGCGGAAACGGCGAGGTCGCGGTAGCCGGGATTGGCCGACGAGCCGATGTACGCCTGGTAGATCCGTTCGCCCGCGACTTCGCTGACCGGACGCACGTTCCCCGGGCTGGACGGCATGGCGATCAGCGGCACCAGGCTCGACAGATCGATCTCTTCGTACACGTCGTAGGAAGCACTCGTATCCGCGACCAGCTCGACCCAGTCTTCTTCGCGCTGCCAGGCGCGCAGGAAGCGGCGCACCTCCTGGTCGGAAGGGAAAACGGTGCTGGTCGCGCCCAGTTCGGCGCCCATGTTGGCGATCACGTGTCTATCCATCGCGCTCAGCGTGGCCAACCCCGGCCCGTAGTACTCGACGATTCGGCCCACACCGCCGCCGACGCCGTGGCGGCGCAGCATCTCCAGGATCACGTCCTTGGCGCTGACCCAGTCCGGCAGCCGGCCGGTGAGCTTCACACCCCAGATCAGCGGCATGCGCGTGAAGAACGGTTCGCCCGCCATGGCCAGCGCCACTTCCAGCCCGCCAGCGCCGATGGCCAGCATGCCGATCGCGCCGCCCGCCGGCGTGTGACTGTCAGAGCCGAGGAGGGTCTTGCCCGGCTTGCCGAAGTTCTCCTGGTGGCACGGATGGCTGACTCCGTTTCCAGGCCGCGAGTACCACACGCCGAAGCGCTGGCAGGCGCTGCGCAGGAAAAGATGGTCGTCGGGGTTCTTGTAATCTTCCTGGATGATGTTGTGGTCGACGTACTGGACGCTCACCTCGGTTTTCACCCGGTCCAGGCCCATCGCCTCCAGCTCCAGCATCACCAGCGTGCCGGTGGCGTCCTGGGTCAGCGTCTGGTCGATGCGGATCCCGATCTCCTCGCCAGACTTCATGTCGCCGTGCAGCAGATGCGACTGGATCAGTTTCTGCGCGACGTTCAGGTTCATGATCATTCTCCCAAGTTCGATAAGGTTACGGCATCACCCAAAGTTAATATCCTATTCGTTGTATTCGCTCATACCACTGTTCCAAACAGAAATCCGACGCCAGCGGCTAACCCCATGGCCAGCGCACCCCAGAATGTGACGCGCATTGCACCCACCGTCACACGCGCGCCGCCGACGCGCGCCGCCATCCCACCCAGGAGCGCGAGGAACACCAGCGAAGTAGCTGAGACGATGGGGATCAGGCTCACCTCTGGGGCTAATGCCGTGACCAAGAGAGGCATGGCTGCTCCCACAGCGAAGCTGGCGGCGGAAGCAAAGGCCGCCTGAATCGGACGCGCACCAAGCGTTTCTGAAATCCCGAGTTCATCGCGAGCATGTGCGCCGACCGCGTCATGCGCCATGAGTTCGGAGATCTGCTGGCGCAGGGGCTTGCTCAGCGACATGGCTGCTCCTTTCGGGTCTGCCGGGGTTCTGTCCGAATTGCAGGGACAGTGGTTGGGATGCTCATTGTTCTTCCTCGAAATTGTACGCAGGCAAGGTCGTGAGCCGACTGTCTTCAACCGGGCTGCCCACAGTGAAGTGGTAGAAACTTTGCCACTCGCGTGCTTCGATCCCGAAGGCCGCATGGACTGGATCGTCGAAGTAGCAGCCGATCCCGGTGGCGCGGATGCCCGACTCTTCGGCCTCGAGGTAGAGCACTTGCCCCACCATACCGGCCTCCCAGAACAGGTTCCGGTAGAACCCGCTGCCATACGTCGTCAGGCTGTCCATGTAGTCGGCGATCATGGCCAGGCTGAAGGCGCCATCGGCGGCGATCTCCTGGCCGCAGGAGACGGTGGTCGCCAGCGCTCGGCAGTCCCCCTCCTGGAGGAGGTACAAGGGGAGCCCTGGCGGGCAGTCGGGCACGCGGTGCCAACAAAATTCTGAATGCATCACTCTCTTGAGGATATCGACCTTGTCCGGATCCCGGACGAGCGCGTAGATGCCAGGTGCCAAGTCGTCGACGCGGTGAACGAAAAGACCGATGTGGATGCGCGGCCGCCAGGGGATCGCGTCCCAGGGCATAGCTTGCCGCTCTTGTGTTGGAATCAGTCGGGCGAGCATACGAAAGAATGCTGCTCGCGAGATCGCCGTCGAGCCATCCATTGCTACTGCGCTGCGGCGACCAAGAATGGCACTCTCCGCAGTGAGCAGGCCCTGACGGATGGGTGTGCCGAAAAGCGCATCCTCCGAGGGAAAGCTGGAGAAGTCCTCCTTGATAGGCGCGCTTTCGCAGCGTCGCGTCGCCTGCGCAACGGCATCGATCACGGGCCACTCGACGCTGTGTTCGGGGCTTAGCGTGTTGGCCCTGCCCTGCCAAAGCACGCCACTGCCATGCGCCGTCGGCAGCTTAGATTCAGTCAGAAGCGGTGCTGGTAAATCCGGTGAAATCAACACGAGCAGTTCAGCTTCCTCGCGCTCCGCCGCCGCGAAATCCTCATCGCGGTCAAGCCCAAGGAGGCTGGAGAGGGTGCCATCGCTGACGCTGCCCTGGAGCACCAATCTCCAGCCGAGCGCCGCTGCCGCGATACGCAGGCTGGCAAGCGCGTGTCCAACGTCGTGCTGGCAGTAACGGAACGCGCGCTCACCGTACTTCCAGGATTCTCGCCAATGCACCGACGACAGACCCACAAAGAAGGAGCCCTCAGGGAAAGACCCAGTCAGCTCGGTCCACCGCGCAGCATTGAGCACGGCGCGCCGTTCAAGAGCGTGCTCCCTTGGCGCATAGTGGTACACGGCGGCCGCATCGCCGATCTGGTCGACCGCAGGCAGTACGGCATAGCCCTCGGTCGGATGAAGATTCCCGCTCGACGGATTTGCGCGCAACGGCCACGTGGTAGCACCAGATTGCTTCCATGCCGTCAGCGACAGTGCATACCGAAAAAAGAGCGAGACCGACTCCAATGACAGTGGCATCGGCGGCACGATCGCGCTCGCATAGAGCTGCCAATAGGGCAGCGGGCGGCCCACTTTGGGCAGAGGGAGGCGAACCAGGTCCGCTCCCGCGTAGCGCCGAAACGGATCGGGCTGTGTCGCCCAGTCCATGTAGCCGAGCGAGGCGGCGTAGCGGTGGAAGTGGTGTTTTGTCCGCTCGTGGTAGGCGACGACCACCTCCTCTGCAGGTGAGGCCTCCCCCTCAACAAGGCCGGCTCGTTCGGGGCGTCGTCCCTGGCCGATCAGTTTTCGAAAAATCACGACGAGCAGCTAACATACGAAAATCCAGCGACCTCAAAGAACTCAGACGGCTTCAGCCTATAGTATTTCCCCTCCACGTCCTTAGCCTGCTCGGCGTATGGCTGCGTCATGACTTCCTGCAGCTCTCGAATTAGAGAGTAGTTCCCCGCGGTCGCTTGGCTGTAAGCAGGCACAAGGAACCACTCTCGCAAACTGTATTTTGGGTTGACGAGTTTCATCTGCCTAGAGAGCTCCTCACGGGAGCGGGGCGGAGCAGCATTCGTGTTGTTCGTGCTCGGACTCGTGCTGGCGCTGACTATGAGCGATTTCCATTGTGTGAGCCACGCTGACCAGCGCTTCTCCATCTCTTCCGAGTCCTTGTAGAAGCTTTTTTTGAGTGGGACTATATCGTCAGGTAGCATCGAGAGCTCGCGGAAGAAGATGGTGTAATCAACAGGAGTTTGCAGCATGAGCGAAGCAAGCTCACTGAACAACGCCGCGTGAAAAGTGCCAAGTCCAAGTTTGGCAGCCCACATCTTCTCCATTTGCGCTTGCATCACTTTCGAAAAGCCACTTTGAATCTCGTCGAGCTGTCGCAGATAATCCTGATGCGATGTCAGCAACGGCCGCAACGCCGTGCAAAACATGTGGAAGTTGCGTTCCGCTGCCACGGGTTGGTTCAGGAACGAGAAGTGATGTCCACCACCCGTCCATGGCTGGTAGTGCGGGTTGAACACATCGCAGAATCCGAATGGGCCGTAGTCGAGGGTGTAGCCACCGACCGCGCAGTTGTCGCTGTTGAAGTTGCCTTGGCAGTAGCCGACGCGGATCCAGTTCGCCACAAGCGACGTAAGGCGGCTGCGGAACTCGCGCGCGAGCAACACCACTTTTTCGGCGGTGCTTAGTTGTCTGTCGATGACGTCACCGTACTCACGAGCTATCAAGTGCAACACAATCTTCTCGAGCTCCTCCATTGCTTTCGGGTGTTCCTTCTTGCGGGCACGGCGACCGAAGAGCTCGAGTTGGCCGACCCGAATGAATGACGCTGCGACGCGCGTCGAGATGGCGACTGCCTCCGATATAAGCATGTCGGGATCCTGCGAGCGCGAGCCCTCCGAGTACCACGGTCGCTTGACCTTCTCCGTTTTCGAAACGTACAAACTCAGAGACCGTGACGTTGGAACGTTGAGCGCGTGCATGTGCTCCTGTGCCAGGAATTCGCGGACACTCGAGCGCAGGACGGCGCGACCGTCCGCGCCACGGCAGTAGGGCGTGCGGCCGCCACCTTTCAACTGCATTTCCCAGCGTCGCCCGTTAATGACGGCCTCAAGCACGGAAACTGCGCGACCGTCGCCGTATCCGTTGCCGGTTTGGAACGGGCACTGCTGGTAGTATTCCGTGCCGAAGATGGAAAGTGCGTAGCCACACGCCCAACCGACCTTACGCATCGGCTCCGGAACGTGCGAGATGTCGCCGGAGAACATGCGGACGAAGTCGGCCGACTGTGCCATGCTGTCGGCGAAGCCAAGTTCGCGAAAAAAGTTTTTGCTGTGCGCGACGTACTCGGGGTCTTTGATTGGCGTGGGATTGACCGGGACATAGTGGCCCGTGAAGACTTGTCGCGGCACGTGGTCGGCTCCGTTTGCTTTCGCGTCAGGATCGCAGTTGAGAGTGTCCATGAGCGAGTAGTTTGCCAACTTTGCGAGATCGGCTAGCGTCGCGACGGTAGGGGAGGTTTCCTGGGATAGTTGATTGGTCATAGGGCTACTCATGACGCGGGTAGTACGGCTGCTTCCCCGCTGCGTGGTTCGTCGTATCCACAATTTCCTCGATTTCCGGGGCGACCCTTTTCAGCATGACTTCGAATCCCTGCCGCAGCGTCACCTGAGAGGACGCGCATCCCTGGCAGCCGCCGCTCATGCTGATGAAAAGCTTCCCTTGCCGGACCTCCACAATCGAAATCTTCCCGCCGTGGTTAGCGATTGAACGATTGACCTCCTTGTCCAGGAGTGCCTGAATAGCCGTATTAAGCTCTGCATCGGACCTGCCGATCGTGCCGGTGTGGACATGCATCTCCAAGATTGCTGGAATGCCAGTCAGCAGCTGCGTCCGGATGGCCGTCCCGATGGCGGCTTTTAGTCCTGACCACGAGGCGATCGGCTCCTTGCAGATGGTCACCACGCTCTCGGCAATAAGTACGTTGGCCACGCCTGGGAGAGCGAACAGTAGCTCGCCGAGCGGCGAACCGGCGGCCCGTTCCTTGTTGCCGAAAAAGAACGGGCCACCAGGATGCAAGATACGGCTCACGATGAACTTGCAAGTGTCGGGATCGTTGACTGAAGTCTCCGCGCGAATGCTGACCGGCAGATCCGCAAGCAGGAAATCAGACATTTTCAACGCTCTCCGCCGCAGCGCGCGCGCCTAAGGCGCGCAGGTCGTTAAACGAATATATTCCGCTGTTATGGCCGTCGCTCCAATCGAACTGGATCGCGTAGTTGCCTATGCTCACGATCTGTCGCGGGCTCACATCAGAGCGTATCGTCTTTGGATCGAGCAGCTTGCGTCCGCTCATCTCCTCGACGCAGAGGGCGCAATGACATGCCAAGCGCAGGTCGCGGACGTCAAAGTCGTCGCGATGACCGTCCTCCCAGAGGATGGATAAGGTACGCGGATCGCGACGCAGGAAACCGATCGGGGTCTTCTGCGATCCAGCAGGCCGCGCCGCGCCTTCCATCCAGGCTGGCGCCCCCTCGTTGCTGTCCCACTTCCACACAAAGGGCTTCAGCACTGTGACCGCCGCCTGGAGCTGCTCCACCAGCGCCGTGGCGATGGCGGCATACACCTTGGCGCTGACCGACGTTGGCTGGTCCGCCACGATCGGCCTACCCTCATCACCGCAGGTGACGACATCGGCATCGATAGGTAAGGCACCCAGAAATGGGACGCCAAGCTCCTGGCTCATCTGCTCGCCGCCGCCGTGACGGAAGATATCCGTGTTCTCGCCGCAGTGGGGGCAGGTGAAGGTGCGCATGTTCTCGACGATTCCAAGAATCTTGACCTGCACCTTCTCGAACATGCGCAAGCCTCGGCGGGCGATCTTGAGGCTCACTGCCTGTGGTGTCGTTACGATCACCACGCCCGACAGCGGCATACTCTGTGCCAGCGTCAGTTGGGTGTCGCCGGTACCGGGCGGGAGGTCGAGGATCAAATAGTCCAGCGCTCCCCATTGCACGCCGCCGACGAACATTTTCAGGTATTTCCCCACCATCGGCCCGCGCAAGACGGCCGGTTTGTCGTCTCCGGTGAGCATGCCCATCGACACCACCTTCAGGCCGTGCCGCTCCGCCGGGATCATCTTGCCGTCCGGGGTCATCGCTGGCGGCTCACCAGTTGGGATGCCGAGCATGCCTGGGATACTGGGGCCAAGGATGTCGGCATCTACAATCCCGACGCGCGCCCCGAGTTGCTGCAGCGCGAGCGCCAGATTGACGCTCACCGTGGATTTTCCGACGCCGCCCTTGCCGCTGCCGACGGCGATGATATGCCGTATCCCCGGCAGCTTGTTGGCGCTAACGGCCGACTGGGGTGACGCGTCCGGTGGGTGGGGTTGATTGTGGTTCGGGTCAGTGGTCTGCATGGCTAAGTTCCTGGTATCTTCAATTCAATAGGTCGGCATCGTGCCGTCGACTTGCTGAGCCCAGGCATGGACGCCGCCTGTCAGGTTGCTAATTTGGGTAAAACCATGCTGTTCCAAAAACAACGCGACTTGCATGCTGCGCACGCCGTGGTGGCAGATGCAGACAATCGGCTGCCCCGCGTCCAGCTCGGACAGCTTGTCAGGGATGGTATTCATCGGCATCGTCAACGCGCCGTCAATATGACAGGTCTGAAATTCCCACGGCTCACGTACGTCGAGTAATACGGGTTTCTCGCGCGATGAATTCGCTAGCCATGCGGCCAGTTCTGGTGTAGTCAAGTTTTGCATCGTTAGGTGCCCCTTTGCGGTTAAACTAGTATCGTTTCAAAATTACATTCTTGTCAACATGGTTTTTAAACGCTATCATACTGGCATGATCAAGGAGTTGAAAATGAACAGTCACTCTATAGCAGAGTTGGTCTTTCACTTGGGGCGCATAGCGTCGGGCGAGGGGCTTGTGGAGGGGCTGACGGCAGCCCAGTGGGCGGTGCTCAGATACTTTGCCCAAGCCAACCGCTTTTCACGAACGCCGTCCGCCTTTGCCGCGTTCCATGGCACGACCCGGGGTACGGCGTCACAGACCATCAAAAGCCTCGAAACCCAAGGCTATCTGACACGCATGCGGTCAGAGGCCGACAGGCGCAGTGTCCAGCTCGTTCTGACCGACAAAGCCCGGGGCATTCTTGCGAACGACCCCTTCGAATCCCTGGTCCGTGCTGCGGACTCCCTACCCCCCAGTGTCCACGGCCAGTTCGCCAATGCCTTGCAGCGCATGCTCGGTCAGGTGGCGCAAGAGAGAGGCAAACCTCCCTTCGGCACCTGCACCTCGTGTCAACACCTGGAAAGCGACGGCTACAGCCCGGATGAACAGACGCACCATGTGTGCGGGTTCGCGAGCGAGCCGCTGCTGCTGGAAGAGCTCGACGGGGTCTGCATCACCTTCGTCCCGGGCAAGCCCATAACGGTGAAGGGCCCTGTCACCGGAGCCGCAACGCGATGAGTTCTTTTTCCGCCGCGACGATAAGCGTTGAGGACTACCCGCCTGAAACGCTCGCCCGCCGACTTCGAGCGCATCTTCAAGCGCGCGCCAGTCGGCGCTTACCGATCACCTATCGGGAGGTGGCCAAAGAGCTGCTGCTCTTGCCTCCAAACACTATTCATCAAGTCACCGAGGCGCTGGAGCAGATCATGGCCGAGGACGCGGCCGCCGATCGCCCCTTCATCGCGGCCATGGTCATCAGCAAGTGGCGCGACGGCTTGCCGGCACCGGGCTTCTTCGACTGCGCGGCGCGGCTCGGACGCTTCGCCGGCGATGCCACGGGGCCGGGCGCCGGGGTATTTCATGCGGCGCAGTTCAGCGCAGCGGTCGCCTTGTGGGCGCCGACTAGCGATTTCCGGGACAGTGAATGAAGATGCATGGCCCTGCTCATTCGGCGCAGTCCCTGGAACAAAGCCGACCTCAGCTCGTGCCCAGCGGCGGCGTGGACGGCCGGCACCCGCTCGTGGTCATCGTCGGTGCCGGTTTCGCCGGCCTCACTGTTGCGACGCGGCTTGCCAAGGTGCCGGTGGACATCATCCTGATCGACCGGGAGAACCATCACCTCTTTCAGCCGCTGCTCTACCAGGTGGCGACAGCCGGACTGTCGCCGGCCGACATCGCCTGGCCGATTCGAAGCCTGATCCGGCACCAGCGCAACACACGCGTGCTGCTGGGCGCGGTCACCGGCGTCGATCGTGTGCGCAAACACGTCATCATGGACGGTCGCCACATCGCCTATGACGTGCTGGTGCTGGCGACCGGGGCGACCCATGGCTATTTCGGCAATGATAGTTGGGCCGCCCATGCGCCCGGTCTGAAGGCGATTGACGACGCCACGGAGATCCGCCGCCGTCTGCTGCTCGCCTTCGAGCGTGCGGAGATGGAATCTGACGCGCGCGAACGCGAACGCCTCCTCACCATCGTCATTGTCGGCGGCGGGCCGACCGGGGTCGAGATGGCCGGCGCCGTGGTCGAACTGGCGCACTCGGCACTGGCGGACGACTTCCGCGCCATCGATCCGCAACAGACACGCGTGCTGCTGGTCGAGGCGGGGCCGCGCTTGTTGCCAAGCTTTCCGGAATCGTTGTCGCGCCATGCCGAGCGGGCGCTTCGGCGCCTGGGCGTGGATGTCCGTCTGGGACAGGCAGTCACGTGCTGCGCTGCGACCGGGGTCACGCTGGGCGACGAGAACGTGTCTGCGGGCACGCTGATCTGGGCCGCCGGGGTCGCCGCCTCGCCGGCTGCCGATTGGCTCGCCGTGGCGGGCGATCGCTGTGGCCGTGTGTTGGTCGGACCGGATTTGCGGCCGCCCGGCATGGACGACGTTTTCGTCATCGGCGACACGGCGCTCGCCCATGATGTTGCCGGCGAGCCACTGCCCGGCATCGCCCCGGTCGCCAAGCAGCAGGGCGCCTATGTGGCCGAAGCCATCAAGGCGCGCCTCACCGGCAAGGCGCAGCCGCCCCCCTTCCGCTATCGAGACCGCGGCCTGCTTGCCACGGTCGGTCGCAAGACCGCCGTCATCGCGTTCGGACGTCTGCGGCTGAAGGGATGGTTGGCGTGGTGGATCTGGGGCATCGCCCACATCTACTTCCTGATCAGCCTGCGCAACCGGCTGATCGTCATGACAGAGTGGCTCTGGACCTATGTCAGCTCCGAGCGTGGTGCCCGGCTCATCACCGGCCTGCGCACCACCCTCGAACCCGTCCAGCTTGGCCGTCGTGACGACGATGCTCGCCTTGTGTGATTAGGGTATTTCTAGAAGTGCCCTTTAGCCGTTAACGGAAGAAACTTCTTCCGTAGCGAAGCCAGCCGGTAAAACAACTTCAAGCATTTCGATGTCTTCACTGTGGCCTAGCTCCCGGTGGCGAATGTTTGGTGGCTGATGGACGCATGAGCCGGCCTCCAGGCGCATGACACCCTGACCTTCGTATTCAAACTCGATCCAGCCTTTCAGGATGTAGATCAGCTGAAACTCGGTTTTGTGAAGGTGAGGTTGACTCGAGAACTCCTGTCCCGCCGCTGCCCGAATAACGTGTGCATCAACCCGCCCATTTGTCGCTGCCTTGATGCCGAGATCGCGGTACTCATAGAACGACCGCAGCCCTCGCTCGAATGTGGCACCTTTGGCGTGTGAAGCTATGAAGCCTTGCGTGGTCATAAGAGTTCCTTTCAGTGTGGTCAATTTTTAAAGGGCAGCAGCCCGCAACTTATCCTTCTTGCTAGGCCGCTGGCCTTTGATGCCACCTGTCCCTGCCGGATCAGCCGCGTTCACAGGCGCAAGCTTCACAGGCTCAAACCCTGCCACATGCTCACGCGGCACGCTGATGCCCTGGCGCTTTTCTATCAAGCGCCAATGCGCCTGTGTCGAAGCGCTGACAAAGCTGATCGCCATGCCTGCTTCGCCTGCTCTGGCGGTACGACCTATGCGGTGGGTGTAGTTCTCAAGCGAGCGGGGCAGGTCGTAGTTGACGACGACGGGTAGGCGTGCAATGTCCAGGCCGCGCGCGGCTACGTCGGTGGCTACGACGACTTGCAGCGCCTTGGTTTTGAAGTCCATCAGCACCTGTTTGCGTTTGCCCTGACTGAGTTCGCCGTGAAAGGGCTCGGCCGCTATGTGTACCTTGCGCAGTTTGTCGGCAACGATTTCTGCGGCGTGTTTGGTGGCTACAAACACCAGCACGCGGCTCCACTTTTCGGTTTCAATCAAATGCCGCAGTAGCTGGGTGCGGCGGGGTGCGTCTACCTCTATGGCGCGTTGGGCTATGTCTAACTTTGTCTCAATCTCTGTTTGTACGTTCACGCGTAACGGCTGGTGCAACAGTCTAGCGGCTAGAGTCTCGATGGCGGGCGGGAAGGTGGCTGAGAAAAACAGGTTTTGCCGTTTAACGGGCAGCACGCCAAGGATGCGATTCAGTTCTTCGCCAAAGCCCAAGTCGAGCAGGCGGTCGGCCTCATCTAACACCAGCATTTGCACGCCATCGAGCTTGAGGGCGTTGTGCGCCAACAGGTCAATCAGCCTGCCGGGTGTGGCCACCACGATATCGGCACCGCTGCGCAAACCCATCATTTGCGGGTTGATTGACACGCCGCCAAACACTACCGTCACTTTCGGCAACTGCGGTAAATATTTCCCAAACGCCACGATGGCCTCACCTACCTGCGCGGCCAGCTCGCGCGTCGGCACCAGCACCAGACCGCGCACGATGCGGGTTTTGCTGAGTGGTGCATCGATCAGTAGTTGCAGCATGGGCAACGCGAAGGCGGCGGTTTTGCCAGAGCCGGTTTGCGCCGAACCCACCACGTCGTGCCCGTGCAAGATGGCCGGTATGGCCGCCTGCTGGATGGCGGTGGGCGCTAGGTAGCCCTTGTCATTCAGCGCGCGCTGGAGAGCGGGCAAGATGGCGGGTGAAAAACCGAGGGTGCTGAATGGCATGCAGGCTTTGAAGAGGTGAGGGCGCTTGAGTTTAAGCCTGCGGCAGGTAATCCTCCTCGGCATAGAAACAGACCGAGCGATGGTTGCCGCGCTGGATGATGTGCCACGGGATGCCAGGAATCGAGAGGCGGGCACGACGTGGCATGAGCAATT
>JBCKNJ010000046.1:0-13702 GCA_038902795.1 Polaromonas sp. | reverse complement strand
TTCTTGAGAGATTTTGGACATGAACACAGCAGACTTTTTCCGCTCCCGCCTTGATGCCATGATCGACATGCGCCACCCCTTGGTAGTGCTGACTGCACAACTCCCTTGGAGCCGGATTGAAGCGGCTCTGGCTCCGAATTTTGCTCACCAGGACCGAACTCCAAAGGAAGAACGCACTGCGGATTTATTGGGTGAACACGCCGTGCAATTTGGCGGTGGTGTTAGCGCAGCAGGTCGCCCCCGTTTATCCATGCGACTCATGGCCAGTCTGCTGTACCTCAAGAACAGCTACAACCTCAGTGACGAAGAGCTCGTTGTTCGCTGGAGCGAGAACGTGGTTTGGCAATACTTCAGCGGCCAAGAGTATTACGAGCCACGCCTGCCCTGCGACGCAACCCAGATCGGGCGCTTTCGTCGTGCCATCGGTGAAGAAGGCCTGGAGCAACTGCTCAAGGCCACCATCGAGACCGCCGTTGAAATCAAGGCCATCAAGCCAGTTGAGTTCGAGCGCATCATCGTTGACTCCACCGTACAAGAAAAAGCCATTGCCCACCCAGTGGACAGCCGCCTGCTAGAGATCGCCCGTCATAAGGTGGTCAGTAGCGCCAAACGCGCTGGCATCAACCTCAAGCAGACCTTTGCCAAAGAGTGCAAGACCTTAGGGCGCAAGGCCGGTGGCTACGCGCATGCCAAACAGTTCAGACGCATGAAGAGAGTCGTCAAACGCCAGCGCACCATTCTGGGCGTGGTGCTGCGCGAAGTACAACGCAAGCTCGGCTTGCCTGGGAGCCTACCCTCGAACCCCAAGGCCCTGGGCGATCTGCAAATGTGGCTCGAACGTGCCCAGCGTATTCGCACCCAGCAGCGCCATGCTAAGCGCAAGCTGTACGCGCTGCATGCGCCGGAAGTTGAGTGCATCGCAAAGGGCAAGGCCAGGAATCCCTACGAATTTGGCGTCAAAGTCAGTCTGGCTGTGACCCACAAGTCTGGGCTGATGGTTGGAGCCAGAAGCTTTCCCGGCAATCCATTTGATGGGCACACACTGGCCGCGCAACTTGAGCAAACCAGCAATTTGCTGCAAGACCTGAATCGCGCACCCAAGCAGGTCGTGGTGGATCTGGGCTATCGCGGTGTAGATGCGGACAACCCTGGTGTTGAGATCATCCACCGGGGAAAGTACAAAACAATGACCGATCAACAAAAGCGCTGGCTCAAGCGCCGCCAAGCGATCGAGCCAATGATCGGACACGCCAAGTCTGACAACCGAATGGATCGGTGTTGGCTGCAAGGCACATTGGGTGATGCACTGCACGCGCTGAGTTGTGCGGCGGGATACAACATTCGCTGGCTACTGCGGGCGATTGTCCGTTTGGGCCTGAAGGTGGTTTTTTTGCGCCTGCTTTTGACCGCCATGACAGGGACAGAGAAGGTCAAATCAATGTATGCTCAACGGGCGGCTGCATTGATGCGCTCTATTACTGACAGATTGGCTTGGTCGGCGCCGGCTTCGGCCATTGCGTTCGGCTGATTTGAATATTGCAGGGCCGATTATTTACCCAGAGTCATTAAATCATTCATCAAGCCAGAATATGACTTAAAGCTGTCGAGCGCACTTTTAACAATTTTCGCCGATTCTTTACCATCCAGATAATCTACAGTTTTCTTCGTTTTTTTCATTACGTCGAGAAATTCCGGATCTTCGACCGCTTTTTTAATGGCCGCTTCCAGCACTGCGCGCACGTCCGCTGGTAGCCCTGGTGGAGCACCTATCATGCGTTGCGTGCTTATGTTGTCGGCCAGTTCGGGCATGCCGACCTCGGCCGGGGTTGGGGCGTTAGGCAGCTTGGGATTGCGTGCATTGCCATAGTAAACAAGTGCCTTGACTTCTCCGTTGTCGATGTACTGCTGAAAGCTCTCATACGAGCCCCATATGATGTCCGCGTCGCCACGGATCACCGCCAGGATTGCGTTGCTTGCGCCTTCATGATTGAGTGGCTTCCATTTAACACCCAATTTATCGAAGGTGACTGCGCCTGCGAGAAAATTGTTATCGGCGAACCCGCGGGTGGACACGATATGCTGTGGCTTGGACTGTTTTTTAAAGTCCTGAATACTGTTGTAAGGCCCTTTGGCGTTGACCAGAGCGACGGGGTTGTCAACGGCAACCCGCGCCAGCCAGGTCGTCTGATTCAAGTCATATTGCGTCTTGCGCGCAGCCTGATTGATGGCCAAGCCGACCATATTATATAAACCGATGGTATAACCGTCTGGCTTGGCCTTATGCAGGTAGTTTGCGGCAACGATGTTACCCGCACCGTCCATATTGCGCACAACCACATTCACTTTATTGGGCAGGTGTTTTTCGATGAAAGGCGCGATCGCCTGCGCCCAATCGCCGTAACCGCCGCCTGGCCTGTAGCCGACAACCAGTTCGATATTTTTTTCCGGATACTTGCCGGCCGCCACGGCCGTGCCTGACACCACAACGCTCGCCAACAGCGTCCAACCGAATTTTCTCCAAGTCGAAGTTTTTCCCATGTCGTCTCTCCTCATTTGTGTGTTGGCCGACTCGCGTCAGGCCAGGTTAATTTACAATAGCATACTCTTTGGTCGCCGCAAAACCGATTCGTGCATCACGTCTCGTCATACGTCATATTCTGCACGCACGCGCACATCCACCACGCAGGTCTGTCCCGCTTTAACCTTGGCGATCGCCTGTAGCAGAATCGCTTCGAGGTCGCCGGCCCGATGAACCGGCCCCATGCCTACCGCTCCCTGTGCCCGGGCAATTGCAGCGATGTCGATATCCGGTTCGCCGATATGTTGCCCGATCCATTTATTCTCGACCGGCCGCTCACGCTGGATCGCCACTTTTTCCTGATGGATTTCATCGTTGAAAAACGAACGATTATTCGACACTAAAATCAATACGGGAATGCGGTAGTGTGCTGCAGTCCATATTGCGCTGACACCCATCATGAAATCCCCGTCGCCCAATATCGCCACCGGCAGCCAGCCGCTACCTTGCAATGCCAGCGCCGCGCCGATGGCCATTCCGGGCCCGGATCCGATGCCTCCGCCGCCATTGGATCCCAAGAAATCCAATGGATGGCTGAAATGGCAGGTGGCGCCCGCCCAGCCGAGCGGTAATCGGATAAGGCAGACCTGCTCTTGCGCAGTGATCCGCTGCATCAGCCAGCCAAAGTCGCGGATGCCGATCTCCTTGTCAGGATCCATTTCTGCCCCGCCTTGAGCTTTGACTACCGGCGTATACGAACCGGAGGAACCGCCGTGACGCCGCTTTACTTCTTCGAGCAGGACCGGCACCAGCGCGTCCGGTTCGCACAGCAACTGCACGTCCATCGGCGCCAGCCCCTGGTAATCCATGCTCCAGCCACGGTGTATGTAGGGATCGACCGAGCACTGAATGATCTTTGCCGGTGTTTGGCCGTCGGGCCACGCCGTCTTCAGCGTACCGGCCAGGTCGACCCAGTCCAGACTCAATACTACGTCCGCCTCGCGCAGCGCTTGCAAGCCCTGTTCGGACAGGCGCAGGCCCGGTGCCGCTGCATGTAGCGGATGGTCGGTCGGGAAAGCCGCTCCCAGCTTCAAGTCGGTCAATACCCTGGCATTCAAACGTTCTGCCAGTTCGATGCGCTGCTGCCATCCGTCCACACTGCGTGATACGCGTCCGACCAGGATCAGCGGGTTCTTCGCGCCTGTCAGCAGAGCCGCTGCCTCCTGCATTCCCTCGGTCGAAGGTTGCGCCGGCGGCGGTATTTTAAAGCGGGCTATCTCGGGCAGGCTGATATTTTCCGGGGCAGATGCCTCCTGCAGGCTCACATCGAAGCATACATATACCGGTGCCCTGGGTGCCGTCTGCGCAATCATGGAAGCGCGCAGCATCGATTCGGCCGCCGCCGCAAGCGAGGCAGGCTGATCGTCCCATTTGGTGAAATCCCGCACCAGCGCCCCTTGGTCCTTGGCCGTATGAATCCATTCGATCCAGTGCCGTCGCTTGGCAGCGTCGACCGCGCCGGTAGCACCGAAAATCAGCACCGGCATCCGGTCGCACCAGGCGTTGAAAATCGCCATGGAAGCATGCATCAAACCGACGTTGCTGTGCAGGATGACTCCCATGGGCTTGCCGGTGACCTTGGTGTAACCATGGGCGATGGCGACCGTATGCTCTTCGTGCAGGCACAGCAACATTTGCGGGTTGGTGTTGCCCAGGTGATTCACCAGGCTGTCGTGCAGTCCGCGAAAGCTGGCCCCAGGTGTGAGCGCCACGTATTTCAGATCCAGCGCGCGGATGACATCCGCCAGATAGTCGCTACCCCATGCCCGTGCGCCGGAGCCTGTCTTTACCGGTCTTTCAATGTCCATCGTTTCTACTTCAATTTAAATTGGCTGACAAAATTACCAAATCTGCAGCAGGGGATTTATAAAACTGAATATCGTCTAAAAGCTGATTCTAAATAAAATAATGGAGCTTGAAGCCCAGAACAAACACGAGGTAGATGAATAGCGCCATTCCCAACGAATACAGCACGGACATCAGCCAGGTTTCTTTATTAACCCACTTAAGATAAATAAACAGCGAAATCGTCGTCGCGAGCACCATGCTGGTCAGATAAATCAATACGATAAACACCGCTATCCAGCCGAAAAACAAGGCTCTGGCAAACAACGTATCGCCCACCTCATCCTGCTCCTGTACCACGCCTTCGCCACCGACCGAGCCGGTGGAACTTCTATCAAGGAAAGTCAGGCGTTTTTTAACCGCAGGAAGTAAATCCATCAGCATCTGCAGTCCAGATAAAATCAGCAGAAGAATTCCGATTATTCTCGGCATCAAACCGACATCGCTGCGCAAATCCAGGGTCGCATAGGAAATGACTGCAGCGAACAAGAAAATCAATGTGGAAAATAATCCTTTTTCTGTGATGCGTATCATGTGCTCAGCCCTTTCTACTTTTTTCGGATGAATGGCCATACCAGCGATAAAACCACGATGCATAGCAGGACCAGGGCGATCGGACGAGTAAAAAACCCACTCGCGCCGAAAGCGGTCATCGATTGATGAAACGACGCTTCGAGCAGTTTGCCCAATACCAAGGCGATAATCAGGGCGATGCGCGAATAGCCATATTTTTGCATGAACACTGCGGCCAAGCCGAACAAGGCCGCGACGATGACATCCCCCAACTTGCCGCTGCTACCGTACGCGCCGATCAGGCCAAAAACGACGATGCCCGGCGCCATCAATGAACAGCGGATTGTGGTTAGAAAGACCAGTCGGGTGGCAAACAGCAACCCAAGGGCCATCGCGACGAACTTGCCCACGATGGCGGCGGCAATCAGGAACTCGGTGGTATCGATATTTTTGGTCAACATCTCCGGACCCGGCGCTAGCCCATGTATCATCAGCCCGCCCATCAATACCGCCATAGCGGCGCTGCCCGGTATGCCAAATACCAAGGTCGGCAAAAGTTGTCCGCCATCCCTCGCATCGTTAGCCGTTTCGACCGCTATCACGCCTTCGATTGCCCCCGTGCCAAATTTTTCCGGGGTTTTTGACATTTTTACTGCCATACCGTAAGCCATAAAACTCGCCACAACTCCTCCCACGCCGGGAACCACTCCAACGAAGAAGCCGATAAAGCACGAACGCAGGAATAGCCAGTAATTCTTCATCACCGCCGTTACGCCCTCCCAGGATATGCCGGATTTCACGTCGATATCGCTGGCGATCGACTCATTCCTGCGGCTAAGTGTGTAGGCTTCGCCGATGGCAAACAGACCGATAATGACTGCGATCAAATCGATACCGTCCGATAAATAGTCGAGGCCGAACGTAAACCGTTCGCCACCCATGATGGGTTCTGTTCCCACATAGCACAGCAATAACCCGAGCAGCGCTGATATCAGGCCGCGGAAAGTATTCCCGCGCGTGACCGCAGCGATCATGGTCAGGCCGAATACTGCCAGCATGAAAAAATCTGGATAGGAAAATGCCAGGATGAGCTTGCGTGCGACCGGAAGGAGCAAGTCCAGTGCGACCAGACCGACCAGACCACCCAGAGCCGAACATATCATGGCGGCGGTAATCGCCATCCCGGCCTTGCCTTGTTTCGCCAGCGGGTAGCCATCGAACTGGGTGGCGGCGTTGGCGGCGTCCCCCGGCGTGTTGATCAGAATCGACGTGATGGATCCACCGAAGTTGGAAGCCCCGTAGCAGCACAGCAGCATGACGATCGCAGCCTCGGGTCTCATGCCGTAGCTTACCGGGATCAAAAAAACCATGGCGATGGTTCCTCCGATTCCGGGTAATACGCCGATGACGAGTCCGAACATCACGGAACCGAACATTATGAGCATCAAGTCCCACTGAAACACGGCGCCTAGTTGCGACAAAAATCCCATTTTTTACCCTTATAAAGTGCTAGCGAGGAATAGGAAATTCAACCGCATGAGGCCAAGTGTGGCACCGAAAAGCGTCCTCAAGAGTCGTGCTTTCCCTGATGTTGCACTACCGTTATTGGCGCGATGATGGGCAAACCTTGAACCATGCAATATCAAGCGCCGAGCTGCTCCAGCATGTCCGACACGTAACTGGCATCGGTCGCCACGATTAGCATGTCGGAGGCGGCCCGCAGCACCGGCAGTTCGACCTGCGTGGCGCCCGATTGCACCAGAATCCCGGTGATCATCACATTGGCGGCGCGCGCGCTGCTCAGGGGCTTCACGCTTGGTCCTCATTTTGAATTGTATCGACCGCCACGCAGGATTTGAAGTCAGTCTCCAGCGCCGCTTGATCCAGATTGCGGCCGATGAAGACGAGGCGACTGCAACGTGCTTCTTGCGCCGTCCAGAGCCGCTGGTAATCGCCTTCGAGCAGCATGTGCACTGACTGAAAAACCAGCCTCCTGTCCTCGCCCATGACATCGATGATGCCCTTGGCGCGCAAGATGTCTGCGCCCTTGCTGGCCACCAGTGCGTTAAGCCAGTAACTGATACGCACGCCATCCATGGGTAGCGTGGAAATTAAGGAAATACTGTGAATGCCACTGTCATGCTGATGATCGTGCTCGTGCTCGTGCTCGCAATGTTCGTCGTGCACGTGCGCTGCATCAGCATTGGCAGGCGTCAGGAAATCTGGTTCGAGCGACACAATATGCTCGATATCGAAAGCACCGCGTCCGAGCACCTTGGCAAGATCCACATTGGCACGTTGCGACCGATGGATAGGCGCCAGCGAATTGATTTTTTTCAAACGTGATTCGATTGCGCGCAATTCGTCCTCGCTGACCAATTCCGTTTTGTTGAGCACGATCTGATCAGCGAAGGCAATCTGTTCGACAGCCTCGCGGCTGTCGGCCAGACGCAGCAAAATGTGCTTTGCGTCGACTAGGGTGGTGACCGAATCGAGCACCGTGCGCGCCTGTAGAAAGTGGTCGACAAAAAAGGTCTGCACTATTGGCCCCGGGTCGGCCAGGCCGGTGGTCTCGACGATGATCGCGTCGAAATTACCGCCACGGGCCAGCAGACCGTGCAAGGTGCGGATCAGATCGCCACGCACCGTGCAGCAAATACAGCCGTTGTTCATCTCGAACAATTCTTCGTCTGTGCTCACGATCAGATCATTGTCGATGCCGATCTCGCCGAACTCGTTGACGATCACGGCGTAACGACGGCCGTGGTCTTCCGACAATATACGATTGAGCAGCGTGGTCTTGCCAGCACCGAGATAGCCGGTCAGCACGGTCACCGGGATGCGCTTTTCCAGTGCCTGCCCGGTTTCGCCCGCTACGACGTTCGACGAATTGACCACGCGCCGACTACAGCCAGGGCATCAGGGAAGCGTGGATCACATTCGGCACGCCTTCGTTGCCGACTGAGCGGATCGCAAGGTCGACATCCTTCAGGCCGAACTTGTGGGTCGTGACCTTCACGAGCGGGAAGCGGCCCGACGCCAGCTGCGCCAGCGCCAGTTCACAGGCACGATAGCTATGGCCGCGGGCGCTCTTGAGCGTGATGAATTTCAGCGTGACTTTGCCGATCGGGAAATTCGGGAATTCCGGCATTTCGCCCTGCATCACGATCACGCCGCCCTTGCGCTTGCACGCTTCCACGCCCAGCAGGATCGGGAGGGTACCGGCGCCGGCCGTGCAATCGAGCACCACGTCGACACCCTTGCCGCCGGTAATTTCCATGATGCGCGCCAGCGGATCTTCTTTCTGGACGTCGATCACATAGTCGGCGCCCAGCGCCTTCGCCACTTCCAGCCGCGCCACATCTTTCGAGGTGCCGGTAACGATGATCAGCTTGGCGCCGGCCTGCTTGCAGATCACGGTTTGCGACAAGCCCTGCTGGCCCGGCCCCTGGATCAGCACCACGCTGTCATAGCCCACGCCACCCTCGAACAGCGACCATTCGATGCCGTTGGCCATCGGCGTCACCAGCCCTGCCAGTTCCGGCGTCACGCCGTCGGGCACCTTGTGGACCACCGAATTCCATGGCAGGTAAGCGTACTGCGCGAAACCGCCCCACAGGTGCGGCGGCTTGTCCGAGCTGGTGTAGCCGTAACGGATGCCGTCCGGGTTGTAGCGCCAGTCGGTATTTTCGCAGTGGCGGTATTCGCCCTTGTGGCACCACTCGCATTTCATGCAGCCGACGTAATGTTCGACGAACACCAGGTCGCCTTCCTTGAAGCCTTTGCGCTTGGTGAACTCGCTGCCGGCCTTGGTGATGTAGCCGATGTTTTCGTGGCCCATGATGACAGGTCCCTTGGCCAGCGGCTGCTTGTACATCTTGACATCAGTGCCGCAAATGCCGGCCACTTCCATCCTCAGCAACGCGCCATCGGCCGGCACGTCCGGCATCGGGAATTCCTGGATCTCGATTTTGCTCGGACCTATCTTTACTGCGGCAAGTACTTTTTCCACAAATATGCTCCTTTGATATTAAATTCGGTGCTGGGGCTTAGCGGCCGGTCAGCGTGCGCGCATTCTCAAGCGTCGCAAAGCTGCGCGGCGCGGCGCACATCAGGTAGCGGTAACCTTCGGCGATCACCCGCTCGGCATTGGCCGGCGTGACGTATGGAAGGCCACGGGCTCGGTGGTGTAATGACAGTGTGTATCGATGATCATGGTTTGATAGGCTCATGGTGGGGTGCTGTGGCAGCAGCGAGGAATTCCAGCAGGCGCGCGGCGCTGCGCTCTTCGGTCTGATCGGCGACCGACACATCCCAATATTCGGATCGCGGCAGGCATTCTTCTAGGTAGCGCGCCGCCGAGGTGGCATGCGACGCGTCCTTGCCGGGCACGATCAGGGCCGGGATATCGAGCCGCATCAAGTCCTCGGGTTCGGCGCCCGGCGCCGTATCCCGGTCAATCAGCGTGCGCGCCATGCCGGCCACGATCAGTTTGTACTGCTCGACGTTTTGCTGCACATAGCGCTCGGCGAAGGCCGGGTCATGTGCGATCACCGAAGCCCACGGCCCGCCGCGCGGATCGGCGCCAAAGGGCTTGCCATCCTTCTGCACCAGCGCGACCACCTGTTCCAGCCCCTGTTGATGCACAAACGTCAGATGTTCGGCAAAACGCTGGTGGCCGGTGAGGCGATATCTGGCGCCGCCGACCGGCCAGTACAGCACCATGCTCAGCACGACCTCGGGGTAGGCCACGGCAAACGCCAGCACCGGACAACAGCCCATGCAGCCGCCCATCAGATGCGCCTGTTTGATGTTCAGATGATCCAGCAAGCCCTTGCCTTGCGCGACGTAGTGCGCCCAGGTCACGCGCTCGACCCGCCCGCCCGATTGGCCGGTCTCGCGCCGGTCGAACACGATGCAGCTGTACTTCTGCGCCAGGTGCTGAAGCGGTTTGGTGCGGGCATACACGCCGAGCGAAGACCACATCTCCAGCGTCGCATTAAATCCTCCCGGCGAAAACATCAGTAAAGGCGGCCCGGAGCCGATCACGTCATAACGTGTCGCGATACCGTCGATTACAGTGATAGGCATAATGCAATCCAATCCAATCAGAGTGTAGGTTTGGCAGGAACGGCGCCTTTGATCTGGCGCGCCGCTCGTACGTCGCCGGCGTAAGCGGTGATCGCATCGAGAGTGATGCGAGCCACATTGGCATAATTTTCCACCTCGGAATCGATCGCGCTGGCGGCATACCCAATCGCCGCATGCGCCATGCGCATCCGACCATCGAGCCAAGGACCACCACCGAAGCCGCCGATGACCGGAATCGACACCGCGCTCACGACCGCAGCGCCGGCCAGCGCGCCGGAGTTGGTAAAGTCGAGCAGCGACGCACCGGCGCTTTCGAGTCGCTTGGCCTCTGCCACCAGCCGCGCTATCATGGCTTCCGTCACCAGTGCTCCAGGCTTCGATGCGGCGCTGTATTGAATGCCGTATTGGAGCGCGGTCTGCGGCGTAATGCCGAACTGCGCGAAGACCGGAATCCCGGCGCGGACGATGGCGGCCACCGCTTCCGGAAAGTCGGCCGCGCCATCGAGCTTGACCATGTCCACGCCCGCCTCTTTCACCAGCCGGATCGCGGCGCGCACTGCGGCATCGACGCCTTCCTGCAGCGGACCGTACGGAAAATCGCAGCTGACCAGCGCCCGCTTGACGCCGCGCCGCACCGCCTTGCAAACCACGATCATTTCGTCCATCGTGATCTCGAGCGGATTCGGATGCCCCCACAAATTGATGCCGACGGTATCGCCGACCGACACGATTTCGACGCCGGCACGGTCAACGATCTGCGCCATCTGATAATCCCAGGCGACCACGCCGACGATCTTTTTGCCATCGCGCTTCATCTGCTGCAATGCCGGAATGGTGACAGCTGATTCTTTAGAGTCCATGGTGCTCTTCTTTCGTATTGTTCAGGGTACGGGGCGGAAATGTCGCGATGCTTAAGTCGGTTACGCCACCAGGTCGTGCGTGCCGCGCGCGAACAATTCTTCTACTGCATACGGATGACTGATGATGCCCTGCTCGTCGGCGTAGCGGATCACCGCCTCTATCATTTGCCGGTTCGGCGCAATGCCGTAGGGCAGCGGATCAGCGCCGGTAATTTCCATCACGCGCTGATACAGCTGGTCAGCCGCAGATGGCTCGGCAATCCGGTTATTTTTGAGGCGCTCGACATAACGACGTTTGGACTCGGCGAAGACATTGAAAATCTCCAGCGCCAGACCCGGGTGCGCCTCTAGTAGCTCATCCCTCACGACCAGGGTATGGTTGATCGGATAATAACCGCTGGTCTGCAGCGCCGCGAAACCGGCCGCCTTGGCATTCGGAATCAGCGGCTTCACATCGGGGTGCTCGACCGTTACGCCGATGGCGGCGGCGATCTCGCCCGCTACCAGCATGTCTTCCAGCTTCTTGCCTTTTTCGATAGCCACCACGTTGGCCGGGGCCTGATATTCGGCGACGTGTTCATCGCCGGACAACACCCAGGTGATCTTGGACAGGTCGACGCCATGCTCGTGTTGCAGCACGCCGCGCGCCCACACGCCGGTGGTCACGGTATAGCCGCGATTGACGCCGACCTTCTTGCCTTCCAAGTCCTTCGGGCTGCGAATCCCGAGCGTCGTGTTGTGCACGATGGCGCCGTGATGAAAGGCGCGCACCAGAAAAATCGGCAACGCGGTGAAGCGTTTGCCATTCGCGCGGGCACACAGGTAGGTGCTAATCGCCATCTCGCTGATGTCGAATTCGGTCCCGCGCACCATGCGGCGGAATGCCTGGATGATGGCCGGCACCTCTTCAAATTCAAAATCGAAGCTGTGCGGCTGCACGCTTTTGTCCTTGAGCGCCTGGGTGTGGCCCCGTGTCTGGAGCGCGGTCTTTAGCTGTAGGTTGGCCATAATGCGATTCTCTTTATAAAATTTTCCGTCCCGGGCGTGTCAACAGCAGTCGTCGCTGAAACCTTCGGGAACGGCCAGCGACTTCATCAGCCAAGCATACGGAATATCCTGCTCCACGACCGCCATCGCCGGCTTGAACAACTTGAAATGATGACGCGTCTCGTCCAGCGTCCAGAACGCGACCACGGTTTCCAGCGGCGGACAACCGGGCACCGCGCAGGCGATCTCGGACACCAGGATCGCCGCCTCTGCGGGCAGCTTGAAGCGCTCACGCGTCCATGCCTTGACCTTATCGAGCGCCTGCAGATGAGTGGCGCTTTTCCTGGCCGCTCCGAGCATCGCCACGCCGCACTTACACGGAAGTCAACGGCACGCCTTCATGGGCGATCAAGGCCTCCTTGGCCGCATCCTTGAACGCAACATCCGGCGGCAGCACGATCGACACCGAACGCACGCGATGCGTGACAGGGTCGAGTCCAGGTGGCGCTATGCCCTTTTTCAGCGCCTCGGCCGCCTTGCGCAGACGATGGCGCGCCATGATGATGCCATTGTCGGTCGAGACCAGATTTTCCTTGCTGCGGTCAGCGATCGGTCCCATGCTTTCCTGTAGCGATGAATCCTGGATTGCGATACCCGAGATCCCGCTGTAAGTCACTTTGGCCTTCTGGCCGGCACGATCCATCAGGTAGTCATTGTCCTTGTTCTGCACCGGAATGAAGGTACCGGGAATCAGCTTCACGTGGATGCCATAGCCATCGTTCATGGCCTGGACTTCCTTGTCTGTCAGGTCGCGCGCCGGATGATAGTCATAACTCCACGACCAGCAGGTTTCATCATCGATCGGCACCCAGAAATGGCCGTGCATCGGATGGTCGCCACGTGGAGGAATCGCAGTAAAGTACGGCATCACCCACTGCGTGATGCGCCAGTAATAATTGCCGTTTTCGGCATTGCGGCGAGCACCGATCAACAGACCGCCTTCGGATTCGACAACCTCGAACTTGACCTGGAAATCCTGCAGATTGTATTGATTGCCCTTGGCGCCCTTGAAAAGCGGATCATGTTCCAGCGCGCCGCTATGCAAGAACGATACGTGGCTGGAATCGATGCCGCCTTCCATCGCTTGCAGATAGTTACATTCCTGGTTGCGCTTCGAAATGAAGCGCCGCTCGGGACTGACCATTGCAAATTCGAATTCCGGCAACTCCGGCTGCAGCTCGGGCGGGCCCATGTAAGTCCACAGGATGCCGCCGCGCTCGACTAAGGGATACGACTTTAGTTTAATTTTTTTGCAATAGCCGCTTTCGGCCGGTTCCGACGGGACATCGACGCACTGGCCAGTGCTATCGTATTTCCAGCCATGATAAGAACAGCGCAGACCGTTCTCTTCATTGCGACCGAACCACAGCGAAACCCCGCGATGGGCACAGAATTCGTCGAGCAAACCGAGCTTGCCTGCAGTGTCACGGAACGCGATCATGCGTTCGGACAGCAGCTTGACGCGTACTGGCGGACAGTCGGCCTCAGGCAACTCACTCGACATCAGCGCCGGTATCCAATAGCGGCGAAACAGATCGCCCATCGGTGTGCCCGGACCGGTCTGTGTCAGTAGTTCATTTTGTTCGCGTCTGGTCATTTCAAATTTCCTCAAAAGAGTTTTGTCAGTCAAATTTTGTAGGTATGCAAATACGCTCAAAATAACGCTGCGATGGCGTCAATTTTTTCGTTCTCTTATGCGGAACGATGTTCCTAACAAGAAACTTAGAATATCATTCTTGGGGTTGCGGTGTCAATGCCAGACACCACC
>JBCKNJ010000045.1:0-14766 GCA_038902795.1 Polaromonas sp. | reverse complement strand
TTGCAGGGCAGTCTGAATCAGCTTCGATTCAAAACGCCGCGTCAGCACATCCCACACGTCGCTGCGGCCTGTCGCCAGCAAGGCCAGGGCTTCCACTTCAAGGCCAGTCTCCCAGTCCTGACTAGCGCCGGTATCGGCTCCACCGGAAGGCAGACCGCCGACTGGCGCTTCGGCTGCGGGCATCGCAGCCGAAGAAATTTCTGCTGCAGCGATTGCGTGGCCGGATGGCGCTTCAACCCTTGCAACACCCGACGCGGCGACCGCCTTGCTGTGTTCAGGTGTGCTGCTCAGCACCTCGGGTGGCAGGTCTTTGGGTTCAATTACCTGCGCCGGTGCCATCACGGTCAGCCAGTGGCAGATGTTCTCGAGCTGGCGCACATTGCCGGGGAAGGCAAAGGTTGAGAGCTGCTGCAAGGCGGCATCTGAAATGCGTTTGGGCTCTACCCCAAGCTGCTTGGCGCTTTGCTGCAAGAAGTGGCGCGTCAGTGCAAACACATCTTCGCGCCGCTCGCGCAGCGCCGGCAAACGCAGGCGGATCACGTTCAGGCGGTGGTAGAGGTCTTCTCTGAACAGGCCTTCTTTCACGCGTTGCTCCAGGTCTTGATGGGTGGCCGCAATCACGCGCGGATTCGCCTTGATGGCGTTGTGGCCACCGACGCGGTAGAAATGCCCGTCACTCAGCACGCGCAGCAAACGGGTTTGCAAATCAAATGGCATGTCGCCGATTTCATCCAGGAACAGCGTGCCACCATCGGCCTGCTCGAAGCGACCGCGGCGCATGGTTTGCGCGCCGGTGAAGGCGCCGCGCTCATGGCCAAAGAGTTCGCTCTCTAACAAATCTTTGGGGATGGCTGCGGTGTTGATGGCGATAAACGGGCCGTTGGCGCGGCTTGAATGCTTGTGCAGCGCTTTGGCAACCAGCTCTTTGCCCGAGCCGGATTCGCCGGTAATCAGCACCGTCACATTGCTCTGGCTCAAGCGGCCAATGGCTCTGAATACATCTTGCATGGCGGGAGCCTGGCCGAGCATTTCAGGCGCGGCGGCCATGCGTTCTTCGGCGACTTCTTCGCGCTGGCTTTCTTCAACCGCGCGGCGAATCAGTTCAACCGCTTTGAGCAAGTCAAAAGGCTTGGGCAGGTATTCAAACGCGCCGCCCTGAAAGGCCGACACGGCGCTGTCGAGATCAGAAAACGCCGTCATGATGATGACCGGCAGGCCGGGTAGCTTGGCTTTTACTTTTTCCAGCAGGTCAAGGCCCGAGCCTCCAGGCATACGGATGTCGCTCACCAGAATTTGCGGGCCGTCGTCTTCGGTAGCAAGCTCTAAGGCTGCCAGCACCTCACGCGGATTCGTGAAGCTGCGGGTCGGCAGGCCTTCGCGCAGCAAGGCTTTTTCAAGCACAAACCGGATGGACTGGTCATCGTCAACAATCCAGATCGGTTTCATGTGTGTAGTCTCTCAATGGGGCGGACCCCGTGATCGTTCAAAAAAATTGAAGCGACAAATCTTTGCTGCCGCCCCATCAAGGCAAGGGAATCAGCAGCTTGAAATCTGTTCGCCCCGGGACGCTGTCGCACTCGATCAATCCGTGGTGTTGCTGAACAAAAGTTTGCGCCAATGTCAGTCCCAGCCCGGAACCGCCTTCACGCCCCGATATCAGGGGATAGAAAATACGGTCTTTGATGGAGTCCGGCACGCCCGGTCCATTGTCGATCACATGCAATTCCAGTGCCAAGCGATAACGCTGCTTGCCGAAAGTGACCTGACGCGCAATTCTGGTCTTGAAAGTGATCTGCGCATCACCCGCTGCAATGCGCTCTGCCAGCGCGTGGGCGGCGTTGTGGGCGATGTTGATGACGGCCTGAATCAGCTGCTCCCGGTCGCCCCGGAACTCGGGGATGGACACATCGTAGTCGCGCACAAAGCGCAAACCCTTGGGAAACTCGGCCAGGATCAGCGAGCGAACACGTTCACACACTTCATGGATGTTGACATCGCCCACCAGGTGCGGCCGGCGGTGCGGCGCCAGCAGGCGGTCCACCAATGATTGCAGGCGGTCGGCCTCATGGATGATGACCTGGGTGTATTCAGTCAGCTCCTTGTCGATCTCCATCTGCAGCAACTGCGCGGCGCCGCGAATGCCGCCCAGCGGGTTCTTGATTTCATGGGCCAGATTGCGAATCAGCTCCTTGTTGGCTTGGGCCTGGTCCATCAGGCGCTCCTCGCGGTCCTGCTTGACCTGCTGCTCAAGCGGCAGCAGCTCGACAATCGCCTCGCCTGCTGTATCGGTCTGCGCCACCACCACATGCACCGGCATCGGTTCGCGGTTCAGCGGCTTGAGCCATGCGTCGTAACGCAGCGCCGCAAACTCGTTGCTGCCAGCGCCTTGCAGCGCGTTTTGCAGTATGTACGGCTCGGTAAAGCAGTCAGGCAACTGGGAACCTTCGATGGTGCGGCGGGAGGTACCCAGCGCGTCTTCGAGGGCAGCGTTGGCGAACACGACCACGCCATCCGTACGCACCACAGCCACCAATGTGGCCAGCAGGTCAAACGACTGGAAGCGAGTGGCGCTGGCAGCAGGTTCAGCGGCAAAAAAATTAGGCTTTTTCAAGCTTTCTATTTTGGCGCAAAACCTAGCCAGGAAGATTTTTTAATTGCTGGCGGGCAGACGTGAAATCTCGCGCTTGAGGCCGGCAATATCGCTCTGGTTGCGGGCAATGCCTTCCTTGAGCCCGGCAACACGATCCAGGTAGCGCTGGTAGTTGCGGCCTTCAATGCCCTGCTTTTCAACCTCGCCGTTGTTGTACTCTTTTTGCTGTTCGGCCAGTTTGGTTTCGGCTTTTTTGAGTTCGGATTCGAGAATGATGCGTGAATCGCTGTCTCTGGCTCTTTGCTCAGGCCCGCCGTCGTTACGTGAGCCCGATCCAGCTGTGTTGCTCGATGCCACGCGCACGACTGATTTTGAGGCGGGCGCGCCCTGTATCACAGTGACATTGCCACCCTCCATCGTTTTGCAACCGCGCTGCTGCGCTTCTTTGGCGTTGTTGATGTATTCAGGCGTTGTGCCGCCGACACCGGCACAGCGGAAAACCTGCGCGGTGGCTGGCGTGCTGATGAAAGACGATAGCAAGACGAAAACTAAGCAAGCTAAAGCGATCAACAGAAGTGGCGATTTCAAATGTTTGATGAAGTTCAAGGTTTGATTCATACATAACCCCTGATGCCCATGAAGGCTAGGACGGTCTGACAGTATGCGGCAAAGCCTCCAAAATGCAAAGTGTGGGGATTCAGGCAAAAACCCCCGCAAGGTTGCCTTTACAGGGAGTAGTACATGTCGTATTCAACTGGGTGTACGGCCTGGCGGAAACGCGTGACTTCCTGCATTTTCAGCTCGATGTACGCATCAATCATGCTATCGGTGAACACACCGCCTTTGGTCAGGAAGCCGCGACCGGTGTCGAGGTAGTCCAGCGCCTGATCCAGGCTGTGGCACACGGTCGGAATTTTTGCGTCTTCTTCGGGTGGCAGATGGTACAAGTCCTTGCTGGCAGCTTCGCCCGGATGGATCTTGTTTTCAACGCCATCCAGACCGGCCATCATCAGTGCCGTGAAGCCGAGGTAGGGGTTCATCAGTGGATCCGGGAACCGCACTTCAATGCGGCGACCCTTGGGGTTGGCCACATAAGGAATGCGGATGGAAGCCGAGCGGTTTTTGGCCGAATAAGCCAGCTTCACCGGTGCTTCGTAGCCAGGAACCAGGCGCTTGTAGCTGTTGGTGCCGGGGTTGGTGATGGCGTTCAGTGCGCGTGCGTGCTTGATGATGCCGCCGATGTAGTACAGCGCAAAATCTGACAGGCCGGCATAGCCGTCGCCGGCAAACAGGTTTTTGCCGTCTTTCCAGACCGACTGGTGCACGTGCATACCGGAGCCGTTGTCGCCCACCATGGGCTTGGGCATGAAAGTTGCCGTTTTGTCGTAGGCGTTGGCCACGTTGTGGACGACGTACTTGAGCAAAATGGTCCAGTCGGCGCGCTGCACCAGCGTGCTGAAGCGGGTGCCCATTTCGTTCTGGCCAGCGCCACCGACTTCGTGGTGAAACACTTCAACCGGAACGCCCAGCGATTCGAGAATCAGCGACATCTCGGCGCGCATGTCCTGCATGCTGTCAACCGGCGGTACTGGGAAGTAGCCGCCCTTGACGGTAGGCCTGTGGCCGCGGTTGCCGCCTTCGAGTTTTTTGCCCGAGTTCCATGGGGCTTCGTATGCGTCAATTTCAAAAAACGCGCCCGACATTTCATTGGCCCAGCGCACGCCGTCAAAAATGAAGAACTCTGGCTCTGGGCCGAAGAAGGCGGTGTCGCCCAAGCCAGAAGCCTTGAGGTAGACTTCAGCGCGCTTGGCAATCGAGCGCGGGTCACGGTCATAGGCCTTGCCGTCGGTCGGGTCGAGCACGTCGCAGGTCAGGAACAGCGTGGTTTCTTCGTAGAACGGGTCAAGGTTGGCGGTATTGGCATCTGGCATGAGCAACATGTCAGATGCTTCAATGCCCTTCCAGCCGGCGATCGATGAGCCGTCAAAAGCGTGGCCCGAAATGAACTTGTCTTCGTCAAAGTGGGATACGGGCACGGTAACGTGCTGCTCTTTCCCCCGTGTGTCAACAAAGCGGAAGTCAACAAACTTGACCTCGTTTTCCTTGACCATTTTCATGACATCTGCGACGGTCTTGGCCATCAAATTCTCCTGTTGCTGGGTGGTTGTTAAAAACTGTTTTCAAAAACGAGTGAATGCACTTTTTGTGCCAAAGCAAATACATCTTCAACCCGTTGGCGCGCCCTCGATTGTGCCGTGAATTGTGCCGCCAAATTCGCCCCAAACTGGGCAGGCACTTGGGAACAGATGCAGATACGGCTGAAATAGGGCATCCCATGAATGCACTATATTGGTGCATTCATGGGATGTTCTATAGGAGTGCAACTCAAGAACGCACTAATTCAGGGCCAAATTTAAAGTCAAAGTGGGCCAAACCTGCCAGCAGCGCCGGGTAAGCCAGACCAACCGCATCGGGCATACCCTTCACGCCCAGCTCAATATGCCGCCCGTAGGTGGGGTGGTCAACGCTGGGCAGGCTGAACACCTTGATGCCAGCATGCTTGGCCTCCAACTCCAGCATCAGCGGGGTCAGGGTGGCTTCCATAGAGCCAAACACAATGATTGACTTCTCGATGTACGCTGATTTTTGGTGCAGATGCAGGTAAAGCGTATCAAGCACGCCCTCCATCATGGGCCAGGCCATGACGGGAAAACCAGGCAAGAAATGTATGCCCCCACGCCGGTTTTTGGGGTCAGAGCCCAAATTCGCCAAGCCTGTGGCTTGCCCTCGGGGTTCGGTGCTTCGCACCGAAGCGAAATTGGTGTCTGACCCCAATAACCGGCTGCCCCGCGACTGCACAGCCCCTGCGTCGGCCCAGCAGGTAAAACCCGGAATCTTGTTATACGGATTAAGAATCACATCCGCGCCAACCGGGAACACACCCATATTGAGCCGATGAATGTTGTCATGCCGATCCGCATCGAACGGCACGCCCTGCTCTTTGGCCGTGGCTTTCATGCGCTCGGTAATCAGGGCTTTGGCCTCGGGGTGCAGGACCATCTCAATACCAAGCGCTTTGGCCGCGCACTGGCGCGTATGGTCATCGGGCGTGGCCCCTATACCACCACATGAAAACACCACATCGCCCGACTCACGCGCGCCCGCAAAGGCCCTGGCCAGCGTAGCGGTAATACGAGCCGGGTCGTCACCCACATAGTCGGCAAAAGCCAGTTGCAGACCGCGCGCGCCCAGCAGTTCGATGACTTTTGGCAGGTGTTTGTCAGCGCGTTTGCCTGAGAGAATTTCATCACCAATGATGATGATTCCGAAGTGGGTGGTCATGGGAATAGTTGAAACGATTAAAAAGAATTGGGCTTGCTGCCCGACGCGTCGAAGCCGGTGGACGACCCCGGCAAAGCAATGGATACGGCATCATTTTCTATTGATTTGGTAGCCGGTTGCTCCCGTATCTCGAGCGGATCAAGCACCAGCGCATTGTTTTTTTGCCGCAGTTGCTCCAGCGCAGCCAGTGTGTAGTGCGCAAACCAGAGCGACGAAAAAGTAAACACCAGCGTGTAAAGCCAGATCGCCACCGGCACCAGAATCGGTGCCATGGCCACAAACATCGCGCCCGATGCCCAGATCAAACTCGGCGCAGCCACCAGGTAGCCACTGAGCACGCCAATGCCCAGCAACTGCATACGCTGCTCTTTAAAAATCTGCCGCCGCTCTTCGCTACTGGCGTGGTCTACCAATGCGTCGTAAGACATCACACGGTAAGTCAGCCAGCCCCAGATCAGGGGTGGCAGCACGAATATCAGCGGCGGAATCAGCCACAGCGGAATCGACAGCACCAGCGCAATCACCGCCAGCAGCGTCGAGCCCAGCGACCACAGCAGGCTGGCCAGCATCGAGCTACCCTTTTTGCGCTCCAGGCTTGGAAAGCGCCGCTCGGCCACCAGCGCCACCATGGCTGGTGTCATAAAAATCGCCACGAACAGCAGCGAGACAATCACGATCACCGGAATCGCCAAAAACAGCAGCAACACAGGTGCCAGCACCAGCCGCAGTCTCGATAGGCCCAGCGTCTCCAGCCAGCGCACCATGCCGCCCACCATCTGGTAGCTGTCAAGATTGCCGCGCACCGCAGCAATCGCTCCTTCCCAGAAAAAGTAGCCCAGCCCCAAAGACAACGCCACCATGATGACCAGCGGCAATATCGACAACGCAATCACGCGCGGATGCAGGCAATACATCGCCGCGCGCCAGAAGGAGTCGAGGAGTTTGGTCATGGGTCTAAGGATAACGCAGAGGGTTTTTGGGGTCAGAGTCCAAATTCATCGTGCCTTTGGCACGCCCTTCGGGTGCGATGCTTTGCATCGTAATGAAATTGGCGTCTGACCCCAATAACCCTCCGCGCCCAGCCGCAATGCAATTACGATGTCGGCATGGACTTTGTCACCACCAACAACACGCAGCTTGAAGTCAAACAGATTGCCGGTAAAAGTGGCCTGGCGCCACTGGTTTTTTTGCACGAGGGCCTGGGCTCGGTCAGTCTGTGGACGCAGCGCGGGCTGGACTGGCCGCAGGCGGTGTGCGAAGCGACGGGGCGCGCGGGTCTGGTCTATTCGCGGCGTGGCTATGGGCGCTCTGACCGCGTGCCAGCCGGGCGCAATTTTCTGAGGGCCGACTACATGCACCGCGAGGCGTGGGAGGTGTTGCCCGCCCTGCTTGCGAAGCTGCAACTCAAAAACCCGGTGCTGCTCGGGCACTCGGATGGCGCAACGATTGCGTTGCTGTACGCCAGCCGCTTCCCGGTAGCGGCCTGCATCGCCATGGCACCGCATGTGCTGGTTGAAGACGTGGCTGTCAAGGCGATTACGCAGGCAAAAATGGCCTTCGAGTCCAACGGGCTGAGAGAGCGCTTGGCCAGGTATCACGCAGACGTTGATGGTGCTTTCTGGCAATGGAATGATGTGTGGCTGTCTGAAGCGTTCAGCCGCTTCGACATCCGGTCTGAATGTCGCGCCATCACCGCGCCCCTGCTGCTGGTGCAGGGCCTTGATGACGAGTACGGAACGCTGCGGCAGCTTGATGAAATGGCCCTGGCCGTACCCCATGCGCAGCAGCTCAGGCTGGCTGATTGCGGGCACTCCCCACACCGCGACCAGCCCCAAAAGACGATTGAAGCAATGGCTGACTTCCTGAAAACGACAAGCTGACTGCTATTAATAGCAAGTCACTTGCCGTCAGCCAGCGCCACTGACCGGGTTTTAAGTCTTCAGGCAAGGCCAGCTCGCCTATGCGTGAGCGGTGCAGGCCGCTCGAGCCGCCCTCACCTTCAACCCGATTGCCGACCGCCGCAATCATGCGCTTGACCTGGTGGTATTTGCCCTCGGTCAACGTCAGGCTCAGGGTGTTGTCGCCGGTCTTGATGCAAGCCGCCGCACGAACCGGTTTGGGGTCGTCGTCCAGCACCACCCCGCTTAAAAGCTTTTGAATCTGCTGGTCATCCACCGCATGTTTGGCGGTAACTTCATAGACCTTGGGTACGTGGTGCTTGGACGAGCTCATGCGGTGAATGAACTTGCCGTCATCTGACAGCAGCAGCAGACCAGTGGTGTCCTGGTCCAGCCTGCCGACGGCCTGCACACCGGCAGCCGCACCGCCACCGCGCTGGCGAATCGGCGCGGGCAGCAGCGTGTAAATGCTGGGGTAGGTGCTGGGCTTTTGCGAGCACTCGTAGCCCGCAGGCTTGTGCAGCATCAAATAGGCTTTCCCAAAATACTGCCAGGCCACGCCCTGCACCGTGAAGTGCAGCGCCTCTGCTTCAAACGGCATGGCAGGCTCGGCACACACCTGCTCCGCCACCATGACCAGACCCTGCTGAACCAGCCACGCACAAACGCGCCGCGTGCCAAAGCCCTGAGAGAAAAGAATGTCTTGAAGTTGCATGGTTGCCATGGGGCTATTTTTATACGCTGGTTAGGATTGCCCAAACAAAAGGCCGCCAACGGTTTATCGTTAGCGGCCTTTTCCAAGGGTAATGGTGGCGGATGGTTTGCCTATGACTCAACCGATGGTCACCCGAAAAAGTGTTACCCGATTTTGAACCACACCGAAGTGTGGGGTTTCCTCAAGCTGCTTTGCAATACATCAATCAGGTCTTGGAAAACGCATTACCCAAAGCAAACACCGAGTTGGGTGCGTTCACGCGCATGGGTTTGGCTATGGGCGATGTGAAAATCGCTTTTTTGACCATCGAGGTGTTCTCGACGACCACACCCTTGGCGAGCTGGTCATCGACCAACTTTTGCAGGGTGATGGAGTCCAGAAACTCGACCACGCGGCTGTTCAGTGATGCCCACAGATCGTGCGTCATGCAGCGGCCGTCTTCGCCCGTACAGTTTTCCTTGCCGCCGCACTGGGTGGCATCAAGCGGTTCGTCTACCGACACAATGATGTCGGCCACGGTGATGGCGGATGCCTTGCGGCCCAGCGTGTAACCGCCGCCAGGGCCACGGGTGGACTCAACCAGCTCGTGGCGGCGCAGTTTGCCGAAAAGCTGCTCTAAATATGAGAGCGAAATTTGCTGGCGCTGGCTAATAGCTGCCAGCGTTACCGGGCCACTGTTTTGGCGCAGGCCCAAGTCAATCATGGCAGTGACCGCAAAGCGGCCTTTGGTCGTGAGGCGCATAACAATCTCCTTTAAAGTTGATTTGACTATCGTTTTTGCTCTGAAAAATGATGTTTTTAGGTCATTTTCCCTCCGTAGCTACCCACGCCAGTCAGCTGGTCATCGCGGGAAGCATCTCTTATTTTTTATATTTCCGACTAGATTTGTCAAGTATAGCACTTCCAAGGGTTTTCCCGACTGGGTATAAATATAGACGACTCAGTAACTTATCTTGCGCTTAGTAGCTCAATTCCCTCAGCCACGCGCAGGCCGCGCAGCAGAAATCGGCATCAAGTTGTCTGTACCAGACGCGCCAAAGGCTTGGCTCTTCAAGATATGCAACTGGTCGCGCACCCTTGCGGCTTTTTCGAATTCGAGGTTTTTGGCGTGATCCAGCATCTGCTTTTCCAGCCGCTTGATCTCGCGCGAGATGTCTTTCTCGCTCATGTCCTCGACCAGCGCCTTCTGCATCTGAAGCTTCTCGGCTTCCTTGCCTGATTTTTCGCTGTACACACCGTCGAGCAAATCCTTGACGCGCTTGACGATGCTCTTAGGCGTGATGCCATGCTCCAGATTAAAGGCGATTTGCTTGTTGCGTCTGCGCTCGGTTTCGCCGATGGCTTTTTTCATCGAATCGGTGATGCGGTCGGCATACAAAATCGCGCGGCCATTGAGGTTTCGCGCGGCGCGGCCAATGGTTTGAATCAAACTGCGCTCTGACCTTAAAAAGCCTTCCTTGTCGGCATCCAGAATGGCGACCAGCGACACCTCGGGAATGTCCAGCCCCTCGCGCAGCAGGTTGATGCCAACCAGCACATCAAAAGCGCCCAGCCGCAGGTCACGCAGTATCTCGACGCGCTCCACGGTATCGACATCGCTGTGCAGGTAACGCACTTTCACGCCGTTGTCGGTCAAATAATCCGTCAGTTGCTCGGCCATGCGCTTGGTCAGCGTGGTAATTAACACGCGCTCGTTCTTGTCCACGCGGATGCGGATTTCACCCAGCACGTCATCAACCTGATGGGTTGCGGGCCGCACTTCAACCTCGGGGTCAACCAGCCCGGTTGGCCGCACCAGCTGCTCGACCACCTGCCCCGCGTGCGCCTGCTCGTAAGCAGCGGGTGTGGCGGAAACAAAAACGGCCTGCCGCATCTTGGCTTCAAATTCTTCGAACTTCAGCGGCCGGTTATCCAGCGCGCTGGGCAACCTGAAGCCGTATTCCACCAGCGTGGTCTTGCGCGAGCGGTCGCCGTTGTACATGGCGTTGAGCTGGCCGATCATGACGTGGCTCTCGTCGAGAAACATCAGCGCGTCCTTCGGCAGGTAGTCGCACAGCGTCGAGGGCGGCGCGCCGGGCGGCGCGCCGCTCAGGTGGCGGGTGTAGTTTTCAATGCCCTTGCAGTGGCCGATTTCACTCAGCATTTCCAGATCAAACCGGGTGCGCTGCTCGATGCGCTGCGCTTCAACCAGCTTGCCTTCTTTGACAAACTGCGCCACGCGCTCGACCAGCTCCAGCTTGATGGTTTCAACCGCCATCATCACCTTGTCGCGCGGCGTGACGTAATGGCTTTTCGGGTAGACCACAAAACGCGTAATCTTCTGGCGGATGCGCCCGGTCAGTGGGTCAAACAACGACAGTGTTTCGATCTCATCGTCAAACAGCTCGATGCGAATCGCCAGCTCCGAATGCTCGGCCGGGAAAACGTCAATCACATCGCCGCGCACGCGGAAGGTGCCGCGCGCAAAGTCCTGGTCGTTGCGGCTGTACTGCATCCGGATCAAACGCGCAATCACATCACGCTGGCCCATCTTGTCGCCAATGCGGGCGATGAAACGCATCTGAATGTAGTCCTCGGGAGTGCCTATGCCGTAGATGGCGCTGACCGACGCCACAATGATGGTGTCGCGGCGCTCCAGCACGCTTTTGGTGGCCGACAGGCGCATCTGCTCGATGTGCTCGTTGATGGCGGAGTCTTTTTCAATGAAAAGATCGCGCTGCGGCACATAGGCCTCAGGCTGGTAGTAGTCGTAGTAGCTGACGAAATATTCCACCGCATTTTTCGGGAAGAACTCGCGGAACTCGCTGTAGAGCTGCGCCGCCAGCGTCTTGTTGGGTGCAAACACAATCGCCGGCTTACCAACCCGTGCAATCACATTGGCCATGGTGAAGGTTTTGCCCGAGCCGGTCACGCCCAGCAGGGTCTGGAACACTTCGCCGTCGTTGATGCCTTCGACCAGCTTGTCAATCGCCTGCGGCTGGTCGCCAGCGGGCTGGTAGGGCATGAAAAGCTCGAACGGCGAGTCCGGAAAGCTGACAAACGTGCCGCGGACTGCTCCCTCGGCGGCGCTGCCTGAATCTGCCGTATCGGCAATGACTTCCAAAGGATCTAGCATAAAACTCCGCAATCTGCGCATCAGGCCCGGCTAAAATCAGGGCAACCGAACAGCATACGACATCCGGGCAGAAGCCGGAATTGCAAGTGCGCGATGCCCGCCTTTGGTCAGGTTTTGTTTTGCTGCCTGCTTTTTACTTTTTTGAGGATTTTTCATGTCTTTGCCCGCCACCCTGTTCAGCGCCGTCGAAATGGCCCCACGCGACCCCATCCTGGGTCTGTACGAACAGTTCGCCGCCGACACCAACCCCGCCAAGGTCAACCTCGGTGTCGGTGTGTACTACGACGACGACGGCAAGCTGCCCCTGCTCAAATGCGTACAGGCGGCTGAAAAGCAGATGATGGAATCGCCCAAGCCGCGCGGCTACCTGCCGATCGACGGCATTGCGGCCTATGACTCGGCCGTCAAGTCACTGGTGTTTGGTGCTAACAGCGAGCCCGTCAAAAGTGGCCGCGTTGCCACTGCTCAAGCCATAGGCGGCACCGGTGGCCTGAAGATTGGTGCCGACTTTTTGAAGAAGCTGCTGCCCAACGCCAAGGTGCTGCTTTCCGACCCGAGCTGGGAAAACCACCGCGGCCTGTTCACCCAGGCCGGCTTTGTGGTGACTAGCCACCCCTACTACGACGCAGCCAAAAAAGGCATCAACTTCGACGGCATGCTGGCCGCGCTGAACGCCGCCGCCGAAGACACCATCGTCGTGCTGCACGCCTGCTGCCACAACCCGACCGGTTACGACATCACCAGCGCGCAGTGGGATCAGGTCATTGCCGTCGTCAAGGCTAGAGGGCTCACGCCTTTTCTTGACATGGCTTATCAGGGCTTTGGCTATGGCCTCCAGGAAGACGGTGCGGCGGTTGCCAAATTTGTCGCCGCTGGCCTGTCGTTTTTTTTATCCACCTCGTTCTCGAAAAGCTTCAGCCTGTATGGTGAGCGCGTCGGTGCGCTGTCGGTTCTGTGCCAGAGCAAGGAAGAAGCCGACAAGGTGCTGTCGCAGCTCAAACTGGTGATCCGCGCCAACTACAGCAACCCGCAGATTCACGGTGCTACTGTCGTGGCGACGGTGCTCAACACCCCCGCCCTGCGCGCGCTGTGGGAAGAAGAGCTGACCGAAATGCGCGTTCGCATCAAGGCCATGCGGCAAAAGCTGGTCGATGGCCTGAAAGCGGCCGGCGTGAAGCAGGACATGAGCTTCATCACCACGCAGATCGGCATGTTCAGCTACTCGGGCCTCTCCAAGGACCAGATGCTGCGCCTGCGCAACGAGTTCGGCATTTACGGCACCGACACCGGCCGCATGTGCGTGGCCGCGCTAAACAGCAAGAACATCGACTACGTTTGTGCGGCGATTGCCAAAGTGATCTGAAACTCAAGCCAGCAGTAGATCCAGTGGACTCGCCGTACCGCCCGCCGCCACCTTCAGCACATGCGTGTAGATCATGGTGGTGGACACATCGCTATGGCCCAGCAACTCTTGCACCGTGCGGATGTCGGTGCCAGCCTGCAGCAAATGCGTGGCAAAACTATGGCGTAGCGTGTGGACGGAAACAGGTTTGACAATTTGCGCCGTAGCACTGGCCAGTTTGATGGCGCGCTGCAAGCGCTCTTCATAGAGGTGGTGCCGACGCTCGATCCGGGAGCGCGGATCAACCGAGAATTTAGGTGCAGGGAATACCCAAAACCACCCCCATCGCCTACCCAAGTCAGGGTACTTGACCGCCAGCGCATCGGGCACTTCAACACCAGCGCAGCCCACTTCCCGGTCATGCATCCACACTGCCCGCGCCTGGAGCACCTGCGCCTTGAGCGCCTCATGCAACGAACGCGGCAACATCACTACCCGGTCTTTTCCGCCTTTGGCCTCCCGCACAACCAATACCTGTCGATCAAAGTCCACGTCTTTGACCCGCAGGCGCAGGCCCTCCATCAAACGCATACCCGTGCCATACAGCAGCTTGGCCAACAAAGCCATTTCGCCATCCATTGAGCCCAAAAGAGACGCAACTTCGGCCTTGGTCAACACAGAGGGTATCCGCCGGGGGCGGGTCGGGCGCTGCACCTCTGTCAGCCAAGGCAAATCAATGGCCAGCACCTGGCGGTACAAAAACAGCAAGGAGCTGAGCGCCTGATTGTGCGTTGACACCGACACTCGGCGCTCGTTGGCGAGCATGGTCAGAAACTGCGTCACCTCGGCGCCACCCATGCTGCGCGGGTGCTGCATGGGCCCGTCGCGCCCATGCCAGCGCACGAAAAAGCGAATCCAGTAGAGGTAAGCCTGCTCGGTTTTCAGGCTATAGTGCTTGTAGCGCAGCACCTCACTCACCTGCTCCAGCAGACGTTTGGATTGGGGAAGATAGGCGACAGAGTTCATGGAATCAAAACCATGTATAAAAACACAGTATTGACGACAAAAAACAAGCTGTCAAGCGGGGTAGGCGGGTTTTGTAGGGGTAATTGCAATCCAACGGTCCAGTTTATCCCGCAGAATAAGCTGAACGGCCAGGATATCCGACGGTCTATATTACGTTAGACATTATGACCACTCCTCTTGAACGAACCGCAGTTTGGGATGCAATGCTAGAGTCAGAATATCAGAGAAGATATTGGCACTCAAAAGCTGCTCAATTTTCCAAAAGAGAACGCTTTCTTCAAATTGCTTTGGCAGTGCTATCATCCTCTGCCGTGTTATCTGCTCTAGGCGAAATGCAGCAACTATGGTTGTGGAAAGTTCTATCTGCGCTTACAGCAATTGTTGCAACCGTTCAACCATTTCTAAATTACACACGCCTTTCTATAAAAATGAGTGATGTGGGCGCGCAGTGGCATCAACTAGAAATTGAATATGAGTCAATGTGGCGATTTATAGAAAGCAACCATTATTTGGAAAGTGATTTTATGGTTCTCCAAAATAGGAGCGTTGAAAGATCGAATGCATCTGCTGATCTACCATTTGACGATACGGCGCTTCAGCAAAGTTGCTATGACAAAGTACTTATTGAGCGAGGTGTAAAACAATGAGCGACGAAGATAGAAAAGGCCACGTTCCAAAACCAGCGCGATGGCCAGCACCCCCTCCCGTTCCCGCCAAACCAAGTGATGTCTAACCCTA
>JBCKNJ010000044.1:0-14799 GCA_038902795.1 Polaromonas sp. | reverse complement strand
TGCGTGCGCATAAGCTGATCCTTCGGGAAGGCAGTCCGCCCATGCTGGGCGCACCATGGAAAAGGCCCGCCAGGGGCGGGCCTTTGGTGTCAACCGGCTCCGTGACTGAGCCGCTAATCAACTGGGGGCAGGTGTCAGGTCTGCCGACGCCGACGGGCGATGGCAAGCCCAGCCAGCGCAAGTCCCACCAGCGCCAGGCTGGCCGGCTCGGGCACGCCGAAACGCGAGTCGTTGTCGGTGTCTTGGAAAAAGGCCCAGTTACCGCTCGGGCCACCGTCAAAGACCACCGTCAGCGTCTGGTACAGGTCGCCCACAGCAGCGTTCGGAAAGATCGAAACCCGGTTGGTGTAGGTCCCGGTGGCCGTGTAGTCGTCGGCGCTGGAGAACACGAAGTCCTTGCCTGACGCCGAGTCGGGCGTGCCCGGATTCGGCTCAGTGGTATCCAGCACCGTCAGCGACAGGATGGCGTCAATCACCATCGACACCAACTGGCCGGTAGTCGCGCCGATCGTGAACAGCCAGGCATTGGTGAAGCTGTCGCCGGTCAGTGACAGGCCCCAGCCGGTGCCCGCCACGCCGCCCGAAGTGGTGCCCGTGGTGGCCCAGGTCAAGGTCTGGCTGAAGCTACCGCTGGAGCCACCGACGAAGTTCGCGGTGATCTGCGTGCCGCTCATCATGGCGCCCGTGGTCGCGAAACCGGTGAGGCCCGGAATGGCGCTTGTGGAGGTGTCGTCTTTGAAGATCAACGCAGTGGCATGCGCGCCTGATACCGCCAGCAAGGCCGCGGCAAAGACGGTCGAAAGGGCAAGGGTCTTGAAACGTTTCATGAAAATCTCCTGGTTAAGGTGGTTAAGGTGACCACTGTGTAAGGCTAGATAAAATTGCTGAGCCCTACAGTGCATCCCTCACGAAGGCGACCGGCCAGCAACGCAGGTTTATAAGCAAACTTCATGCCACAAAAAAAAACTTGTTTGTTATCAACCACTTAAAAAAACGTGGTGGATCGGCTGTAAAGCAAACCGACAACTCTAACCTCCTGATAGCGGGCAAAACACGCAGTGCGATTGCCTGGACACCCATACACCATGCCTGCTCGCCCCGGCCGTCAAATTACAAGCCCGCCGCCGCCCGCAGTGCCTGGGCCTTGTCGGTGCGCTCCCAGCTGAATTCGGGCTCTTCACGACCAAAGTGGCCGACCAGGCCATTGAGAAACTCAAGGGCCACCATCCGAGAGCTGACCCGTCGCACACGAGGTCACCGGCTGAAGCGACATCGTGCAAGAGTTGAAGACTGCCCTGACCGGGGGAGTAGCCTACTGCGGAATTGCCGAAGTGTTGAGCCCTCTGCGTGAAATCGACAAATGGGTGCGACGGCGGTTACGATGCTATGCATGGAAACAATGGGGCAGGGCGGGTTACCGCGATACTTCAGGAAACGCGGGGTCAGCGTACGAGAGGCTTGGAACACAAGCAAGAGTGCGCATGGCCCATGGTGGTTGAGTCAAACGCCAGCGCTGAATTTGGCACTACCTGCAAAGTTGTTTCGTCAAATGGGGCTGCCCGAATTGGCACCGGCCAGGGCAGCATGAGATTACGCAAGTTTCAAGGAACCGCCGGATACGTGACCCGTATGTCCGGTGGTGTGGGAGGGAGGGGCCGCGAGGCTGCTTCCTATCCCGATTAAAACCGGGTTTGGCCCCTAAAATGCCTCGGCATGAACTACACCGAAGAGACAGCACTTTTTGCCTGCGCGGGCGACACCCTGCTCGGCATTCTGGCCAAACCAGAAACACCTGCCGACACCGGCGTCATCGTGATTGTGGGCGGCCCGCAATACCGCGCCGGTAGCCACCGCCAGTTTGTCTTGCTGGCACGCGCGCTGGCCGCCGCTGGCACACCCGTGCTGCGCTTTGACTACCGTGGCATGGGCGACAGCGCGGGCGAGCTGCACACCTTTGAGAACGTGAACGAAGACATCGCCTGCGCCATCAGCGCCCTGCAGGTGGCCGCCCCCAGTGTGCAAAACGTGGTGCTTTGGGGCCTGTGCGATGCTGCATCCGCCGCCCTGCTGTATTGCCACGCCACGCAAGACGCCCGCGTCAAAGGCCTGTGCCTGCTCAACCCCTGGGTGCGCTCCGAGGCCAGCCTGGCCAAAACCCAGGTCAAGCACTACTACACCCAGCGCCTGCGGCAAAAGGAGTTCTGGATCAAGTTGTTCAGCGGCAAAGTGGCAGCCAGCGCGGCCAGCGGGCTGGCGCGCAATATAAAGACCGCATTTGCAAACGCCGCCGCCAAGCCAACCGGGGGAGACAGTCAGCCTTACCAAACCCGCATGGCCCAAGCCTGGATGCAATTCAAAGGCCCGATGCTGCTGGTTTTGAGTAGCAACGACTACACAGCCAAAGAATTCACTGAGTACGTTACTTCAAACCATGCATGGCAAAACATCACCGAGGCGGCCAACGTTCAGCGCCGGGACATTGCGCAGGCCGACCACACCTTCTCCAGCGCCCGCGACCGCGCAACCGTTGAAGCCCTCACGCTGGATTGGCTAAACGCACACCACAGATCATGACCGACGCCGTCAAGTCCACCACAATGGCCCGCCAGACCTTGCCGATGAGCGCATGGGCGGGTAGTCCATGGGCAAAATACCTGTACTGGCTTGGCCGCCTGCTCGACAGGCTGGCTTTGATAACTTTGGTGTCGTTGAAAACCAGCAGGTCGCCCTGGCGCAGCAGCGATCAGGCTCAGGGGTTGTGGGTTTTGAGCACCACCAGGTGTCTGGCTTGCGCGCCTTGCACGGCGGATAGGGGAATGCCTTGGTCCAGCGTGACAAACCGCCCGCTATTTTTCACCGCAAGTGCCAGCAGATAGGCGTCGGTGATATGGCGCCCGGTAAGCAAGTTGCTCCATTCCAACAGTCCCGGCGTCAACAGGCTGACGGCGTCTGGCCAGAAATGGTGCGCTGGATTGAGGGTGGCCTCCGCCAAGCGGGCAGCCACCTCGGCTGCGGGCGCACGGTTGGGGTAAGCGGTTTGAGACAGGATCCGGATGCATCCATTCTGGGTCAGTGGGCACGACGCCCATCCCGCGTCCAAGTGCTCGCTCAGCCACTGTGTGGCGGCGGCATGGTGTATGTGGCCGGCATCCAGCAAGGCGATCAGCACGTTGACATCCAGCAGTGCGACCACTAAATACCCTCGCTCTCTCGAATGGCATTGACCTGATCATTGCTGACCAGTACAGCATGCGTCGGCAAGGGTCTAAACCCGCTCACCGTGAGCGCCGACGGCTGTCGATCGACTCGTGTCGTCAAGGCCAGCCGTGCCAGGCGGGAAATGATTTTCCCGGCGCTCAAGTGCTCACGGCGCGCCATTTCCTTGGCGGCGACAAGAACGTCATCTTCAATGTCAAGAGTTGTGCGCATTTGAATGCTCAGAATGGTTTGATGCGATGATTATAAATCATCATCGCATCACTCGGAGTCGAGTCCACATCATTGCACGCCACTTTCGGTGGCAAACTCCACTCTCACAAGTAAAAAAACTCAAAAGGAGAGATCAAATGAGCCGTTCGGAATCTTTCTGGTCACGCATCGCAGGGTTTCAGGCCAGCCTGGCGCCTACCCAAGCCGAAGGATTGCCCCTGGCCTGGCTACAAGATATAGGGCAAGGGCAAGGGTAATGGAATACCAGCGGTTTGATCCCAGTGGCTGTGGCTTTCCAAGGTCCAGGGTACCGGTTCTGGCAGCCCTCACGCCTGAATCACTTTGGGGCAGCAAATCCCCCACGTTCCGCGCTTTAGGTTCAGGCGTCGACGCGCAGTTTTTTACGCGTGGCCGCTATGCGCTCATGGAAGCTTATCGGCAGTGCGGCGTGGGTGCGAGCGGATCGGTGCTGGTACCGGCCTACCACTGCCGCAGCATGTTGGATCCGGCCATCCGACTGGGAGCTGAGATCGGTTTGTACGGTTTGGCTCCCAATTTGTCGCCAGATCTAGAGTCATTGAGCGCCTGTTTTGCCGCACGCCAACAACCAGTCAAGGCGCTGCTTTTGACTCATTTTTTTGGCTTCGCTCAAGAGCTCGATGCGATCTCTATTTTTTGCAAATCGCATGGCATTGCTTTGATCGAGGACTGCGCTCACGCCCTGTTTAGCAAGACCGGCGGCCCAGCAACAGGCATCATGGGCACAGCCGGACGCTTTGGCATTGCCAGCCCGTACAAATTCTTTCCATGCGAAGACGGGGGCGTTCTGTGGGCCAATGAAGATGCTTGCTTGTCGCCTGATCGCGGCCAGCCGCAAGCACTTGCCCAGGAACTCAAGGGGCTGCTTCGTTCCGCGCGGCAAGTCCTTGCCCGGCATCGAGTGCCAGACACCCCCTTGTTAGATGACGAGATCAATGCATTCGCCCCAACGCCTATGCCTGCTGGCAGCGACACTCTGGAACGTGCATGCTCGCTATCAGCCCACTACATTCCTGCTCAAGAGCATTTGGAAAGCTTGGCTTGGTCCCGCTGGATCATGCGAAACACAAATGTGGATCGCCTTGCCTCACGTCGCCGCCACAACTACCAACAATGGACCAGCGCCGTGGCCCATTTGCCTCACTGTCGGGCATTGTTCCCCACCCTTGCGGATGACTGTGTGCCCTATATGTTTGTGCTTTACATCAACCATCCGGAGCTTCATTTTCCACTGCTGAAACGCCTCGGTGTACCCGTATGGCGGTGGGACGACATGGCAACTTCAACTTGCGAGGTCGCCACCGACTACCGCCTGCATTTATTGCACCTGCCCTGTCACCAAAATCTCAGCCATGCGCAAATGCTGTGGCTTACGACAGCAGTAGCCAAGGTGCTGTCATGAGCCGCTGGACCGTCGTCCCGCTGCAGCGCAGCTTGGGGGCGTTTGCAGATGCATGGGATGCCCTTAATGAGCGCGCCTTTGGCAACCACCCCATGCTGTCGAGCCTGTTCGTCGAAGGCTTGCTGCGCAACTTTGGCGATGGCACTGAGCGCTTGTGCCAGCTTGAGGCACAAGGCCAGGTGCAGGCCATGTGCATCGTCAAACCGAGCGGCCCCTTCATGTGGACCAGTTTCCTGCCCAGCCAGGCGCAAATTGGGCCAACCCTTATGGCTGACGCAACTCAGTTGCCCCAACTTTTGAGTCGCCTGCCCTTCTTTGCGTTCGGGCTGGACCTGCTTTGCAATGATCCTGCCGTGGGTGGCGTGGTCAGTCATTCGTTGCCGCCTACGCAGCGTACAAACCATGCGCTGACGATGAACATTTCACTTGAGGCTTCATTTCCGACCTATTGGTCAGGACGATCCAGAAATCTTCAGTCAAACATCAATCGCTATCTAAAACGGGTTCAAACTGACAATATCTCTTGGCGCCTGGCAATCGTAGCCAGCCCAATCGAGATATTCGGCGCTACCAGCCGATATGCCGATCTGGAGGCTATCGGATGGAAGGGGACCGCAGGCACAGCACTTCCATCCGATCCAGCGCAACTTGCCTTCTATGTGGAGTTAATGCAGGGCGCCGCCCAACGTGACGAGGCCCGAATCTTTGAACTCTGGTTTGGCGACACCTTGGTGGCGTCACGCTTGGCGGTCGTGAAGAACGGCGTGCTGATCATGCTGAAGACCAGCTACCTTGAGTCAATGGCGCAGTACTCACCGGGACGGCTGTTGCAGCGCATGGTGATCGAGCATGCCTTTGATGCTTGGCCCAACGGAAGAATCGAGTTCTACACCGACGCCAACCAAGACCAACTGGCGTGGGCTACTGGTGACCGATGGATGCAACACGCCACACTGCTTCGATGGCCCTCGTTGGCGATCATCCTTGCGGCAATGCGCGTACTGCGTGGCAGTCGCTACATGCGCAATACGCACTTCAGTAAAGAGACAAGCGTAGAGGTATTCCACCATCCAGACGCTCTGCCCCAGGACGTGCAAGCCCTGCTGGCACGCGCAGAAAAGCACAACCTTGAATTGGGCGTGGCCTGGTACCGCAACTTGGTCGATACCGTTTACCCGTCGCATCCGGGTCTGCGCTTTTATGTGCTGCGCCATGAAGGGCAAGCAGTTGCCGTGCTGCCCCTGCGTGCCGAGAAAGCGCGCCTGGGCTGGCATCTCAAGTCTCTCAGCAACTACTACACCGCGCTCTATGAGCCCGCTCTGGCCGTTGGTCTGAAGCCATTCGAACTGGCGACACTTCTGCGAGCCATTCGGCTCGACTTTCCAGGTGCAGCTTCAATGACCTTCTCACCCATGGATCCGTCTTGTCACGCCTACCAGACGCTGCTGGCGGCCTTTCGGCTTAAAGGCTGGCTTGCGTTCGAGTTTTTCGCGTTCGGCAACTGGCATCTGCCTGTGGCAAACACTTGGTCAGACTATTTGGCGAACCCATTGCCGCACAGTTGTGGATCGTAGCCCATGGCCGGGCCGAGATTTACAAATTGGCATATGACGAGAACTTCAAGCAATACTCACCCGGCACTCTGGTCACCGCCATGCTCATGCAGCATGTATTCGAGCAGGATAAAGTGCGCGAGGTGGACTACCTGATTGGCGATGACCCCTACAAGACGACCTGGATGAGCCAGCGACGCGAGCGCTGGGGCATCGTGGCCTACAACCCGCGTACTTTGCTTGGTCTGCTTGGCTTAGGGCTGGAACTGGCGGGTCGAGCCCTGAAGCGCTTGCACGCCACTTTCGGTGGCAAACTCCGCTCTCATATGTAAAAAACTCAAAAGAAAAGATCAAATGAGCCGTTCGGATTCTTACTGGTCACGCAGGTGACAGCATTAGACACAGTATGGACGTGTGTTTTGAAAATTCACCGTATAAAATACGTTTTTTCAAACAATACGGCGAATGGACTATCTTCCACTCTCAGACAATGCCGCACGGCAAGTCATTGACGCCACGAGCGTCTTTGACGAATTCATGCGCGTCAAAGCTCAAGCGCAGCCTTACGCTGGTGGCCTGTACTGGAAGCGCGAGGGGGCCTACGAATACCTCGTCAAGACCTACCCCGACAACCGCCAGAGCCGACAAGGGCGTCGCTCCCCGGAAACGGAAAAAATCTATGCAGACTTCACAACGCGCAAGCAGGCTGTCGAGTCACGGCTTCAATCGCTTCGTCCTGCATTGATCGAGGCCGAGCGCATGAACAAGGCGTTGAAGGCTGGTAGAACCCCGGCCATCGTTGTCTCGCTTCTGCAAGCGCTTGAAGCGGCTGGAATGGGCCCGCACTTTACGGTGGTGGGTACGCACGCGCTTTACGCGTATGAGACTGCGGCTGGTGTTCGGATTGTGCAAGGGGCGCTGGCTACCCAAGACGTTGACTTGTTGTGGGACGCGCGTAAACGGGTACAGTTCTTCACCGACTTGGGGCGTACCGAGACATCCATGCTCGGCGTGCTGCAACGAGCAGACCCAAGCTTTCAGCGCATGGAAGAGCAGAAGGAAACTGCCATCAATGCCAAAGGCTTCGAGGTGGATTTTTTGCGTCGCCAGCCCGAAGGCGACGATCCGCACCCGTTTCGGTTCTCGGACGACGAGGGCGACTTGTGGCCCGTGCGCGCGGAGGGGGCCTCCGTATTGACGAACGCACCACGCTTCGAGCACTTGGTGATTTCAGCGACCGGTCGCATGGCGCTGATGCGCACCATTGCCCCCCAAACATTCGTCGAGTTCAAACTCTGGATGGCAGAAAAAGCCAAAAATCGGATTGCGTCCAAGAAACGCCGAGACCTGCGCCAGGCGGAAATTGTCCAAAAGCTGTTGGACGATGGTTTGCTGGTAGGGTGAGCGCCCCATGACCTGCGCTGGGCGGCGCTTTTTGTACCACGCCTGAATTTGCCCCTCTTTCCACTACCTGCAGCGTCTCTACAAAATAACGCTTGACGTTTAACGCAATGCAATAAATAATACACCATGACGATACGCTCCTTCCTGTGCACAGGCACCGAAGCACTGTACGAAGGCAAGAAGCCAAAACGTTTCAGGAACATTGAATCAGTTGCGGAACGCAAACTGCAGATGCTTGATGACGCGGTACTACTGCGAGACTTGACATCACCACCTGGCAATCGTTTGGAAGCGCTGAGTGGAAACCGGGCTGGTCAACATAGCATCCGCATCAATGCCCAGTGGCGCATTTGCTTTGTCTGGACTGATGCAGGACCGGACCGAATTGAAATCGTCGATTACCACTAAGGGGTTGTGACATGGCAACGAACAAAATGAGACCGATTCACCCTGGCGAAATTCTTCGCGAGGAATATCTTGTACCGCTTGGAATGACCGCGCACGCTCTGGCAATGGAGCTACGAGTACCCGCCCCCCGAATCAACGATATTGTCCGTGAGCGGCGTGCCGTTACACCGGACACAGCGTTGCGTCTGGCACGCTTTTTCGGTACCACCGCGCAGTTTTGGAGCAACCTGCAAAGCTCGTATGATTTGAAACAAACTGAAATCGAAAGCGGCAGCAAAATTGAGAAGGAAGTGCATCCGCTGGAAATGGCTGCTTAAAGGGCACTGCCCTATTCCATGCGGTTCATGGGATTTGAAAGCTACTTCGGAAGGGGGCCTGGCTACACCACACTCCCCCAAACATTCGTCAGTCGAGTTGAAACTCTGGATGATAAAAAACTCAAAAGGACAGATCAAATGAGCCGTTCGGCTTCTTTCTGGTCACGATCAACGCAATACGCAAACAGGCTTTCTCCTACGTGTTCGATTTGCTGGTGGTGCTGACCGTGGTTTACCTGCCAAGCACAGAACCGCATATTATAAGTTTCCGTCCGGCCAAACGCAGTGAAAGAGAGGTTTATCATGACTGGCTCAAAACGCATTCTCCGGTGTAGCTCGAAGAAAAATGGCGCGGAAAATGGGGGACATGTCTATGCCAAGAGCTGGATAAAACCGGAACCGTTTGAGTTTGAATGGCAAGCACCAGGTTTTCACGTACTATCGCTAACAAACCCTAACCGTATAATTCATTGAGTAAGCCCCCTGCTTTTCCGGGGGACTCAGTTAGGTTTGAGTTGATTGAACTGTAGGAGGAAAACATGAAGTTCAAGGTGACATTGGATCGTGACGAAGATGGTATATGGATTGTGGAATGTCCGGCCATCCCAGGGTGTGTCAGCCAGGGAATGACGCGCGAGGAGGCAATGGGCAACATTCGGGAGGCCATCCAGATGTGTCTGGAGGTCAGGGCTGAACAGGGTCTGCCACTGACTGTGGAGACACGCGAAGTGGAAGTGGCACTCTGATGCCAACGCTTCCGGTTTTGAGCGGGCGCGAAGTGGTGAGGGTGCTGGTTTCAATGGGTTGGGCAGTTACTCGGCAGCGGGGCAGCCATATCATTTTGACCAAGCCGGGCGAGCCAGCGACGTTGTCTGTACCAGATCATAAAGAAGTAGCCCGTGGAACACTGCGCAGCCTGCTGAGATCAGCAAATCTGACCACGAACGAATTTGTGGCTCATGTCTAAATCCGGTAATCGGCGCGGAACAATGCGTACCCTCCGACAAGCCTAAACAACGAGCGAGGGCAGGCTAAGCCAGTGGCTGCGGTGATTAATCTGTTCCGTTTGTTGGATCATCACCCGGAATTGCTTTCCGAGCTAAAAACCGGGTAAGAAATGGGGTCAGACCTTCATGACATCTAAAAAACTCAAAAGGACAGATCAAATGAGCCGTTCGGCTTCTTTCTGGTCACGATCAACGGAATATGCCGCAGGGTTTCAGGCCATCTTGGCCGCGCTCCCGGTCGCGATGGCCCTGCTGCACGGTGGCAGCGCATTGGCACAAACAACAGCCCTGAACGCATGCGGCGATCCTTTTCATAACCACTTTGGTCCTTGGGATTATCGGACTGCAAAACGCGAGAACCTGCAAATTGTCGAAAAATTCCACTTCACGCCCGGGGTCGAATCCCTGACAAGGCCGGCATCGACAACCTATGCAGCAATGGCAGGTGATGTTGGCTATACGCTATACGTTTTCCCAAATCACCACCGCGCACTGTTGACCATGACCAGGCTCGGCGAACGGCACAAGAGTGACAAGCCACCGGGTGCCAGCTTCACGATCGACTGTTATTTCGACCGGGCCACCCGCTTCCGGCCCGGCGATACGGTGGTGCGTGGCATCTATGCACAGTACCTTGGCAAACAAAAACGCAAGAATGATGCGATGCGGCAGCTCGAATTTGCAATCCAAAATGCAGGCGACAACCCGGTTTCGCACTATTCGATTGGCACTGTCTTCCTGGAGTTGGGTGAGTTCGAGCGTGCCCTGCTGCAGGCGCACAAAGCCAACGCCATGGGCTTGCAGTGGCGCGAACTAGAAGACGCGCTCAAGAAGGCTGGCCATTGGAAAGAGCCAGAAAAATAAGCGCCAAAAGTGTGACGGCCGGCCACCGTGCGTCACGCGACATACGCGGCAAACACAACAGAATCCTGTCAGGCACCCGCGTCTGAGCCAGTAGATCGCGCCAGGGAATTCAATTCGAAGGGGGCGGGACATGCGCGCATGGTGCGCTTGGTGGAGGCAAAAGGCAAGACCTGACCCAATACTGTTAGATTAACGTAATTTCTGATAAACTCCGCCTGTCGCAACGACGGAGAACGGTATGGCCAGAACCAAAGCTGCTTTGGGCAACGGAGCCCGGCTGACGGATTTTTTGAGCACCAGTTTGCTCGCCCGCGTGTATCCGTCATCGCTTATTGGCGGACTGCTCGATACCCACAAGTGCAACAGCCAGCGCCAGCGCAGCTTTCCGGCCACTGCCGTTGTGTACTACTGCATGGCATTGAGCTTGCACCCCGAGGCTGCTTATGCCGATGTATTTGACGCCGTTGCCCAAGGACTGGCTTGGCGATGCCGCACTCAGGCACCCGCCAGCATCAAGGCTTCGTCCATCAGCGTAGCGCGTGCACGCCTGTCCTGGCCGATATTCAAGGACCTGCAGGAGCACGCCTGCCAGCCCCTGGCGCTGGCGGCTTCACTGCCGGATGCGTTTTATCGCGGGTTGCGCCTCATGGCCATCGATGGGAGCAACTTCGAAGTGCCCGACGAGCCCGACAACAGCACCGCCTTTGGCTATCCGGGCAGTCGCACTGGGGTGGCCAGCTACCCGCAGGCGCAATGTGCCATTTTGGTGGAATGCGCCACGCACGCGATCGTGGGCGCCAACATTGGCGCTTACCGGGATGCGGAGTGGACGGTCTGCAAGCCGCTGCTGGCCCGGCTCGATGCCTCGATGCTGTGCCTAGCGGATCGCGGCTTCAATGGCTACGAGTACTGGTGCAGCGCGCAAGCCACTGGCGCTCAGTTGCTGTGGCGCTGCACAGCAAACCGCCAGTTACCGGTGATCAAGCCACTGTCCGATGGCTCGTTTTTGAGCGAGATTCGGCCCAGCAAAGGTGCCGCTCGCAACCATAAAAGCGCCGCCGTCAGTGTGCGCGTTATCGAGTACACCTTGCCTGGTGCCACGGGCGGGGACGTGCGCTACAGGCTCTTGAGCACGCTGCTTGACTGCGAACACGCGCCCGCGTTGGAGCTAGCCGCGCTCTACCACAAGCGGTGGGAGGTCGAGAGCGTATTTGATGAGCTCAAGACGCACTTACACCAGCGCCGCCGGGTGCTGCGCAGCAAGAAACCCGATTTGGTGCGCCAAGAGTTCTATGGCTGGGTTCTGGCCCACTATGCGGTGCGCTGGCTGATGCATTCGGCAGGAAGCGTCCATGACGTGGAGCCCGGGCGATTGTCTTTTGTCGCCAATGTGCAGCTACTCAAACGAGCTCAGCCCCAATCAGGGGCATTTCCCCCCAGAGCGCCCGCGACTGCATAAGCGCTGGTTTGCGCAGGTGTTGGCACAAGCCGCCGCCTTGCTATGCGTCAGCAGCCGGGGCCGCACAAATCCCCGTATGGTGAAAAGGCGAAATTCACCCTATGCAAGCCATAATCGAGCCCTCCTGCTCAATCGCTCGCAAATCTTTCATCCAGAGCTTTTGCCGCCGCTTGAGCTGACGAGAAGAAAATGCGTTTCTCAGGGGTAAAACACTAATCTAACAGTATTGAGACCTGACCCCGAACGCGGTCGCGGATGCGGTTGAAATCGGAACTTCACGCACACAGCTATGCGGTAGTGCGTTGTAGCCATCGTGCGACGCTGTCTGCAGGCGCTGTGACCCATTTTCCAAACCTACCAGCCGGCCAGTCGACCATTGTCGGCACCCGCAATCGCAGGTGCATTAGCCACATCAATATCGCGACATGGCGCAGATCGTCCACCGAAATCTCAAGTGCGCCGCACACCCGTCGGACCAATCTAGCCAGCAACGGATTGTAGGCATCATCCCAGATGTCACACAGTACTTGAAACACGTCGCAACTCCGCCATTGGGCTAGGGAAAATGCAAGCAGGTAAAGCGCATCCGACCCGACAAGCGCATTGTTGCGAAAGCGCTCCCAGTCAACGATGCCGACAACCCTTGCCGATCCGTCTTCGGCAAACAGGAGGTTGCGAAACCAGTAGTCGCCGTGGGCGAAAACGCCGTCGTGATGCCGACTGCCAATCCAAGCGCGCAAGACTGAAAGCGGCCGGGAAACGCACGTACCAAGCGTTGGATGCTCTTCGAGCTCACGCAAGCGATCGGTAATCACATCGTGTTCGACGCCAGTGGCGCAAGAGCAGGCAGCGGCGCGCAGATGTAGCAGTGGCTGCAGTGCCGCTTCAATATGGGCCTCCAGTTCACGCTCAGACAATTCCACTGGGTCGACGATTCGCCCTGCTATGCGCTCCTGAACCAAGGCTTGCGCTCTTTCGATGAGACGCATTTCCAGGACCTGTGGAATGAGTTTGGCGACATAGTATCGCGCAAACGACTCCCGTGCCCTTTCAAGACCTTGTCGATGCCGGTCAAGGTGATCTGCCATGGCGCTGACATGAATCACCAGTTCCAGGCCCGATCGCCGTCCGAAGACGACAAGCACGTCTTCGGTGGCCAAGAAGAGCTCGAAGTGGGTGCAAGTGTCGACGGCCAGACGCTGAGCCAACCCGGCTAGTTGGGCTCCCCGCAGCACATACGAGCCGTTCATAAGGGAGCGCATACTCAATACCCCGTCGGCTCGGGCAGGACCGACCGCTGCAGGCACTCCCCGCCCGTGAAGCGCGACAAACGTTCCTCCAGAGCGAAACCACTCGAAGCCGTTGACGGCTATCTGCCTACAGCGGCGCAGCGGACCGGGCCAGTTTCCGTCGTAGAGACTGGCCGTCGGCACGCGTGCAGCGCCAGTCAACCGCACAAGGTGGGCTATGGCTTCGCGGCTCATCTGTCCCTAGACACTACGGTCGCTTTGTCGCCGTGCGGCCGAACCAACGGCGTCGTCGGCAAGCGCACCAAGACTTGGGGAAGAGGAACGGGTGTAGTCAATCAATGACCCTACGTTAGGCTAGTCACGGCATGTAAGGTGCGAATACCGTCCGGTTACGGTCGTCTTGAGGGTAAACGCGGCCACGGTGGTCAATCGTTCCTCCTAGGTAAGCCAACGCGAAAGATCCTCTGTAAATCAAGCGTTTGCGCTCTATGCTAACAGTATTGTGTCAGGTGCTGTTCCGCAGCTTCTCGGCCGCGGTTCGCGCAGCAAAGAGTTGCTGGCGCGACAGTAGCGCCAGCGCGGAGACTTGTATCCATGCACTAGACGCCGAAGCGACGATAGGTGCATGGCTGCGCGCTCGAAGTGCCCGTCCGCCCGCGGCGGCATTCCGACGATTGCCGCTCACGTGAAGCTGGCAACCGCGACTGGTGGTCCAAGTATCTCGAGCATGTGCCCCGCCTACAAGCGGATGATGTCAATTCCAACGCAATAGACCACCAGCGGAGCCAGGGCAACCGTCGCGGCCACCGCGACAATGACGCGCAGCGGCGCAGTACATCTCCGGACTAAGAACTAGGTGCGAAAGCAAAACATCCGCCACAGTTTCGCCCAAGGCACGGAGGCTGGCCTGTTGCACACGAAGCCAAGGCACAACACGCGTAGCGACAACTCCACCTAGGCGTCGAAGAATAGCTGACGCAAACAGCGGCAAGAGCATCACTTTGAGATGTGGCGCAGCAACTGTGAACAGGCCAATTAGCGGAGACGCCGACCGACAATTTGGGTTGACGCCGTGCTGATAATGCAGGCCGACGAACATTCTGTACCGTGCCCAAGATCGCCCATCCGACGCACGCGCTATCGATGCATGCTCTCGCTACACAGGTAAAGCCTCCTGGCCTTCTGGCCAGGATCGTCATCCGAGGCCGCCGCCAGTAGCGCAACGTCGCGGTAGCACTTCCTCAGATGGGCTTCCTGCTCATTCTGCTGCCCCGCAGAACCATTCGACTCGAACAGCATGTTGTCGGACATTCTCGCAGCCCAGTCCGAAACCTCGGTCCAGTTCCTGATCCACATGCACACCGCCAGCAGAAACACAATGTCCACGCGCTTCGTCGGAAGGAAATCGCCGATATAGCCAAGATGTTCTTTCTCTAGATCAAACACGAAGAAATCGAGATTGGCTATCCCCTCATGCATGCGAATCCGATTCGCAGCATTAATCATTCTGTGGTCGTAGTCGATTCCCACGCCCCAGGAAATGAGCTTCGACAGTTCAAGCAACATTCCGCCCTGATTACAGCCGATGTCGAGTACGCTCTTGCCTTGGAAGTCATAAGGCACCTTTGCCAGTCTATCTCTAGGACGCCGCTGCCCTGAATAAGTCT
>JBCKNJ010000043.1:0-14822 GCA_038902795.1 Polaromonas sp. | reverse complement strand
GGCTGTGCCGCCGCTCGTTGTGCAGCACGTACAGGCCCGAGCCGATCAGCAGCCCGATGCCGCTCCAGGCCAGCGCGTCGTTGGTGACAAAGCAGGCCTTGGCGCCCACCATGCAAACAATGCCGCGGCGGTTCGCGGCGGCGGCAGCCGTCAGGGTCATGGTGGGAAGTTCAATCCTGGAAAGTCCAGAGGGTGGCCGCACCCAGCACCAGCGAGAGTACAGGGATGGCGGCCAGGACAAAAAAGCGCATGTGCTGCTGTGGGCCGTGGCTGATCATCAGCAGGCCCAGGCTGGCCAGGGCCGTCGGCTCGGGCGCCATGCCGAAAACTTCCGCCTGCGTCCAGGGCCGTCCGGTCAGCCACCTGGCCAGCGGATAGAGCCCTAAGCCGGCGACGGCCAGCAGCCAGCCCGCCGTGCGCATGCCGGCTCCGGCGGACGCCGGGTTCAGGTGGCCACGCTGCAGGCCCAAGCCCAGTAGCAGCGCGGCCTGCACGCCGAAGGCCACGGCCACATGGGCTGCTGCCCAGTTGATGGTGGCATAACGTTGCCAGTGAAAGTCGAGGCGATGGCTTTGCGTGCAACTGGCGGCCGTGCGGTGTTTTGCGCATGGGCACCCGCAGCGCCCAAGGCGGGAACCAGCTGCAGCAGCAAGTCGCGGCATCTCATTTTTTAAATTTAGGACTTGTCCGTCAATTAAAGGATAGGAAATTCAACCGCATGAGGCCAAGTATGGCACCGACCACGCCCAGTGCGTGCCAATCACTCAATGTCGAGGGTGTGAAAACCAAATCGTCCGGCTTTGCGGTCGGCAAAGTAAAACTGCAAGGTTTCCTTCACTGTCTTGAAAGCGATTTCGTCCCACGGGATTTCGGCTTCGGTAAAAAGGCGGGCTTGCATGGTTTCATGGCCCGGATCGAAGTTTGTGCTGAGTAGTCTGGCGCGGTAGAAAAGATGAACCTGACCGACCCTGACCACATTGAGCAGCGTGAACAACTCCTGCATTTCAAACTGCGCGCCGGCTTCTTCCACGGTCTCGCGGGCTGCGCCTTCTGCCGTGGTTTCACTGAGTTCCATGAAGCCTGCAGGTAGCGTCCATTTGCCGTGGCGCGGCTCTATGTTGCGCTTGCACAGCAGTACCTTGCAGTCGCCGTAATCATCGCCTGCGCCATTGCCTTCATCCCAGATGGGTACTGTGCCCACCACATTCAGCGGGTTTTGGTAGTGCACCGTATCGCAAGCCGGGCAGACAGCGCGTTGCCTCGTGTCACCATCATCCGGCAGGCGGTAAACAACAGCGGTTCCACAGGCGCGGCAGTGTTTGAGCGGGGGGATATGCATCCGGTAAGTTCGTCAGGTTTTACTTGACTAGGCGACCTTCACGGTCAGCGTACCCAAGCCAGCAACACCACCCACCATGGTGTCACCCGACACAACAGCCGCCACACCTTCGGGCGTGCCGGTGTAAATCAGGTCGCCGGGCTGCAACTCCCAGGCGGCAGACAGATGCTCAATCGTCTCGGCCACGTTCCAGATCAGCTTGGACACATGGCTGCGCTGGCGGTCTTTGCCTACAACCTGTAGATACAGCTCGGCGTTATTCACATCGCCCGCCTGCGTCGCAGGTGTGATCGGGCCAATCGGTGCCGAGTGGTCGTAAGCCTTGCCTATGCACCATGGGCGGCCGGCTTTTTTCATCTCGCCCTGCAGGTCGCGGCGCGTCATGTCCAGGCCAACGGCGTAGCCGTAAATGTGTTTGTGCGCGTCCGCCGCCTTGATGTTTTTACCACCCGTGCCAATCGCCACCACCAGTTCGATTTCATGGTGCAGATTTTTGGTCAGGCTGGGGTAGGGGATGCTGCCCGTGGCCCCGGCTTCAACGGCAACGATGGCATCTGCGGGTTTGAGGAAAAAGAACGGTGGCTCGCGACCGGTAAAACCCATCTCCTTGGCGTGCTCTTCGTAGTTGCGACCCACACAGTAAATGCGGTGTACCGGGAAACGCTCTTTCGACCCCACAACGGGTACTGAAACTGTAGCGGGGGGCGTAAATACAAAACTCATGACAACCTTTCCTCTCTGTGTATGCCCAATGCCTGATGCACCGGGCGGTCTGAAAAACTGAACAGCACACAACCCGGCTTCGAATGTAGTTGCGTAGTGTGCCACGACGGGATCACAAAATGGTCTTTGGGGCCGAACTCATACGTCGTGCGCTTGCCATTGAACTCGATGTCCACGCTGCCGTGGCCCTCGACCACGCTGAACACCGCGCCATCGGTCTGGCGGTACGGCTTGCCCGCAAAGCCCGCAGGCAGGCGCTGCATGAACGTCGCCATGGTGGGCATGGGCGAGCCGCCCGTCAGTGGGTTGACGTAGCGCAGCTTGATGCCATCCCAGGCATCCATATCGGCATGGCCTTCAAGCTGGTGCAGCGCTTCACGCGTGCGCTCGTAGGGGTAGCTGAAGATAGGCGAGGTCTGCCCGAAGGGTGAGTCGCCGCGCACGGGCAGCATGTTGGCACCGTACTTGTAGTTGGTCATGCCTTCGGGCTTGGTCACAGGCTGGGATTTTTCGGCGTGGTTCTCGGAAAAACCGGCATCGAAGAACTTCAGCATGGGGATGTCCAAGCCGTCGAGCCAGACCACGGGTTTGTCCACATCAACGCGCCCCTGGTGGCCGTGGTCATGGAAGGTCCAGCTCGGGGTGATGATGAAGTCACCGGGCTTCATCTGCGTGCGTTCGCCGTCGACCGCTGTGTAGGCACCAAGGCCTTCCACTACAAAGCGCAGCGCGCTCTGGGTATGCCGGTGGCTGGGTGCGATCTCGCCCGGCATGATGACTTGCAGGCCGGCATAAAGCGACTGCGTGATGCATGACTGGCCGCGCAGCGCGGGGTTCTCCAGTATCAGTACACGGCGGATTGCTTCTTCAGCGGTAATCAGCTGGCCTGCCTGCATCAGATAGGGGTAGACATCCGCGTATTTCCAGAAGCCTGGCTGGCAGGGCGTGCTGGGCGATTGCGGCACTAGGGCGTGCAGCACTTCCCATAGCGGGCTCATGCTGTAGCTGGCGATTGCGGCGTAAAAAGCCTTACGCTCTGCAAGGCTTGTAGTTGCGGCATTGCCGGGGTCAGTGGGTGGTGTCATGTCCATGGGAGTTTTCCTTGTCATCGTTAAAATACACGCCGTCTATCGGCATTGAGCGTGAAATGGTGAACGCTTATTGGAACAGTTTCGAAGGTTCAATGCCGTCATACATCCATTTCAGCCCCGCGAATCCGGCGCTCTCAGTTCCGCTCTGGAACATCTGGTTGCGCAGCTCGCGCTGCACACCTGAGGCATGGTAAATATCGCCGTAAAACCGCGCCGTGAGCTGCACGCGACCGCAACGCAGGTACCTGGCCTGCTGGTATTTTTGGAAGGCCTTTTGGATGTCACCGCGCGCCGCACGCAGCGCCTCGCGCAGCACGACAGCGTCTTCAATCGCCTGGCCCGCGCCCTGGGCCAGATATTGCAGCATGGGGTGGGCGGCATCACCGAGCAAGGTCACGCGCCTGTCGGTCCAGTTCTTCACTGGTTCGCGGTCGCACAGCACCCACATCTTCCAGGTTTCGATTTTTGCCAGCAATTCCTTGACTTGTGGGCAGGCCGCTGCAAAGCGCTCGGTCAACTCGGCGGTATCGCCAAAGCTGTTCCAGCCTTCATCGTATTTGTTGCTGTGAAACACGGCAACCAGATTGAACAGCTCCCCGCGCCGCAGCGGGTAATGCACCAGGTGGGTTTTTTCACCACCCCAAAGCACCACGTCATCGCTCCACAAATGCGTTGGCACGTCTTCGCGCTTGAGCACCGCGCGGTAAGCGATGTGGCCAGACACACGCGGCTTGCCGTCACCGACCACCACCTCGCGGATTTTGCTCCACATGCCGTCGGCACCTATGAGGGCGCTGCCGTGTAAGGTTTCACCTTTTTCATGGACCTCGCCTGTACCCAGCGTGACCGTTACGCCATCTGCTGTTTGCGCAAACGAGTCCACTCTGGCACTGGTGCGCAGCGTGACGTTGGACTGCGCCTTGCAGGCATCCAGAAAGATCTGGTGCAGGTCGGGCCGGTAAATCACGCCATAGGGAAAACCGTAGGTTGCCCTGGTCATATCGCCCAGCGGTACGCGCACCACTTTTTCTCCGGTACGCACATCGTTCATGCCCAGGCCAGTCGGGAAGAAGGCTTGCTTGTTGATGGCATCGGTCAGGCCCAGGTAATCGAACATGCGAAAAATATTCGGCCCTAGCTGGATGCCCGCGCCGATTTCGCCCAACACTGAGGCCTGCTCCAGCACGGTGACGGCGTGTCCGTCCTGCGCCAGCGCCATGGCTGTTGCCAGGCCGCCTATGCCGCCGCCTGAAATAAGAATGGGAGAGTTTTGCGCCATGGGTTCAGAGGTAGTTAGACTGGATATGCGGTCATTAATACAAACAGTAAGAGAGTAAGTGATACAATGATAAGTGTACTTATTATATATCTGCTTGGTACATACCCTAGCATTTAAACTTCCGGCATGGCAAAAAGTTTTAATTTTGGTGTGGCCCCCGGGCATTTGATCCGCAGGGCGCAGCAGCTTGCAGTCGCCATTTTCATGGAGGAAACGGCTGAATTCGATGTCACGCCCGTGCAATTTGCCATATTGAATGCGCTGATGGATGACCCCGGAGAAGACCAGGTCACGCTGGCAAGCCATGTTGCTTTTGATGCAGCTACTTTCGGCTCGGTGATTGGCCGACTGGAGGCCAAGGGCTGGGTCAGACGCCTGGCAGACCCGCACGACAAACGCCGCAAATTACTGTGGATCTCGGGCGAAGGGGAGCAGATCGCTCTGAAGATGAAACGTGCGGTTGCCAAAGCCCAGCTGCGCATCATGGGGCCGTTGCAGCCGGATGAGCGGATGCACCTGGCAGGGCTGCTGGAAAAGCTGGTGGCCGGGCATGAAAAGGCTGCCGAATAAGCTGCCGAAGCGGTCAACTAGCCTACGGCTCGCCCGGAGGGCGCGGTGCGATGCAGCGCAGCGAAATTGGTGTCTGACCCCAATAACTCTTCGAAAAAGTGTTACCCGATTTTGAACCACGTTGGAATTCAGATCGCCACATCAGGGAAAGCACGACTCTTGAGGACGCTTTTCGGTGCCATACTTGGCCTCATGCGGTTGAATTTCCTATCCTTCGCACAGCGTTCTTCTCCCGGTCGAGGAGCGTCGCCAGGAGACGCCGCGCCATCATCGGTCCCTTGTCCACAGCGATGTTGATCGATGGCGCGCCCGCACTGCGGGCGATCGCGGCCTGCTGCACTTCGAACAGCTCCCAGTCCTGGCGGAAGGCGATGTCGATCTGCTTGAAGAAGGCATCGGTGATTTCGGCGTTATGCGGTTCGAAATCGTGCGCCTGCGCCCAGAAGTAATGGGTGCTCGTTTCGGTCTCGGGCGTCATCACGTCGAGGTTGCGCATGCCGATGCCGCCCTTTGGCGTGTCGGTCATCAACTGATCGAATTTCATCAGCGTTTTGCCCTGGCTCGCGGCGCTCGGCTGGGCCCCGGTGAAAAGCCGGATGTTGCCCGGCGGCGTCCAGTGAATGATCTGCCAGCGGTCGACGTTGCCGGTGTAGCCCTTCATCATCTTCGAATAGGTCGGCGGCGGCGGGGTGTCGGGCATCCAGCGCACCACGGTCACGTCCTCGCGTCCGCCGCTGGCCGTCACGTCGGCCGCTTCCACCACCGCGGCATTGCCAAGCGTGGACTGGTGCACGAAGGCGAGGTGGGAGAGATCGAGCAGGTTGTCGATAATGAGCCGGTAGTCGCACTTGACGTGGTAGTAGGTGCCCTTGCAGCCCCAGTCGGGATGGTCCTGCCAGCTGTAATCCGGGATCTGCGCCGGATCGGCCTCGGCCGGATCGCCCATCCAGATCCAGATCCAGTGATAGCGCTCGACCACCGGGTAGGCCCTGACCCTGGCGTTGGGCGGCACGCTCGGCTGTCCCGGCACGCGCACGCACTTGCCGGTCGCGTCGTACTGCAGCCCGTGGTACCAGCATTGGATGTTGTCGCCGACGCGCGTGCCGCGGGAGAGCGGAAGGTGGCGATGGCAGCAGCGGTCTTCCAGTGCGACCGGCGTGCCGTCTTCCTTGCGATAGAAGACGACGGCTTCGTTGATGATGGTGCGCGGAAACGGCTGCGCGCTGATCTCGTGGTCCCAGGCGGCGACGTACCAGTAGTTGCGGAGAAACATGCGCGCTCCTTGCTCGGCGTTCGATGTGCTACGGCGATTCTAGGAAGGATAGGAAATTCAACCGCATGAGGCCAAGTATGACACCAAAAAGCGTCCTCAAGAGTCGTACTTTCCCTGATGTGGCGATTCTAGAATCCCCAAGGTTTTTCCGCCCACCGGCACAAACGACATGCAAAGCTAGGGAATTCGAGCCTGCCGCCTGAGGGTCAACACGTTTTCTGAGGACGCGATGCGGTGAGATACTTGGGCTCATGCGGTTGAAATTCCTATCCCTATACAGTCCGTGCAATGCGGCCGAAAGTTTGTTTGTGGCGGGCCTTGACGAGGGCGAAGTTCGTGCGTGAGGATCTTATCTTGACGCGAGCCGGGCAGGATTTTTGGCCGTCTTGCGGTTACCGCCTGCTCGCTCAGAATGCCGACGGCCAGCTGGTGATTACCGATGATTTTTTGCGGCACCTGCTGGAGCGTCCCGAGATGGCGCCCATCGCCTCGTCGTGCGCCGCTGAGTTGGCGCTGCACAGGCAATTGCTGCAAGCGCCCCGGCGTGAAGTGGCGCAGGCCGAACTGGCGGCCATCAAGGACCGCGATGCGGCGGACAACTACGCCGTCTGGTTGCGCTTTCGGGCCCGCCTGCTGGCTGCGCCCACGCTGGAGGCCAGCTACCTGGCCTTGTTTCAGGGTGAGGGCGTGGATGTGGCACCGGTGCTGGTGCAGCAGCTCACCCAGGTTCTGTTGTGCCACGTGCTGAGCCACGCAGTTGGGGAGGAGGGCGCGACCGCGCTGGAGGTGCGCGCGGCCGAGATGCTGTTTCGAACCCAGAAAATCACCATTCTGGAAGACGGCGCGGTGATGGCGGCCGATGACGAAACCGTCCAGCGCTCCGCCATCTCCGGCGGTTTTGCTTCGATCGGCGAGATGATCAAGCAAGGCGGCGTGGCGCTGCGCAGCGTTGACCTCGATGTGCTGAGCGAGGACAACCAGGAGGACTATTGGTCGCGCAGCGAACACTTTGATCTGGTGTTGCGGCTCAACCATGGCCAACCGGCGCTGGATGCCTTGTGCCGCGTGCTGGAGCGCTGGATTGCGCATTTCCTGCAGCTGCCGGTGCGCATCCAGACCGACCGCGAGATCGTGGATGAGCAATGGGTCTGGCATGTCGGGCTGGATGCGCAGGCCAGCAGCATTCTGAACGACTTGTACACCGGGGCCGAGGTCAACGAAGACCGCATGAAGCGTCTGATGTGCTTGTTCCGCCTGGAGTTCGTCAACCCGGCCGACATGCTGGCCGAGGTGGCGGGGCGACCAGTCTACCTGGCGATGGCGACAGATGAGAATCATCGGCTCAATTTGAAACCCCAGAATCTTTTGCTGAACTTGCCCCTGGCCCGACGCTCATAAAGATTCTCAGAAAGATTTGGGTTATGCCCAGGTTACGGTCTGTCAGACCGACGAAGTAGCTCAATGGCAGCGGGCGAGTCAGCCTGCCGCCTGCGGGTAACCACGTATTCTGAGGACGCGATACGGTGGAATACTTGGACTCATGCGGTTGGAATTCCTATCCCTTTCCCCGGCGATCGGCATCGAGATCGTCGGCCTCGATGCGTCGCGGCCGCTCGACGAAGCGGCCTTTGAGCGCGTGCGCGAGGCTTGGCACCAGGGGCAGATCCTGCTCCTGCGCGGCCAGGCGCTCGACGAGGCGCAGCAGGCGGCGTTCGCCGCGCGCTTCGGCCCCTTGGCGGGGGTGCTCCACAAGCACGACGGCGCCGGGCGCCATCCGGGCGTGATGTACGTCTCCAACATCGTTGAGAACGGCAAGCTGATCGGCGCGCTGCCCGACGGCGAGATGACCTTCCACTCGGACCAGTGCTACGTCGAGCAACCCGCCATGGCAACCATGCTCTACGCCATGGAGATCCCCTCGCGCGGCGGCAACACGCTCTTCGCCAACATGGTCCGCGCCTACGACGGCCTGCCCGATCGCGTGAAGCAGCGGCTGGAGGGTAAGAAAGCGCTCAACGTGTACGACTATCGCAACAGCGCCACTACGCGCGCCGCCGCGGTGGCCGACGACGCGCCGCGCTTCGCGCATCCGGTGTTCCGCACGCATCCGGCCACCAGCCGCAAGGCGCTGTACGTCAACCGGCTGATGACGCGCTCCATCGAAGGCTTGCCGCAGGCGGAAAGCGACGAGCTGCTGGAGCTGCTTTTCGAGCACTGCGAGCGACCGCAATACGTCTACGAGCACCACTGGACGCCGGGCGACCTGATCCTATGGGACAATCGCTGTACCCTGCATGCACGCTCCGACTTCGACGCCGCGGAGCGGCGCAAGCTCCGCCGCGTGGTGGTGCAGGGGGGAAAACCTTTCTAGGGAGACTTGCCATGCCCCGCATCCTTTCACTGATTTCCCTGTTCTTCTGTTCGGCGACCGCGCTGGCGCAGACCTTTCCCTCCAAGCCGATGCGCATCGTCGTGCCCTACGCGGTGGGCGGCGCCGTCGACCTGATGGCGCGCTACCTGTGCGAGCGCTTCACGCCGTCGCTCGGCCAGCCCTGCGTGGTGGAGAACCGCCCCGGCGCGGGCGGCATCATCGGCATCGACGCCATCGCCAAATCCGAGCCCGACGGGCACACGCTGGTGGTAGTGCCGAGCAACGTGGCCATTATCCCTTTCCTCTTCGCCAAGGTTCCCTACGACACGCTGAAGGACCTCGCACCGATCGGGCTCATCAGCAGCACGCCGATCATGATCGGCGCGCACCCCGACTTCCCGGCGCGCACGTTCCAGGAGCTCATTGCCTACGCCAAGGCAAACTCCGGCAAGGTCAACTTCACCAGCTGCGGCAGCGCAACGCCGCAGCACCTCGCGGGCGAGATGCTCGCCGCGCAGGCCGGATTCAAGTGGACCCACGTGCCCTACAAGGGCTGCGGCGACGCCATCACCGCGGTGCTGGGCAACACGGTGCCGGTGTTCATCAGCACCGTCGCCCACTTCAACCCGCAGATCAAGGCGGGCAAGCTGCGCGGCTACGCGGTGCTCACCGCGGCGCGCACCCAGTTCGCCCCGGACTACCCTACCGTCTCTGAATCCGGCATGGCCGGCTTCGAGTTCGGGCTGTGGTTCGGGCTGATGGCTCCCGCGCGCACCCCCGCAGCCGTCGTGCAGCGCCTCAACGCCGAGCTGAACCGGGTGCTGCAGATGCCCGACCTCAAGGAAAAGCTCGCCTCGCAGTCCTACGAGCCCCTCGGCGGCACGCCCGAGCGCTTCGCCGCCGCCATCAAGTCCGACATGGAACGCTACAACAAGGCGATCCGCGACGCGGGCATCAAGCAGGAATAGAAAATCGGGGCCGGGCGGGGCCCGATTACCTGCGCTCGCCGGCGCGCAAGCGGTCCGCCGCTTCCTCGTATATCGTGAGGCGGTGGCCCAGTGCCACGATCGCCACGAGCCTCGAGCCCGGATCGACGCGGACCACGATTCGAAAAGCGTCCTCAAGAGTCGTACTTTCCCTGATGTGGTGATCTGAATCCCCAAGGTTTTTCCGCCCACCGGCACAAACGACATGCAAAGCTGGGCTGCGGTGCATCGCACCGCGCCCTCCGGGCGAGCCGTAGGCTAGTCGAATTTGGGCTCTGACCCCAAAAACTCCCTGAAGGTGATGAAGGCGATGATGCGCATGGGACCAAAGCAGTGTGGGCAGATCAGCGGGAACACTTCAAAGATACGGGCAATCGGCCAGTGACGCCACCTGGCGGCGCAGTTCGGGCCAACTCAACTGGCGGGCGGGGAGCGTGCCCAGGCTTTTTTCGTTGTGGCTAAGGATGGCGACGCAGCCGGCGCCATGGGCCGCACGACGCAGGTCTGGCAGATCGACCTGCACAATGACGCTGGCGAACTGAGCTGCGTTTCGCGCATCACGATGGCGGTGCTGGCGCGGAAACAGCCGTGACGGCCGTGCCGGCTTAGAAGTTGACGTTGTTCCTGCCCTTCAGGCTCAAGATCTGGCGCGCTTCATCCGGCGTCGCCACCTCCAGGCTCAGAGCCTCGATCATGGCGCGCACGCGCCTGACCTGGTCGGCATTGGTTTTGGCCAGTCGGCCCGGGCCGTCCCACAGCGAATCTTCCAGCCCGACGCGCACATTGCCGCCCATGACCAGCGACTGCGCAGCAATCGGCATCTGGTTGCGCCCCGCGCCCAGCACCGACCAGACGTAATCATCGCCGAACAGGCGGTCTGCGGTGCGCTTCATGTGCGCCACGTCTTCCGGATGCGGCCCAATGCCGCCCAGCAAACCAAACACCGACTGGATCAGGAACGGCGGCTTGATCAGTCCACGCTCGATGAAGTGGGCCGCAGTATACAGATGACCGATGTCATAACACTCAATTTCAAACCGGGTGCCGTTGTTGGCGCAGCTTTCCAGAATATGGGCAATGTCCTTGAAGGTGTTCTTGAAAACGCGGTCGTCGCTGTTGGCCAGATAAGGGCGCTCCCACGCGTGCTTGAATTCTTTGAAGCGCTCCAGCATGCCGTACAGGCCAAAGTTCATGGATCCCATGTTCAGTGAGGCGACCTCGGGCTTGAAGGTATGCACCGGCACCAGGCGCTCGGCCACCAGCATGGTGGGCGCACCGCCCGTGGTGATGTTGATCACAACATCGGACGCGGCCTTGATTTGAGGCAGGAAGGCTTTGAACAGCTCGGGGTCTTGCGACGGCGAGCCATCCTCCGGCTTGCGTGCGTGCAGGTGCACGATGGAGGCCCCCGCCTGCGCCGCGCCAATGGCGGCATCAGCAATCTCCTGCCCGGTAACGGGCAGGTAAGGCGACATGGAAGGCGTATGGATGGCACCCGTCACGGCGCAGGTGATGATGACTTTTTTGGATTTGCTCATGAGATTCTCCAGGGGAGGTGGGGAAAGTTTGTAGGGAAGCACAGCGCTCGCTGTCACTGATCGCGCGGGAGGGGAGGACCGCCATGCTCACTGGACTGTTGGCGCTGATGCGCGACCAGCGCCATCAGCCGGTTGTCGCGCCAGCGGGCGCGCTCGCCCAGTTGGGCTGTCGACAGCTCCATGCGGCGCTCGGCTTCAATATGATTCGCGGCCCTGCACATGCAGGTATTCTTCGAGCGCGCCCAGCGAAACTGCGGGTGGCCCGGAATTGCCATTGGGGCGCAGCGCCAGATCGACGCGAAAGACAAAGCCGTGTTCGGTGCTAGGGATAGGAAATTCAACCGCATGAGCCCAAGTTTCTCACCGTATCGCGTCCTCAGAATACGTGGTTACCCTCAGGCGGCAGGCTGACTCGCCAAGAATTTTTGCCCCATTGGGAGTTATTGGGGTCAGACACCAATTTCGCTGCGGTGCATCGCACCGCGCCCTCCGGGTACCTGCCAAATAGCGCAGCCCTACCCCGGCGGGAGCTTCAACCACCACCTTAGCAGTTCGACCGCGAAATGCGAGCCGCTGCCCTCGGCTTGCAGCCGGGCTCTCCGTTGTCCATCGCGTCGGGGACATTCGGCGTGCGGCTTCCGCAGGGGGCTGTCGCCGGACCAGATCAAGCGCTGCCGCTAGCGAACGAGGATCGTGCTGAGCTCCGGAACGAGGCAGATCAGGATCAGCACGGCAAGCATGATCAGCACGAACGGGCCGCAGCCGCGGAACACGTCGCCCAGACGCATGCTCTGGTCGGCGAGGCTCGATTTGACGGCGAACACCGAGAGCCCGAGCGGCGGCGTGAGCAGACCGATCTCGACGGCGATCACCGTGATCACGCCGAAGTGGATCAGATCGATGCCGAGCGACTTGGCGATCGGGGCGGCGATCGGCACGACGATGAGGAGGATCGAACTGGAGTCGAGGACGCACCCGAGACCGATGATTATGGCGATGTACAGCGCGAGGAACCCGGCGATGCCGAAGCCGCCGAGCGCCGCGGTGATCGCCTCCGGCACGCCCGAGTAGACGAGCATCCGGCTGTACAGGTTGGCGGCGAGGATCAGGATCAGGATGCTCACCGAGATGAAGCCGGTCTCGATGAGCACCTGCCACAACTTCTTCCAGGTGAGGCGCCGGCGGGCGAGGGCAATGAGAAGCGCACCGAACGCGCCGACCGCGCCCGCCTCGGTTGGCGTGAAGACGCCCCCATAGAGGCCGCCCAGCATCGTCACCACGAGGAGCATGATCGGCGCGAGCTTGGCGAGCGCGCTCGCCCAGGTCTCGGTCGATTCGAGGTCGGGGGCCTTCTGCGTCTCGCCGGCGAACCCCTTGAACCAGCGCGTCATGACGTAGATGCCGATCACGAACGCGAGCGCCATCACGAGCCCCGGGATGATCCCCGCGATGAAGAGCTTGCCGATCGATTCCTCGGCGAGGATGCCGTAGAGGATGAAGAGCAGGCTCGGCGGGATCAACATCCCGAGGATCGAGGAGCCGGCGACGCTGCCCACCGCGAGCTTCGGCGAATAGCCGTGCCGCAGCAGCTCGGGCACCGCGATCCGGGTGAAGATCGCCGCCGACGCGATGCTGATGCCGGTGACCGCGGCGAACACCGCGTTCGCCCCGACCACGGCCATCGCCAGCCCGCCGGTGACGCGGCGCAACAGCCATTGCATCACCGAGAACGTGTCGCGGCCCAGATCGGCGATCGCGACGAACATGCCCATCAGCACGAAGAGCGGAATGGTGGCGAAGACGATCTCCTGGATGCCGCTGTAGGACGCGAGACCGAGCATGCGCGAGGCGAGCCCGAAGTTGTCCTTGATCACCCACACGCCGACGAACGAGACGAAGAGCAACGCGATGCCGACCTGCATCCCGGCGATCACCAGGAGGACCAACAGGCCGATCAGGAGAAAGCCGATCTGGAGCTCGCTCATCGCGCGCTTCGGTTGAACGCCAGGCGCAGCTGCCTCACCACCTGGATCAGGTACGCGGCCGCCGCGGCCGCGGCGCCGATCACGACGATGGCGCGCACCGGCCAGTTGGGGAAGGTGAACACGCCCTCGACCCCGAAGTACTCGCCGCGCTGGAACGACCGCGTGAGCAGCGGCCAGCTCGCCCACACCAGGAGCGCGAACACGAGCGCGCCCACGGCGAGAAAGATCGCCTCGATCAAATGTCGCGTGGTGGGCGCGCGGCTGCCGAGCCACTCGAGCAGCGCATCGCCCCGGGTCATGCGACCGCTATGCACCGTCGCGGCGATCTGCAGGAAGACGATTCCGGCGATCGAGAATGCCGCGATGTCGGTAACGCCGTCGATCGGGCGGTTGAACAGGTAGCGCGCCGCCACGTCCGCGCAGATGAGAAGCATCAGGGCGAAGATCCAGACGGTACCGAGACCGTTGAGCGCCAGGATCGCCCACTCGAAGACGCGCTCGAGCGGCCCGCGCGGCGCGCCGCTCCGCGCGCCAGCCGTCGCGGCCGCGAACTCCTTGTCGGCTTCCAAGCCCCTCCCTGTTCGCGTCACGCCGGCGGGTTCTACTTGTCCCAGTCGCGCGCCGGCTTCGCGCCGCCGCGGCGCAGCTCCTGCATGTACTCCTGCAGCAGTTGGCGCGCCGGGACCCCCTTCGCCTCGGTCGCTTTCACCCACTCGCCGGCGATGTCGGGCAGCGACTGGGCCCACTTGAGGCGATCGGCGTCGGAGAACCTCACGGTCTTCGTTCCGGCGTCGAGCATCGCCTTGCGCGAACTCTCGATGCGCGCGCTGATCTCCTTCACGATCTCGCCCGTGTAGGCGGCACCGGCACGCTCGAAGGCGGCCTGGACGTCCTTGGGCAGCTTGTTGAAGCGATCGAGCGTCATCGCCACGGCGCCGAACATCTGCGCGCCGATGTCGACCTCGGCGACGTGCGGCGCGACCTCGTGCAGGCGAATCGGGAAAATCCCGGTGTAGAACGAGACCGCGCCCTCGGTCACGCCGGTCTGCACGTTGGTGTAGTACGTCGGCAGACCGCCGTCCACGCCGACCGCGCCGGTGCCGCGCAGCCATTGCAAGGCCGCTCCGGGCGCATTGAGGCGCTTGCCCTTCAGATCCTCGAACCGGGCGATCGGCGTCTTGCTCCAGACGTGATAGGTCTCGGCGCCGGTCGCGCCGAGGTACTTGAGGTTGTTGCCGACCCACTCCTTCTGGAGCGCGGGGTTCTCGCGCACGAGCTTATCGATGGTGCGCAGCACGAGGCCGAGGTCGCCGCTCGCGAACGGCGTCATGAAGCTGATGTTGGAGAGCGGCATCGTGTCGCCCTCCCACAACGTGCCTACAAACCCGACGTCGGCGATGTTGTCGCGGATCGCCTCCATCGTGTCCTGGAGCTTGAAGAGCGTGCCGGCGTACGCTTCCTTCCAATTGATCCGATAGCGGTTGCCCCCTTCGCGCAGCAACCGGTCGACCTCGTTCTTGAAGAAGCCGGCCATCACACCCACCGACAGGAAGGTCGTGGGGTGGCTGGAAGCCATGGTGATGTTGACGGTCTGCTGCGCGAGCGCGGCAGAGCTCGCACCGAGAAGCGTGGTCGAGAGCGCGAGCGCGCGGACCATGCGGGTTACT
>JBCKNJ010000042.1:0-15149 GCA_038902795.1 Polaromonas sp. | reverse complement strand
GGCCCCGCACGGCGCTGCTTGAGCGCCTGCACATAGTCAGCGGCGGCAAAAGACTCGACAAACCTGTCCGCTGTCGGATAGGATGTGTAGCGTGGGCCGTTCCCGTCAAATCGGCGAAGCAAATCAGGAGAAACAACGCTCATGAATAGGAATCCTCAGGGTTAATGCATACTTTGCCGCCAAAAGCAAGGCGCGACCTTGATATGGATCAAGCCCAAACCAGAATATGAAGTTCGGGCTTATCATGGGACCTTATGGGGCTTCACAAGAACGATCCAATGTTTAAAGAATCCATCAAAATCGCCTGCTCAAACTGCAATTTGCGTGAGCTCTGCTGGCCAGTGGGTTTAACTCCAGAGGAGTTGGTTCGGGTTGATGAGCTTGTAGGCACCCGAAAAAGCGTCAAGCGCGGATCCATACTCTTTCACACTGGCGAAAAATTTACCTCTCTGTATGCCATTCGTACAGGTTTTTTCAAAACCTGCATCAACACAGAAGATGGCCGTGACCAAGTGACTGGATTCCAAATGGCTGGGGAAGTGATTGGACTGGACGGCATCGTGAACGATCAGCACACCTGTGATGCGGTTGCACTCGAAGATGCCGAAGTCTGCGTCATGCCCTTTGACCGCATTGAAGAAATCTCCCGCGAAGTCAACGCCCTGCAGCGCCATGTACACAAAATCATGAGCCGCGAAATCGTTCGAGAGCATGGCATCATGCTGCTGCTTGGGAGCATGCGGGCGGAGGAACGCCTGGCGGCTTTTCTGCTCAATCTGGTGCTGCGTTTGCAGGCACGCGGGTTCTCAAAATCCGAACTCATCCTGCGCATGACCCGCGAAGAAATCGGCAGCTATCTCGGTATGAAGCTTGAAACCGTCAGCCGCACTTTTTCAAAATTTTCTGCTAATGGCGTGATTGAAGTCGATCAGCGTCACATCCAGATACGCGACGCGAAGGCGCTCCAACGTATCGTCAATCCACAGCTTTGTCATTGACGCTCTACAAGGTGAGCTGGACTTGCTGATTTTGGCTGTAGTTTGCATGATTGACTTGGGGGGCTAACGACCGCCATCGACTGCTGGAGGCGTGGCCATATGGTTGCGGCCCTGTACGGCCGGCATCAGCGCCTTGTCCTGCGCCGCCAGCGTCTTGTTGATCTCCAGGCCGCGGCGGTAATAGTCTTCGGCCACCACCGGATCGGGGTTGCTGACCGCAATCCAGGCCATCACGAAACTGGCCACGACCACGGCGGCGGGGCCGGCGATGATCAGCCAGACATGGCCGTGCTTCCACCAGGGAGCGGCCATGGTTTGCGGTACTTGCGGTATTTGCGGCAGATGGTTCATGAATATCTCCTGGGGCCTGTTTGGCTGATTAACGCGGGACAAGAAACACCGACTTCTCGCTCACATGGGACGCACCTGCGGCGTCGCCTATGCTGAACTCGATCGGATGCGAACCTGGGCTGGCCGAGGCGTAGGCAATCTGCAGCCGCACCGCGACCCAGCGCGACTCTGCCGGGCCGACGGCGACCTCGGGGTCCGAGTCAAGCGTCAGGCCATCGAGCCCGGTGGCGGCGATGCGGTAGCGCTGCGGCTGCTCGGTGGCGTTCATGATCTGCAGCCGGTACACGTTTTCCAGTTTGCCGCCGGCGACAATGCGCGACAGCGCGGTGCGGTCACGCACCACGTCCACCTTGAGCGGCGTACGCACCACGAGGCTCCACAACAAGCCCACGCACAAGACCAGCAAAATGGCGCTGTAGACGAGCACGCGCGGGCGCAGCACGCGGCGCCAGATCTGCGGCCGGCGCCAGTGTCGGGCCATGGCGGTCTCGGTGGTGAAGCTGATCAACCCTCGCGGGTAGTTCATCTTGTCCATCACGCCGTCACAGACGTCGACGCAGGCGGCGCAGCCGATGCACTCGTACTGCAGGCCTGCGCGGATGTCGATGCCGGTCGGGCAGACCTGCACGCACAGGGTGCAGTCGACGCAGGCGCCCAGCGACAGGGCCGCCGCATCGGCCTTGCGCGAGCGCGCGCCGCGCGGCTCGCCGCGGGCGGTGTCGTAGCTCACGATCAGCGTATCGCGGTCAAACATGGCACTCTGGAAGCGCGCATACGGGCACATGTACTTGCACACCTGCTCGCGCATGAAACCGGCGTTGCCATAGGTGGCCAGGCCGTAAAAATTGACCCAGAACCACTCCCAGGGGCCGAACGACAACGTGAAGGCCTCGGCCCACAGGCTCTGGATCGGGGTGAAGTAGCCCACGAAGGTGAAGCCGGTCCACACGCCCAAGCCAATCCACAGCAGGTGCTTGAGCCACTTCTTGCCCAGTTTTTCTGCCGACATCGGGGCGCCGTCCAGGCGCATCCGCGCGCTGCGGTCCCCCTCCACCTTGCGTTCGATCCAGAGAAACAGTTCGGTATAGACCGTCTGCGGGCAGGCAAAGCCGCACCACAGGCGCCCCGCCACGGCGGTAAAAAGAAACAGCGACAGCGCACTGACGACCAGCAGGCCGGTCAGGTAAATGAAGTCCTGCGGGTACAGGACCAGACCGAAGATGTAGAAGCGGCGTGCCCCCAGATCGAACAGCACGGCCTGGCGCTGGCCCCACTCCAGCCAAGGCAGGCCGTAGAACACCAGCTGGGTCAGGAAGATACAGGCCCAGCGCCAGCGGGCGAACAGCCCGCTGACCGAGCGCGGATAAATCTTCTTCTCCGCCTCATAAAGCGATCCGGACGATCCGTCGTCATCTGCCGGAGCGATGGGAATGACCTTGCGGACGGACGATGGCTGCAAGCTGCCCCCCCCGAATCAGCGCTTGGCTGGGGCTGGCTTGTTCGACATGCCCCACACATAGGCCGTGAGCACATGAATTTGTGCCTCGGTCAGCAGGCCGGTCTGGGCCGGCATGTCGTTGACCTTGCCCTTGTTGATGATGGCGACAATGGCTTGCTCGCCCGAGCCATGCAGCCAGATGTCGTCGCTGAGGTTGGGCCCGCCCAGGGCCTGGTTGCCCTTGCCGTCCATGCCATGGCAAGCTGTGCAAGAAGTGAATTTGGCTTTGCCCAACTGTGAGCGCACCGAGTCATGCGGGCTGCCGGACAGGCTGAGCACATAGTTGGCCACGTTCTTGACGTCGTCGGGCGTGCCGACGGCCGCCGCCATCGGCGGCATCTGCCCTAACCGCCCCTTCGTCAGTGACTCGGAAATTTTAAGGGGCTCACCCCCGTGCAGCCAGTCGCCGTCCGTCAGATTGGGAAAACCCTTGCTGCCGCGCGCGTCAGAGCCGTGGCACTGGGCGCAGTTGTTCATAAACAGGCGCTCGCCAACGGCCATGGCAGCGGCGTCGCCGGCCAGTTCCGGAGGCTGCATCGCAGTGAATTGTGCATACAGCGGCTCCAGCGCCTTGTTGGCGCGCGCCACCTCCGCGGTGTGCTCGCCGCGGCTGCTCCAGCCCAGCAGGCCGCTGTAGCTGCCCAAGCCGGGATAGGCCACCAGATAGGCCAGGGAAAAGACGATGCTCAGCACGAACAGCCACACCCACCAGCGCGGCAGCGGGTTGTTCGCCTCGAGCAGGTCTTCGTCCCAGACATGGCCGGTAGTGTTGTCGCTGCGGGACACGCCTTTTTTGCGGCCAGCGACCCATAGCAGCACCAGACAGGCCAGGATGCTGACCAGGGTCAGGACGGCGACATACAACGACCAGAACGACCAGAAGTTTCCATTGAAATCGCTCATGAAGCCTCCTGCAGCGCCGCCTCAAGGGAGTACTGCGCCACCTTCGGGGGCAGCAAACGAATGTGAGTGTGGGGATCCATATTTTCTCCGGGTCAGTCCTGATCGAAAGGGATGCGGGCCGCTTCGTCGAAGCGTGCCTTGTTGCGGCGCGAGAATGCCCAGTACCCAATGCCCAGGAAGGCGGCAAAGCTCACGAGGGTAACGAGTATGCGCAGGGTGGTGACATCCAGCATGTTTTTCCTTATTTGAGAGTCCGGCCCAGTCCCTGCAGATAGGCGACCAGGGCATCCATTTCGGTTTTGTCCTTGACATCCTGCGCCGACTGCGTGATTTCCGCGTCGGTGTAGGGCACACCGACCCTGCGCAGGGCTTTCATGCGCGGCGCCATCCCGGCGGGGTCCACGACGTTTTCCTCAAGCCACGGGTAGGCCGGCATGTTGGACTCGGGCACCAGGGCGCGCGGGTTGATCAGGTGAATGCGGTGCCACTCGTCGCTGTACTTGCCGCCCACGCGGTGCAGATCAGGCCCGGTGCGCTTGCTGCCCCACTGGAACGGATGGTCATAGACAAACTCGCCGGCCACCGAGTAGTGGCCGTAGCGCAGGGTTTCGGAGCGGAACGGGCGGATCATCTGCGAATGGCAGTTGTAGCAGCCCTCGCGCAGGTAGATGTCGCGGCCGGCCAGTTGCAGCGCCGTGTAGGGCTTGAGGCCCTGAATCGGCTCGGTGGTGGACTTCTGGAAGAACAGCGGCACGATCTGGACCAGCCCGCCGACGGCGACCACGAGCAGGATCAGCACAATCATCAGGAAGTTGTTGGTCTCGACCTTTTTGTGCGAGAAGCCGGTATCGGAGGTGTTTTTTTCGTTCATGGGGAGAGGGCTTTCTTCAGGCGTGGGCAGGCGCAGGCACCGGTATGCTGACCGAGCGGCCCTGGGCCACGGTCATCCAGACGTTCCAGGCCATCACCAGCATGCCGGCCAGGTAAAGCAGGCCGCCAATGAACCGGACCACATAGAAGGGGTAGGTCGCCTTCACCGATTCGACGAAGGTGTAGGTCAGCGTGCCGTCGGCGTTGATGGCGCGCCACATCAGGCCCTGCATCACACCGGCGATCCACATCGCGGCGAGGTAGAGCACGATGCCGACGGTGGCGATCCAGAAATGCAGCTCAATGGCCTTGACCGAGTGCATCTGCTTGCCGCCATACAGCCGCGGGATCATGTAGTAGAGCGTGCCCATCGAGATCAGGCCAACCCAGCCCAGCGTACCCCCATGCACATGGCCCACGGTCCAGTCGGTGTAATGACTCAGGGCGTTGATGGTCTTGATCGACATCAGCGACCCCTCAAGGGTAGCTATGCCGTAGAAGGACAGCGAGACGATCAGGAAGCGCAGCACCGGGTCGGTACGCAGCTTGTGCCAGGCACCCGACAGCGTCATGACGCCGTTGATCATGCCGCCCCAACTCGGCGCCAGCAGGATCAGCGAAAACACCATGCCGAGCGACTGGGTCCAGTCCGGCAGCGCCGTGTAGTGCAGGTGGTGCGGGCCAGCCCACATGTAGGTAAAAATCAGCGCCCAGAAATGCACGATGGACAGGCGGTAGCTGTAGATCGGGCGTTCGACCTGCTTGGGGACGAAGTAATACATCATCCCGAGGAAACCCGCCGTGAGGAGGAAGCCGACGGCGTTGTGGCCGTACCACCACTGGATCATCGCGTCCTGCACGCCGGCATAGGCCGAGTAGGACTTCATCCAGTCGGCAGGGACTGCTGCGCTGTTGACCACATGCAAAATCGCCACGGCCAGGATGAAGGCGCCGTAGAACCAGTTGGCCACATAGATGTGCCTGATCTTGCGCATACCGATGGTGCCGAAAAAGACAATCGCATAAGACACCCACACCAGGGTGATCAGGATGTCGATCGGCCATTCGAGTTCAGCGTATTCCTTGCCCTGGGTATAACCCAAAGGCAGACTGACCGCAGCCGCGACAATCACCGCCTGCCAGCCCCAGAACGTGAAGGCGGCCAGCTTCGGCGCGAACAGCGGCACCTGACAGGTACGCTGAACCACGTAGTAGCTGCTGCCTATCAGCGCGCAGCCGCCAAAGGCGAAGATCCCGGCGTTGGTATGCAGCGGCCTGAGGCGCCCGTAACTGAGCCAGGGTATGTCGAAGTTAAGCCCTGGCCAGGCCAGTTGGGCGGCGATGAACAGCCCCACCCCCATGGCCACCACGCCCCAGACCACGGCCATCAGCGAAAACTGCCGCACGACGGTGTCGTTATAGAGGGCAGCGGGTGTTGGTTGTTCGTTGATTATCATTGGGCACCTGTTTTCGTGATGCTCGCAGTCTGCCGCGTTGATACCGACACTGTATTGATGTGGATCAAGCTTTCAAGGTTAAAAAATCAAAGATGCACGATGCATCAATGGGCATCCGTGTTTGCCACGCTAGCCTCATCAACCTCGAGGATGCGCCTGCCCTCTACCTCGATGTCCTCAAACTGCCCGGCCCAGACAGCCCAGCCCAGCACAGCCATCACGGCAAGCACCAGCAATACCGACACGGGAATGAGTAAAAACAAAATGTCCATCAGACTGCCTGTTGCCCCCGAGATGAACGTGACAGGCGTGCCGCATTCGCAACCACCAAAAGTGAACTCAGCGCCATGCCAAGCCCGGCCAACCACGCCGGCATAAAACCTGCGATCGCCAGGGGCACACACACCGCGTTATAACCAGCAGCCCAGCAAAGGTTTTGCCGCACGATGCGCATGGTGCGCCGCGCGTGTTGCAACATGAGCGGAACCATCAGCAACTGCCCACCAGGAACCAGGAAGTCACACTGCGCCTGGGCCAGTGGTACGGATTGCCCCATGGCAACCGAAGCACAGGCGCTGGCCAATACAGGGCCATCGTTCAGGCCATCCCCGACCATCAGTATCTTGTGCCCGCTTCGTTGCAGGGCCTGCAGGTGCGCCAGCTTGGCCTGGGGTGTCATGTCACCGTACGCAGTGGTGATGCCTACGCGGCCAGCTACCCGGCGGGCTGCCCTCTCGCCGTCACCCGACAACATCTGTACCTTGATGCCTGAGGCCTGTAACGCGGTAACCACCTCGGGTGCATCGGGCCGTAGCACTTCGTCTATATGAAACACAGCCAGCCAGCCTGATTCATCTGAAAGAAAAACCTGTGAGTCGCCCTGCGATCCACCGTGCAAGGCGCCATCCAGCCCGCAAAACCGGGCTGAACCCAGGCGCAACTGGCCACGCAATCCGTAGCTGTTGCCGCTAACGATGGTTCCCTCAACACCAAGCCCAGCAAGCTCCTTGATATCAATCAGGTCAGTCAGCTCGCTCAGGTCAGTTAAATCAGCCGCACCAGCAACCAGGGCGCGAGAAACCGGATGCAGCGAATACCTGGCCAGTGCCCAGGCCAGTTGCAGCGCCTGTTCAGTGCTTATGCCATCACGGGTTTTCACTGCCTGCAAACCCATGCATGCCTCGGTCAGGGTACCGGTTTTATCGAACACAACGGTGTCGATACCCGCCAGTGACTCAAACGCCTGCAAGCGGCGCACCAGCACCCCTTGCCGCGCCAGAAACCCCGCCGAAGTCAACATGGCCGTTGGTGTGGCAAGCGACAGCGCACAGGGGCAGGTCACCACCAGCACAGCCACAGCAGCCATCAAGGCCTTGCTGGGGTCGGTGTTCCACCACAGCGCCACAGCCATCAACGCAGCCAATAGAACGAACCACAAAAAGGGCTTGGCAATCCGGTCGGCCAGCAAGGCCAGTCGGGGTTTATCCACCGCCGCCCGCGCCATCAGCGCCACGATCTGTGCATAGCGTGTGGCCTGTCCGATTTGTTCAATACGCAGCGTCACCACTGCCGAAAGGTTGTAGCTGCCAGCTAGAACGGCAGAACCTGCCAGGCGGGCGATCGGGTGGGACTCCCCAGTCAGCAGCGCTTCGTCTGCAAATGTATGACCCGCAACAATGGTGCCGTCAACCGGAAACGCTTCTCCGGGCAATACGCGAATTAAATCGCCGACCGCCAGCCTGCGGGGAGACACCCGCTCAAAACTACCGTCCGCAAGCTGTCGTTGCACGCTATCGGGAAGGCGCTGCATCAGCGCGTCCAGCGATCCGGCGGTACGCTCGCGCAGCCGCTGCTCCAGCAGGCGACCTGTGAGCAAAAAGAAAACAAACATGGTCAGTGAATCAAAATATACTTCGCGGCCCCACCAGCCCTGCGGCTCAAACGTTGCGGCAGTACTCACCGCAAAAGTCACGGCAATACCCAGCGCCACCGGTAAATCCATGCTGATGCGGCGTTGCGATAAATCGCGTGTCGCATTGCCAAAAAATGGACCGCACGAAAAGAGCAATACCGGCAGAGTTAAAATCCAAGACGCCCAACGCAATAATTTTTCAATATCAGGGGTGATGTCGCCGGGTGCCGATACATAAGCCGGAAACGCATACATCATGACCTGCATCATGCAGAACCCGGCCACCAGCCAACGCCAGAGCGCCAGGCGTGACGCTTTGCGCTCTTGCTGCGCAGCCAACATGTCTACAGCAGGTGTGAGCTGGTAGCCCGCTGCCTGCGGTGCAGCCATCCATTGCGACGGGCGAGTCAACGCAGAAGACCATACAACCGTCGCCCGCTGGCTTGCCGCACTGACCTGAACAGCCATCACACCGCGAACGCTCAAAAGCAGGTTTTCAAGTGTCAATGAACAGGTGGCGCAATGCATGCCTTGAACCTGCACTTGCGACTCCCAGATGTCTGTTGGCCGACCTTCCGATTCACCCCGAGGTTGGCTGAAAACCGCCCACTCCTCGGGGGCATCAAAAACCTCAAGGTGGTTAATGCCATCGTTTTTGAAAGAAGCCCTTAAGTCATAGCCCAAGCCATCAACCAATGGGAATGAAGAGGAGACGGCAAGCATGGCTCAAGACTAAGGGCAACAGGCAAACGAAACCTTGATCTACATCAAACTCAGAGTTGTGCGTAGGCATACAGTAGCCCTGTCTTTTTAACAACTGGAGCAACGTTATGTACCAGCGAATTCTTATTGCAACAGATGGCTCAAAGCTGTCAGAAATGGCTGTCAGCAGCGGCATACAGCTGGCAGAACTTGCAGGCGCTCAAATCTTCGCCCTCAACGTGGTTCCGCGCTATCCCTTGAGCTATTGGGAGGGCGGCATGGCCGTTTCAATGGATTACGCGAAGATCGAGAAGGAGTGGGCCGAAAACGGCCAGGCCATCGTAGATGCCGTAGCAGCAAGCGCAGTAGCTCACGGTGTCAAGGCAAAGGCTGTGACCGTCAAGTCAGACCTGGTGGCAGAAGCCATCATCAACGCCGCCAAAAAGCACAAATGCGATTTGATCGTGATGGCCTCTCATGGCAGGAAGGGCATCAAGCGCCTGCTGATGGGCAGCGAGACGCTGCACGTTTTGACGCATTCGCATATTCCGGTGCTGGTTTTGCGTTAAAAACAGCTTAAAAAGTGCCAGAAACAGCGCCTGCGAGCAGCATCTCGCGCGCTGTCAGCTCACCCGCGGCGCGCAGCACAAGCGCCGCCTCGCGCGGCGTCATCGGAAAACTCAGCTTTGCAATCGGCGCGCCAAATTTTGCCGACGCGCCAGCAAGGCGCAGGTCGCTGCAACTGGCGATCTCCATGCCGGCGCCCATGCAGGCGCCCTCGATTTGCGCAACGATGGGCACATCGCAGTCGAGCATGGCCTGCAGGCCGGCCCAGACCTCGTTTTCATGGAAGTCGCGCAGGGTGGCTTCATCGCGGCGGGCTACTGCAGCTGGACGACGCGGCCGCTGCGCGGTCGGTGGCGCGGGGCTACAGTCGCAGCCGTGTCAGATGGTGTCGTCGGCACGCAGTTTGGCGATGGCCGCGTCGTCCAGCTGCAGCAGCCCGCGCAGGATTTCTTCGGTGTGCTGGCCCAGCAGCGGCGGTGCCAGCTTGTACTCGACCGGGGTGGCGGAGAAGCGCATCGGGCTTGCCACCGTCGGCAGCTTGCCCGCGACCGGATGGTCGAGCTCGACCCGGATGCCGCGCGCCTTCACCTGCGGCTCCTCGTACACCTGCGCGAGATCGTTGATCGGGCCGTTGGGGATGCCTGCCCCTTCGAGCAGCGCCACCCATTCCTGCGTGCTGCGCCTCGCCATGACCTCCTGCAGCAGGCGCGTCATCTCGGCGCGGTTTTCCACGCGCTGGCCGTTCGAGGCGAAGCGCGGATCGTCGGCCAGCTCCGCGCAGCCGGCAGCCTGGCAGAATTTGCGGTACAGATTGTCGTTCGCGCAGGCGAGGATAACATTGCCGTCCCTGGTGCGAAACGGCTGATAAGGCACGATGTTCGGGTGCAGGTTGCCGATGCGCTTGGGCGCTACGCCGGTGGCGAAGTAGTTGGTGTTCTGGTAGGCGAGCAGCGCGATCTGCGAATCGAGCAGCGCGAGATCCAGGTGCTGGCCGACGCCGGTTTCGGCGCGGTGGGCGATCGCCGCGCATACCGCGATGCTGGCGTACATGCCGGTGATGATGTCGGCGACCGGGACCCCGGCCCGCTGCGGGCCGCCCCCGGGTGCGCCGTCCGGTTCGCCGGTGACGCTCATCATCCCGCCCATGCCCTGAATCATGAAGTCATAGCCGGGATGCTCGCGGTAAGGACCGGTCTGGCCGAAACCCGTGACCGAACAGTAAATCAGGCGCGGATTGATGCTCTTCAGATCGTCGTAGGCGAGGCCATAGCGTGCGAGATCACCGAACTTGTAGTTCTCCAGCAGCACGTCGGATACGCGCGCGAGTTCGCGCACGAGCTTCTGGCCCTCGGGCTGGGAGATATTGAGCGTGATCGATTTCTTGCCGCGGTTGGCGGAGGTGAAATAGGCCGAATCCCTGGTGTCGCGGCCCTCCTTGTCCTTCACCCAGGGCGGGCCGTAGGTGCGCGAGTCGTCCCCGAATTTGGGACGCTCGACCTTAATCACCTCGGCGCCGAGGTCGGCCAGGTTCTGGCCGGCCCAGGGACCGGCGAGCACGCGGGAAAGGTCGAGGACGCGGATGTGCGACAGGGGGCCGGGCATGTGAGCAGATCCAGGTTCGAAACGAAATGGCACGGTCTGCGTTCACGCAGTCCGTGCCGATGTGCTAATGGCTAGTCGAGCTTGACGCCGGTGTCCTTGACCACCTTGGCCCAGCGGTCGATTTCGCGACGGATGAAGGTGGCGAACTGCTCCGGCGCCATGCCACCGGTTTCCGCTACCTGCGACGCCCAGATGACCTTCATGTCGGGCTGGTTCATCACTTTCACCGTTTCCTGGTACATGCGGTCGACGATGTCCTTGGGCGTGCCTTTGATCGCCCACAGCCCGTACCAGGTGCTGACCACCATGCCGGGGACGCCAACTTCGTCCATGGTGGGAATGTCGGGGAACTGCGCCGTGCGCTTGGGTGAGGCGACGGCGAGGGCGCGCAGCTTACCCGCCCTTATCTGCGTGGAGGAAGTGCCCATGCCGTCGAATACTAGGTCCACGGTTCCGCCAAGAAGGTCCAGCATCATCGGGCCGGCGCCCTTGTACGCTACGTGGACCATTTTCGTGCCGGTGACGTTCATGAACAGCTCCATGGCGAGATGGTGCGCGGTGCCGGCGCCGGGGGAGCCGTAGTTGAGCTTGCCCGGGTTGGCTTTGGCGTAGTCGACCAGCTCCTTGATTGTCTTGAACGGGTACTTGGGATTCACCACCATCACCTGCGGCACGTAGGCCGCCACGGTGATCGGAATGAAATCCCTCTCAATATTGTAGGGCAGCTTGCTGTAGACGCTTTCGGCGATGGTATGGTGGATCGCGCCCATGAAGAACGTGTAGCCGTCGGGTGTGGCGCGTGCGGCATTGGCCGCGCCCAAGGTGCCGCCGGCACCGCCCTGGTTCTCGATGTACACGGTCTGCCCCAGGCTCTTTGTCAGCTGCGCCGAAAGCGGCCGGGCAAAGGTGTCGGTGCCGCCGCCTGCCGGGAAGGGGTTGATGATGCGTATGGTTTTGGTCGGCCAGCCCGCTTGCGCATGGCTGCCGATTGAGAGCGCGGCCAGAGTAGCTGCGCCCGCACGAAGTACATCGCGCCGATTGCCGGCAAAGAAATTAAAAGTCATGTTGTCTCCAGTTAGTTTGGGTGAAAATCAATCGGTCAAATATAAGAATCTAAATATACAGATCTTCAATGCCGCTGGATACGGGGATTTTCCCTTGCGCCAGCAATGCACGGTGTTTGTCCAGCCGCTGCAGGGTTTATAGCGCATTGCCTTTATCTGCCTGGGCTGCGATAGCGTTTTGCGTGATGCTTGAGAGCGTGCCGCGTGTGGTGATGACTTCCGGGTTCAGCGTCACCTCTATCAGCGTGCCCTCTTTGCGGGCCAGCGCCGCCAGCAGTTCGGCTTCGAACTCTGCTGTGCGGGTGATGCGCACGCCAGCGTAGCCGTAGGCGCGTGCCAGCGCGGCAAAGTCCGGGTTTTGCAAATGCGAGCCGCTGGAATGCTGCGGGTACTCGTGCTCCTGGTGCATACGGATGGTGCCGTACATGCCGTTGTTAAGCAGCACGATGATGGTCTTGGCGCCATGCTGCACGGCGGTTGCAAGCTCCTGCCCGTTCATCAAAAAATCACCATCGCCGGCAATCGTGAAGGCAATCCGCTTCGTCGTGATGGCCGCTGCAATACCCGCAGGCACGCCGTAACCCATGGCACCTACTGTAGGGGCCAGTTGCGTCTTGAAGCCCTTGGCCAGCCCGTGGTGTTTGAAGAAGCGATGTAGCCAACTGGCGAAGTTGCCTGCGCCGTTGGTCAGCACTGCGTCAATCGGCAAATGCTTTTGCAGCAGTCCCACGATGGCAGGCATGTCGATTTCGCCGGGCAAGTTGGCAGAAGGCGTGGGTTTGAGGTTTTCGAGGTAGTCCTCATTGCTTGACGCAGTCCACGCCTCCCAGGGCACGGAAACCGGCGCGACCAGCACCTCCAGCGAGCGCGCGGCGGCATTCATGGTGGCGTTGATCGCCAGGTCAGCCTGGAAGACGCGATTCAGTTCCTCGGCGCTGGCATGGATATGCACCAGCTTTTGCTTAGGCCGGGGCGCCTCGATCAGGGTGTAGCCGCCGGTCGTCATCTCGCCAAGCCGTGGGCCGATGGCGATGATCAGGTCGCTGGCCTTGATGCGTGCCGCCAGCTTGGGGTTCAGGCCAATGCCGACATCGCCTGCATAGAGCGGGTGATGGTTGTCAAAAGTGTCCTGAAAGCGGAAGGCATTGCCGACCGGCAGCTTCCAGTTTTCGGCAAAACGTTGCAGGGCTTGGGCTGACTGCGGGGTCCAGCCACCACCGCCAGCAATGATGATGGGCTGCTTTGCTGCCAGCAGCATTTCGCGCAGGGTACGCAGCGCGCCGGGGTCGCTCCAGGCTTGCACGGCTTCAACACGCGGCAAGGGTTGGGCGGCGGTCATGCGGGTCAGCATGTCTTCGGGCAGCACCAGTATGACCGGGCCTGGCCTGCCGTTCATGGCGGTGGCAAAAGCACGCGCCACGTATTCAGGGATGCGATCGGCATCGTCGATACGCTCAACTCGCTTTGCAAAGCCTTTTGTGCTGGGGCCAAAAAAGCTGAAGTAATCAACCTCCTGAAAGGCTTCGCGGTCACGGCAGTCGCTCGCCACATCGCCGACCAGCAGCAGCATGGGGGTTGAATCTTGAAAGGCGGTGTGTACGCCAATCGAAGCATTGGTCGCACCCGGCCCGCGCGTGACCATGCAAACGCCTGGGCGGTTGGTCAGCTTGCCGTGCGCCTCGGCCATGTAGGCCGCGCCGCCCTCTTGCCTACAGGTGATGAATTGAATCGAATCGCGCCTAGCGTGCAAGCCATCGAGCACCGCGAGATAACTTTCACCGGGTACGCCAAACGCATGGGTAACGCCCTGGGCAATGAGGCAATCAACTAAAAGGTGGCCGGCAAGTTGTGAGGTCATGCGCCATATTGTGCCAAAGCGGGCACACCGTTTTACTCAGGCGTGCTGCTATCCCCATCAGCGCCACCGGCTTCAAGCGCTTGCTTTTCCAGTTCTTCCTCGCTCAGGGGCGGCGCCTCTTCCAGGGCCTTGAGCTCTTCGAGAAACTCCGCCGTGGGCTGCTCATGCTCAAGCAGCACTTCCTCGAGCTTTTGCCGGCCGGTCTCGACATGCACCGAGGGTGAATGCAGTTCCGTCGTAGGCACCGGGAATTTTTCGCCAAGCTCGAATTTCAACGCCTCGGCCTTCTCCTCGACCCAGTGTGCGAAGTCACCGTCTTTGGGGGTGTCCGAATTGCTCATGGTCATCTCCTTCGCTAGTATGTGCGGCCCGGGCGCGAACGGCCAGGGCCTGCTTCATTATGCGGCGCGGCAGGCGCTTATTCGTTAGGCTGTATGCGTGATTGCAAGATCTGACCCAATGCTTTCCTTTGCCTGGTTGGGAGGTCATCTCGGGCAACCCCCGGCCAACCCGCCCTCGCGCGCAGCCGCCTTCAACGACATCACTGACACCGCATCTCCGGCGTCAGCTTCATCCACCTCATCAACCAGTTCTTCGCCCGCTCCCGCGCATGCCGCGCGGCAATTTTCTCCTCCGGCGTCTGGTCCGCACGGAAGTCGAACGCGCGCCGCGCCAGCGGATAGACCTGGTATTCCACCGGCACGCCGCGTTCCCACAGCGCGTAGAACGCGCGGCCGCCGTTGATGCGGCGCAGCTCAAAATCCTGCTCGCCGATGAGGTAGAGCACCGGCGTGGTGATCTGCATGATCTCGGGCGCGATGCTGAACAGTTGCTCGGGTTCCGGCGCGTTGGGGTTCTGCATGTGGCCGTAATAGCTGACGATGGCGGCGATGTCCGGGCCGCGTTTAGCGGCGAGGCGGACGGCGTAATAGGGCCCGCGCGACAGGCCAACAATGCCGACCGGCTGCTTGCAGGCATTCGGCAGCGACTTCAGGTAATCCAGCCCGGCTTCGACGTCGAGTTCGGTTTCGGGCTTGTGCGCCGAGGGCCAGCGTTCGATGAAGCGCCCGCTCTGCCAGTCGGGCGCGACGACGAGAAAGCCCTGAGCGGCGAGTTCGCGCACGTGGGCGCGTTCGTCGCCTTCGTAGCCGCGCCTGGCATGAATGAACAGCACCGGCGGGAAGGGACCCTTGCCTGCGGGTTTGGCGACTTCGACCGGCACTTCGGAGCCGTCGGCAGCCTTGATCGTGGTCTTGCTCAGTTCGATGGTGTTGGCGAAGGCTGGCACGCCCAGCGCCAATGCCAAGAGGGTGCCCGCCAGGGTGCGTATTTTCATGATCTTCTCCTTTTGTTTTTTGGCCCACACT
>JBCKNJ010000041.1:0-15560 GCA_038902795.1 Polaromonas sp. | reverse complement strand
CGCAAAACCCGCTTTAACCAATCCATCCATATCCCTGTTATTGCGCGCCCTCACCTGGGTTGAAGTCCTTGTCTTGATCCTGGTAGGCGGCGGGCTTTTCTTTTTGCCCGACCTGGCGCGCGCGCAATGGCCGTGGGTTATTGCGCCGTTCAACGCGCGATACTTGGGAGCCGTTTATCTTGGATTCCTTGTGTCTGCGGCGCTTATGGCTTTCCACGGACGATGGTCGCCCGGGCGGATCGTTCTGCCGATGATCTTTGTTTTTACGAGCATCGTTCTTGTGGTTTCATTTCTTTACCTCGATAAATTTGATCTTCAAAAATGGCCGACGTGGGTCTGGTTCCTGTTGTATATCGTCCTGCCGATCAACAGCGCCTATTATCTATGGCTCTATCGGGAGCGACAACCCGCCGAAGCTGATTCAACACCTGACCGCTGGCGTATTTATTTTTGGACGCTTGCTATGCTGTTTGGGTTGTACGGCGCGGCTTTATTGATTTTTCCAACCGCCGCATCTGCTTTTTGGCCTTGGCCCATTAATGACTTTCACGGGCAAATGTACAGTGTTGTTTTTTTTACGCCCGCTATTGGATTATTCCTGATCGCCCGACGCGCCTCAGCGTTGGAATGGAAAACACTCGGTCTGACCCTGCTGGTGATTGGCGCCTGTTCCATCGTTGGGTTGTTACTGGTTGATGCAGTAGTGCCTCTCGAAAAGAAAGTCAATTGGGCGCTTTCTGGCACATGGATCTGGATGGCGCTAATGGCAGTTATTGCTGGATCAGGTGCGGCTATCTTCCTGAGAGCTAACAGGAAGACAGGGTAAGCGGTTGGAATTCCTATCCTTTTTTGACGAATGACTGAAGCCGGAAGTAAAATCGGCACCGACAGGAAAATCAATCGCGCGCTTCTCGCGCAGCCGGCCTGATAACATTCCCGCTCATGACAGCGCCCGCGACATCCGGCAGCACCGCGATCGAGGTTGCGAAGAACGGGCCGTACCTCGTGCGCGGCCCGGGCCTGCTGCGCGATTCGCGCGGGGAACAAACGCCAGCGCGCGGCGCGATCGCGCTTTGCCGCTGCGGCAACTCATCGGAAAAGCCGTTCTGCGATGGCACGCACGCAAAAATCGCCTTCGACGGCGCGCGATTGGCGGCGGAGCCCGCCGACCCCGTGGATATCTACCGCGGCAAGCGCATCGCGATCCACGACAACCGCGCGATCTGCGCGCACGCAGGAGTATGCACCGAGAACCTGCCTCACGTGTTTCGCCTGGAGCAAGAGCCGTGGGTGGACGCCGACGGAGCTGATGCCGAAGCTATCATCGAGCTCGTCAAGCGCTGCCCCTCGGGGGCGCTGAGCGTCACGGTCGATGGCACCCCGGTGCCCGCGGGCTCGCCCGAGTGCACGATCACCGCCTCGAAAAACGGCCCCTACTTCGTCACCGGCGAAGTCGAGCTGAAGGCCGATGGCGTTACGCCACGCGTTGCCGAACGCTATGCGCTGTGCCGCTGTGGCGCATCGAAGAGGAAGCCCTTCTGCGACGGCACGCACTGGGCGATGGGGTTCGACGAAAGCCGCGGGTTGCAGGCGGGGTTCTGGGTGCCGCCATTAGGGGTAAAGCGGTTCAGTCTTGTCGTCGGGGGACTCCTGATCGCGGGCACTGCCGTGGCGATCCTGGGCATTGAGGCGGCCGGCAAGTGGTCAGCGCGCGGCTTTCTCACCCAGCTGATTCCCGATCTGAACCTCGTGCTTGAAGTGCTGCTGATCGCGGGTCTCACGTTCGGCTACTGGCTCGCTAAGCGCGGCAACATCGCCGCGCATCGCTACAACCAGAGCGTTTTCGTGCTCCTCAACGCAGTGCTGGTTGTGCTCATCATGGCGGGCAGCATGGCGAACGCCGAACTGGAGAGCGCCGCTGACCTCGCGAAGCTGCATATCGGGATGCCGTGGCTGCACGCCACCATCGGCACTGTGACGGTCGGCTCGGGGCTGTGGCTCGTGCTGCAGATGAATGGCTTGCTGCCCAGGTGGCTGCACGTGCGTGGCTGGAAGACCATGATGAGGCTGACGCTCGCCGGGTATTGGATCGTCGCGCTGCTCGGGCTGGCGATCTTTTACATCTGGTTCCTGCGCTGAAACAACCGGCGCGAGATCACCCATCACTCGACGCGACACGGCAAAGTCAAAGTAATAGCCTCGCCCCGGGACACGCGACGCACCACAGCGATGCCGCGGCTAAACTTGCACACTTAGCGGCGCAGTCCTGAATGCCGCGTCGGACAAGACCAATGATGCAAACCAAGCCGCAACGCCTCGCCATTCTTTATCCGGGTGACGGAGACGTCCGACGCAATGCCACGCCTGATAACAACCGCTTCGCCCCCCTGTTTGCCGCCTTCGCCGCTGCAGGTGTTCATGCCGAGCCCGCCGTCTATCACGATGATTTTTGCGACGAGGTTCGCGATCAGCTCATGCGGGTCGACGGCGTGCTGGTCTGGATCAACCCGCTCAACACCGAACGCGGCAGAGCACTACTCGATCCGATGCTGCGTGAAGTGGCTGCGGCGGGAATTTTTGTCAGTGCGCATCCGGACGTGATTCTGAAATTTGGAACCAAGGAGGTGCTGTATCAAACGCGCGAACTCGGCTGGGGGTGTGAAACCTATCGCTATTGCAGCATGGACGAGTTGCAGCGTGAATTACCCGCGCGGCTCGCGACGGGAGAGGCGCGCGTGCTCAAACAGCATCGCGGCAACGACGGCATTGGTGTGTGGAAGGTGCAGCGTGGGGAAGGCGGCACAGCGCTGGCGCACGATGCAGTAGTGCGGGTGCGCCACGCTAAACGCGGCAGCATCGAAGAAGCGATTACGTTGACGGAATTTTACGGCCGCTGCTCAGCGTATTTTTCGGCGGGCGGCATGATGATCGACCAGCCGTATCAGGATCGACTCACCGAAGGCATCACACGCTGCTATCTGGTGCATGACAAGGTTGCAGGATTTGGACATCAGGCGATTAACGCGCTGTTTCCGCCGCCAGCGGGTGGCTCGTCGACCGATGTGCCCGCACCCGGCACCCGCTTGTATCACCCGCCAACTGCGCCGACGTTTCAGGCGCTCAAGCGAAAAGTCGAACACGAGTGGGTAGGCGCGGCGCAAAAGCTGCTTGGCATTGAGCGCGAGCAGCTGCCGATTATCTGGGATTGCGATTTTCTGCTCGGCCCAAAGGACGACGCGGGTAACGACCGCTACGTGCTGTGTGAAATCAACGTCAGCAGCGTGGCGCCGTATCCGGAATCGGCGGTGCCATTCATGGTCGAGGCGACGCTGGATCGGTTGCGCGCGCGAACATAGAACGAGACGCGCTACTGCAAAATTGTGCGGCTGCGACCGAACAGATAGATGGTGCGACGCGACGTGCGAAGGCGATACGGTGCGAGAGAAAAACTCCCGCCCGTCGCAGTCGGCGGGTCTGGTGTACTGGTGTAGCGGCCCAGCCTGAGCCGCAAGCCCAGTCCACATCGCGCTCCCCTGCGAGCTACCTGTGGGCCGCGCTGATTGCCCGCATTTACGAAGTATTCCCGCTGATCTGCCCGCACTGCTTTGGTCCCATGCGCATCATCGCCTTCATCACGTTCAGCACCCGACTACCCCGAAGACCAGCGTACCGTTTGGTGAATGTTTGGTGGTTGTTGAAGCTTCCGCCGGGGTAGGGCTGCGCTATTTGGCAGGTCGGCACCCCGCTTGTGTCCAATGGGGGAAAATTCATGACGAGTCAGCCTGCCACCTGAGGGCAAACACGTATTATGAGGACGCGATACGGTGAGATACTTGGGCTCATGCGGTTGAATTTCCTATCCCTAATCGAAGCTGAACCCCTGAATCCGAGGAGATGACGATGGCGAAGGCGTACTGGATCACCACTTACCGTTCGATCAGCAACACCGAAGCGCTCGCGGCGTACGCGAAGCTGGCCGGGCCCGCGATCCTGGCCGCCGGAGGAAAGTTCCTGGTGCGCACCCCGATGCCCGCGAAGACCTACGAGGCCGGGCTAAACCAGCGCACGATAGTGATCGAGTTCCCGAGCCTCGCGCAGGCGCTCGCGACGTACGACGGGGCGGGTTACCAGGAGGCGCTCAAGGCGCTGGGCAAGGGCTCGGCGGAGCGCGACATACGCGTGGTCGAAGGCGTGGATTAATCGGGCTCTGACCCCGATTTCCACAAATTCGCCGAGCCTACGGCTCGCCCGGAAGGCGCGGTGCGATGCACCGCAGCGAAATTGGTGTCTGACCCCAATAACTCCAAATTCTTGGCGAGTCAGCCTGCCGCCTGAGGGTAAACACGTTTTCTGAGGACGCGATACGGTGAGATACTTGGGCTCATGCGGTTGAATTTCCTATCCCTAGAGCGCCTCGGCGAACCTGTCTACCGTTGGGTCATCGTCGCATCTGCGGCGACGCTCATGGCAGTCGCCATGGGCCAGCTTGTGAACGGCCTTTCCGTCTTCTTTATTCCGCTTGAGCAGGAGTTCGGGTGGACGCGGGGGTCGATCGCCCTGATCAATTCGGTGGGCCTCGTTGGCATGGCCATCGGTGGCATTGTCATGGGCATGATGGCTGACCGTATGCCGATCCGGATTGTGTTCATCACGGCCACCGTCGCGGTTGGGAGTTCAGTCACTCTTGCGGCTGGGGCGGACCAGCTGTGGCAGTTCTACGCACTGTTCTTCGTTGCTGGTGTACTCGGAGCGGGTCTGTTCGTCCCGCTCATCACCCTTGTAGGAAACTGGTTCCCGGCAGGTGCTGGCCTTGCCATTGGCATTGCATCCGCTGGACAAGCAGTCGGCCAGGGCGGCGTGCCGTTCGGTGCGGCCTTTCTGATTGAGGCTTTCGGCTGGCGCGGGGCCTTTCTGGCACTGGGTGTCCTCTCACTTGCCATCATGGTGCCTCTGGCATTGCTGATGAGAGATCCTCCGCGCTCAGCCGCAGGCACCGCAACCGCGGTCGACCCCTCTATCCCACTGTCGCCGGGTGTCGTGGTCATCTGGCTTAGCGCGGCTATCCTGCTGTGCTGCTTCACCATGTCGGTGCCGTTGATGCACCTCGTTCCTTTGATCCAGGGGCATCACATCGCTGCCCCCGATGCGAGTGGTGTGCTCTTCGTAATGCTGATCGCAGCGATCGTTGGGCGCGTTGCATTTGGCAAGCTCGCCGACGTGATCGGGCCAATCCCAGCCTACATGGTTGCGTCGCTCTGGCAGACGGTGTCCGTATTCGCATTCACCCAGATCCACGACCTGGGGCTGTTCTACATCTTCGCGCCGATCTACGGATTCGGTTACGCGGGCGTGATGACGGGCATTCTGCTCACCGCTCGTATTCTGACCCCTGCCTCACAACGGGCCACTCTAATGGGAGTAATTATGGCTTTTGGCTGGCTCGGACACGGGATAGGTGGATTCCAAGGCGGATACTTCTTCGACGTGACAGGGTCCTACACGTCGGGCTTCGCCAATGCCGCGTTCGCAGGCCTGCTCAACCTGCTCCTGGTTGGCGCGCTGCTGTTGACCGTGCGTCGACGCACCGCCTTAGCCGCCTGACGCCAACCGGAGTGGCACCGTCACTCTAGTCCCCCGAGTCATTCAAAACGTCGGGTAGAGCCTCTTGAGTTTGATGCGTGCATCGGCGGTGGTGAACTGAAAGTCTGCCTTTGTGTGATTTTTGTTACGTTGGTTTCGCCATGCTGCGACTTCTCTGGTTTTACCGGGGTGTGGATGCCATACCGGACTGGGATATGACCAGCCAATCAGCACCCGACTACCCCGACGATCAGCGCACAGACTGGTGAACCTGCTGAACCTGAAAAGGGGGTCGCGACGAATGCGCCGGGGTAGGGTTGTGCCCGCAGCCCAGCTTTGCATGTCGTTTGTGCCGGTGGGCGGAAAAACCTTGGGGATTCAGATCGCCACATCAGGGAAAGCACTACTCTTGAGGACGCTTTTCGGTGTTACACATGGCCTCATGCGGTTGAATTTCCTATCCTTTGACCAATGCGCGTCGCATCCTTCCGCTCGACAAAAAGAGGGAGGTGATCCACGCTCACCCGGACTTCCAGCTGATTGTGTCGCCACATTATGCCAATCGGTATTGTGTGGCGCCACTCCAGTACCGCATTCCATGCCGGGATGCGGTTTCATTGTCATAGTTGATTAATATACAAGGAACAAAATGTCACTACTCATTGCACTCAGCATTTCCATCGGATTGTTGGCAGTCGCCGCCACCTGGCTCTTTCTGGGCCCCCTGGCAGCCTTCAATATGCAAATCTGGCAGGCCTTTATCGCCTGGGCCAGCTTCTTTCACAATGGGGGTAAAACCGATGGCATCAAAAAGACCGCTATTTGCATGACCTTCGGCGCGGTGGTCGGCATGGTATCTGTCATGCTCATCGGGCCGTTGGGCGCGCTTGGTGGTCTGGCAGCACCTGTGGCGGTGGGCATCGGGGCAGCTGTGATTGTGCTGGCGGCGCACATTCCGGTTCTGTCGACAATTCCGTCCAGCGTCTATGGCTTTGGCAGCGTCGCCGGCCTGATACTTCTGGGCAAGGGCATGTCCCCCGAGACAGCCATCCTGCCAACGATCTTGTCGATCGTCGTCGGCGTTGGATTCGGCTGGTTGTCGGAGTTCCTTGCCGGGAAAATGACCAAGAGTTGAGCTTGCGCCATGATCTGTACAAGCTGCTGCATCGCGGCTACACCGGCAAGATAAATTCCGGGGAAGATGCCAACGGCGTGGCGACCTGCCCGTTCAAGGAAGAATTGGAAGAATTAGGGTCAGACTCCAATTAGTCACATTCGCTACAAATAGCATGGCTGCCCACGCCCGTTTTTATTGCAGCCCAATAATTACGGGCATGACCAGCTACTGATTTAATAGCATTGCAAGTCAATAATTTCAGACCATCGTCAGCTTGGCCACAGAGAGCGCAAGCCACTTCACACCGTGCCGCGTGAAGTTGATCTGTGCTCTGGCATCGTCGCCTGTGCCCTCCAGCAGCATCACACGGCCTTCACCAAACTTGTTGTGAAACACGTTCATGCCGCTCTTCAGGCCATGCGCTGGCTCACTGCGTTGCGCGGGTACGACCGGGTTGGCAAAGCGCTCGGGTTGGCCGGCTTTAGAGGCAAACACATTGCTGGCCCAGTCTTGACGGCCACCGCCTGAAGGCGCGCCGTCGCGCCAAGCGCCACTCCTGCCACTCCGGTTATTGGGCGTGATCCACTTCAGCGCGCTTTCAGGCAGCTCGTCAAAAAACCGGCTCTTCAGGTTGTAGCGCGTCTGGCCATGCAACATGCGGGTTTGGCAATAGCTGAGGTACAGGCGCTTGCGCGCGCGCGTGATGGCGACATACATCAGGCGGCGTTCTTCTTCGATACCGCCAGCATCGCTCAGTGAATTTTCATGCGGGAAGATGCCGTCTTCAAGCCCGCTGATAAACACGCAGTCAAACTCCAGCCCCTTGGACGAATGCACCGTCATCAGTTGCACGGCGTCCTGCCCGGCCTTGGCCTGGTTGTCGCCGGCCTCCAGCGCGGCGTGCGTTAAAAATGCCACCAGTGGCGATAGTGTTTCGCCAGTTTCACTGTCCGGCGCGAGCATTTCGGCTAGCGGCTCATCAAGCAGCGGCTGCGCGCCATCAATGCCCTGGCTGGCTGGCGACTGCGCCAACTCGTCAATCGGCAGCGCCACCGCATCGCGGCCAAAACCTTCCTGGCTCACAAACGATTCGGCAGCGTTGACCAGTTCGGCCAAATTTTCCAGCCTGTCCTGGCCTTCTTTTTCCAGCTTGTAATGCGCTTCAAGCCCGCTGTGCTGCAAAACCAATTCAATGATGTCGCGTAGCGTCATACCTGCAGTTTGTTCGCGCAGCACATCAAGCTTGGCAACAAACTCGCCAAGCTTGGTTGCGGCCTTGCCCGGCACCGCACTCACGCCGTCATGCAGCGAACAACCCGAAGCGCGCGACACATCCTGCAACTGCTCGATGCTGCGCAGGCCGATGCCGCGCGGCGGAAAGTTGACGGCGCGCATGAAGCTGGTGTCGTCATGCGGGTTCTCCAGCAGGCGCAAATACGCCAGTGCGTGCTTGATCTCGGCGCGCTCAAAAAAGCGCAGACCACCATACACGCGGTAGGGCACGGCGGCATTGAACAGCGCGGTTTCCATGACCCGGCTTTGGGCGTTGCTGCGATACAGCAGCGCTATCTCTTTACGCTCTGTGCCGTCACGCACGAGTTGCTTAACTTCATCTACAAACCATTGCGCCTCGGCAAAATCACTGGCAGATTCGTACACCCGCACGGGCTCGCCGGGCCCGGCCTCGGTGCGCAGGTTTTTGCCCAGGCGCTTGCTGTTGTGACTGATCAGTTGGTTGGCTGAATCAAGAATGTTGCCGAAGCTGCGGTAGTTGCGCTCAAGCTTGATCTGGTGACTTACTTTGAACTCATGCACAAAGTCAGTCATGTTGCCGACGCGCGCGCCGCGAAAGGCGTAAATGCTCTGGTCGTCATCACCCACCGCAATGACTGAGCCACCCGGCATCGCGTTTGAAGCATCACTGCCCTGCCCGGCCAGCATCTTGATCCATGCGTATTGCAGCTTGTTGGTGTCCTGAAATTCGTCAATCAGAATATGCCGAAAGCGCCGCTGGTAGTGCTCGCGTACCGGGGCGTTATCTCTCAGCAGCTCGTAGCTGCGCAGCATTAGCTCACCAAAATCAACCACGCCTTCACGCTGGCACTGCTCTTCATAGAGCGCGTACAGTTCGACTTTTTTGCGCTCGTCAGCGCCATGAATCAGCACGTCTTTGGCGCGCAAGCCGTCTTCTTTGTTGCCCGCAAAAAAGTACATGAGCTGCTTGGGCGGAAAGCGCTCGTCGTCAATATTGAACTGCTTGCACAGACGCTTGATGGCTGAGAGCTGGTCTTGCGTGTCCAGGATATGGAAGGTCGAAGGCAGATTCGCCAACTTGTAGTGGGCGCGCAAAAAGCGGTTGCACAGACCATGAAAGGTGCCTATCCACATGCCGCGCAGATTGACAGGCAACAGGCTTGATAGCCGCGTCATCATTTCCTTGGCGGCCTTGTTGGTAAACGTGACAGCCAAAATGCCCCCGGGCGACACTTGGCCGGTTTGCAGCAGCCAGGCAATGCGGGTGGTGAGCACACGGGTCTTTCCAGAGCCCGCACCCGCCAGTATCAGCGCGTGGGTGTTGGGCAAGGTTACGGCGGCCAGTTGCTCGGGGTTAAGATTTTGTAAGAGTGGGGAGCTTGAAGCGCTACCGTCGCTGATGGCTGAGAACATCACCCATTGTAGAAAGACCTTGGCTTGGAGTTTTTGGGGTCAGAGCCCAAATTCGCAGAGCCTACGGCTCGCCCGGAGGGCGCAGTGCGATGCACCGCAGCGAAATTGGTGTCTGACCCCAATAACTCCATAGCGCCTAGAATCGGTCACCGGGCCCAAGCCATTACGCCCGGTTTTTTAGAGTTATTGGGGTCAGAGCCCAATAACTCTAGAAAAACCGGGCCAATCCAAGAGCCTTCTGTTTTATCAACAGCTTTTGAAGGCCTGGAATTATGGAAATTTTTGACTACGACAACATTCTGCTGCTGCCACGCAAATGCCGCGTGGAGAGCCGCTCGGAGTGCGATGCCGGCGTGGAGCTGGGCGGGCGCAGCTTTCGCATTCCGGTCGTGCCGGCCAACATGAAGACGGTCGTGAACGAGGACATCTGTACATGGATGGCGCAAAACGGCTACTTTTATGTGATGCACCGCTTCGATCTAGACAACGTGCAATTTGTGCGCAGGATGAAAGCGCAAGGTGTTTACGCATCCATCTCGCTAGGTGTCAAAAAAGCCGACTACGACACGGTTGACAAATTGGCCGCCGAAGAACTGGTGCCGGAATACATCACGATTGACATTGCCCATGGCCATGCTGATACGGTGCAGAAAATGATTGCCTACTTAAAGCAAAAACTGCCCGCAGCGTTTGTGATTGCAGGCAACGTTGGCACGCCCGAGGCCGTGATTGACCTGGAGAACTGGGGCGCGGACGCAACCAAGGTTGGCATTGGCCCCGGCAAGGTTTGCATCACCAAAATGAAAACCGGTTTTGGCACCGGTGGCTGGCAACTGTCAGCGCTGAAGTGGTGCGCGCGCGTGGCTACCAAACCCATCATTGCCGATGGCGGCATACGCGAGCACGGCGACATCGCCAAGTCCATCCGCTTTGGCGCGACCATGGTGATGATTGGCTCGATGCTGGCAGGCCTTGAAGAAAGCCCCGGCAAGACCGTCGAGGTGGACGGCGCGCTGTTCAAGGAATATTACGGCAGCGCATCAGACTTCAACAAGGGCGAGTACAAGCACGTCGAAGGCAAGCGCATCCTCGAACCCGTCAAGGGCACGCTGCTTGAGACCCTACGCGAGATGGAAGAAGACATCCAGAGCGCCATCAGCTACGCGGGTGGCAAAGAGCTGATGGACATCCGCAAGGTCAACTATGTCATTCTGGGCGGCGACAACGCCGGCGAACACCTGCTGATGTAGCCCGCCACGGTCAGGCGGTGGCGGCGACCAGTTGGAGCGCCAGCCGATGCAGCCGGTGGCTGGGCTGCACCAGCGCCTCGACGATGCTGAAGTGATTGAGCCCCGGCAAGGCTTCGCAAACCGGCACCACCGTGCGGCCCCAGGCCTGCCGAATCAGCGCGTTGTGGCGCAGGAACTCTTCGCTTTCGTCGGCACCGGCCACGGTGTAGAGCACGCCACGCTTCGGCGCCGGCAGCCAGGCCGGGCTGGCCTGCGCCACCTGTTTTGGCGTCAGCCGCAGCGAATCTTTCAGGAACGGCGTGTGCATGATGGAGTCAAGTTCATACAGGCCGGAAATCGACAGCGCGTTTTTCACCAGGTCGGCCGGCAGGTCTTTGGCGTACGTCGGCCACTGGCAGGCCAGCAGCATCGCCGCCAGATGGCCGCCCGCCGAGTGCCCGATCACCGTGATGCGGCTCGGGTCGCCGCCAAAACGCGCCACGTTGCGCCAGGTCCACACCAGCGCCTTGACCATCTGCATCACGACCTGGGGAATCGTCACCGCCGGGCACAACGCATAGTTCGGGATCACCACGCACGCCCCTTCATTGGTGAAGGCCGGTGCGATAAAGGAATGGTCGGATTTGTCCAGCGAACGCCAGTAGCCGCCGTGGATAAACACCACCACCGGCGCGCCGGGTTTGGCGCTGGGAAATACATCGAGCACCTCCATCGGCCCATCGCCATAAGCGATATCGCATTGAGGGAGATGGTAATCGCGTGCATGTTCCGATGCCTCAGCCCAGCGCGTGAAGTGCATGCCATGCTCTGCTACCCTCGCGCGGTTGTTGTACATGCGGTCCAGCCAGGCGGGGTCGGGTCGGGTCATGGGGGCTCCTGAAAATGGGCGTTGAAACGCCCGCCATCTTGGCACAGTCAGGCAAGGAGGTGGGGCGTTCGGGGTAAACCCGCTACAAACCACCGACGCATTGCCGTATTCTGTATACAGAGTACACATCATGAAATTAACCCCCGACCAACTCGCCCAATTTGACCGTGACGGCTACCTGTTTTTCCCCGGCCTGTTCACGCCGGAAGAAACGCAAACGCTCAACGACGCCGTGCCCGAGCTGTACAGTCGGCGCGAAGACTACAACGTGCGCGAGAAAGGCAAGGACGCCGTGCGCACCAATTTCGCGGCCCACATGTACAGCGCACCGTTTGCCAAGCTGGCGCGGCATCCGCGCATGATAGCGCCGGTCGAAGAGCTGCTGGGTGAGGCGCTGTACATGCACCAGTTCAAGATCAATGGCAAGATGGCCTTTGAAGGCGATGTCTGGCAGTGGCACCAAGACTACGGCACCTGGCTGAATGACGACATGATGCCGACCGAGCGCGCGATGAACGTGGCAATTTTTCTCGACGACGTGACCGAGCACAACGGGCCGCTGATGTTCATCCCCGGCAGCCACAAGAAAGGCGTGCTTGATGCCAAACACGACCTGACCACCACCAGCTACCCGCTGTGGACGGTAGATAACGATTTGATCCGCCAACTGGTGCAGCGCGCCGGTGGTAAACAGGGTGGCATCGTCAGCCCGAAAGGCCAGGCGGGCTCGATGATTGTGTTTCACTCGTGCTTAGTACACGCGTCGGGCAGCAACCTCTCGCCCTTCAACCGCGTCAGCGTCTACCTGAGTTTGTGCGCGGTCAGCAACCACATCCGCCGGCACAAACGCCTCGAGTACATTGCACACCGCGACTTCACGCCGATTGAATGCCTGCCGGACGACTGCCTGCTCAAAGACTACCCGGTGGACCTGCCCTGGAAAGACGGCATTCCGGCCACGGCGCTACAGACCTCGATGGAAGAAATTGCGCCTGAACGCAAGGCGGCCTGAGCGGATATTTCAATGAGCCTTTACACCCAACTCCAGCAACGCGCCTTTGATAACAAACCGATTCGTATCGGCCTGATAGGCGCGGGCAAATTCGGCTCAATGTACCTGGCGCAAATCCCGAGAACACCGGGCGTGCACTTGGTAGCGATTGCTGATCTGTCACCTGACGCAGCCCGCGCCAACCTTGCCCGCGTTGGATGGAAACCCGGGATAGCGCAAGCTCCGTCTATACAAGACGCTATTAAAACAGGAGCAACGTGGATCACCGAAGACTGGCGGGCGGTGGTCACGCACCCGCAGATCGACATCGTTGTCGAGTGCACCGGCAACCCGGTGGCGGCGGTCGAGCACTGCCTGCAGGCTTTTGCGCATGGCAAACATGTGGTCAACGTCACGGTGGAAGCCGACGCTTTTTGCGGCCCGCTGCTGGCGCGCAAGGCGGCTGAGGCTGGCGTGGTGTATTCACTGGCCTTCGGCGACCAGCCGGCGCTGATCTGCGACCTGGTGGACTGGGCGCGCACCTGCGGTTTTCCGGTGGTAGCGGCGGGCCGTGGCCACAAATGGTTGCCGCATTTTTGCGAATCCACGCCCGACACCGTCTGGGGCAACTACGGCCTGACGCCCGAGCAGGCTGAGCGCGGCGGGCTGAACCCGAAGATGTTCAACAGCTTTCTCGACGGTTCCAAGCCGTCGATTGAATGCACCGCCGTGGCCAACGCCACCGGCTTGAGTGTTCCCAGCAACGGCCTGCTCTACCCGCCAGCCAGCGTGGAAGACATTCCGTTTGTGACAAGACCCATCAGCGAAGGCGGCGTGCTGGAGCGCAAAGGCATGGTCGAAGTCATCTCCTCACTCGAAGCCAATGGCCGCAAGATTCCCTACGACATCCGCATGGGCGTCTGGGTCACGGTCGAAGCCGAGACCGACTACATCAAGAACTGTTTTGAAGAGTACAACGCCCACACCGACCCGAGCGGGCGTTATTTCACGCTCTACAAGCGCTGGCATTTGATCGGGCTGGAAGTCGGCGTATCAGTGGCCAGCGTGGCGCTGCGCGGCGAGCCCACAGGCGTGGCAACCTGCTGGAATGCCGACGTGGTGGCCACTGCAAAACGTGACCTAGTTCCCGGCGACATGCTCGACGGCGAAGGCGGCTATACAGTATGGGGCAAGCTGCTGCCGGCCGACACCTCTCTGCGCATGGGCGGCCTGCCGCTGGGCCTGGCGCACAACGTCAAGGTCATGCGGGCGGTCAAAAAAGGCCAGAGCCTGAGCTGGGCCGATGTGGCCATGGACACATCCACTCCCGCCTACAAAGTACGACATGAGATGGAAACCATGTTTTCACCGGCCATGCAGCAAGCTGCCTGACTGGTGGCCATCGCAGAAGACCTTTAGGTCTCCCATGCGATGCAGCTTCAGTCGCGTGCGGGTTTGGAAAACTTACCCGCCTTTTTGGCGGCATCTCGTGGCACAAACACCTTGCCTGCTGGCTTGGCGAAAGCTGGCTTGCGGTTTGCAAAGTCCGGACGTGGTGCAAAGCCTTCGTTGCGGGGCGCAAAGCTGCGGTCGCCACCGCGGTCATCGCGGCCCCCACCCCCACCGAAACCAGCGCCAGCAGGCTTGCGGCCCTGATAGCCACCACCACCGCCGCCGCCAAAACTGCGTCCACCGCCACGGTCATCGCGACCACCACCAAAATTGCCACGTGGGCGATCCGATGTTGGAGCAAAACGTTGTTGTGGCTCAAGGCCGGCAATCACGCTGGGCTTGAGGTTTTGCTGCGTGTAGTGCTCGATGTCTTGAATTTTGCGGCGATCGCGGAACTCGGCAATCGTGATCGCCTTGCCTTCGCGGCCGGCACGGCCGGTACGGCCAATGCGGTGAACATAGTCTTCGGCTTTCATAGGCAGGCCGTAGTTGATGACATGGGTAATCGTTGGCACGTCGAGACCACGGGCGGCCACATCGGTTGCCACCAAAATCTGCACCCGGCCATCACGGAAAGCCATCAGGCGGCGATTCCGCAGGCCTTGCCCCAAGGCACCGTGCAACGCAACAGCGCTAAAGCCATCCTGCACCAGATCATTGGCCAGACCGTCACATTCCACCTGGGTGCATGCAAACACGATGGCCTGGTTGATGCTGGTGTCGCGCAGCCAGTGGTCCAGCAGCTTGCGCTTGTGCGTCATGTTGTCGGCCCACAGTAGCGACTGCGTGATCGACGCATGCTTTTCGTGCGGGGAATCAATTTCGACACGCTGCGGAGTACGCATCACACGCGTAGCCAGTTGCATGATGCGCGGCGCAAACGTGGCGCCGAACATCATGGTCTGCTTGCGCTCGATGGTGAGCTGGTTGACTTCGGTCAGGTCGTCAGCAAAGCCGAGATCTAACATGCGGTCGGCTTCGTCAACAACGAGAAACTGCACCTGGTCAAGCTTGATCTGCATACTGCGCTGCAAGTCAAGCAGGCGGCCTGGCGTTGCAACCACCAGATTGGCGTTTTGCAGCCTGGCAATTTGCAACTGGTAAGGAATGCCGCCAATGACGTTGGCGATGCGCAGGCCGCGGCAATGGCGCACTAGGTCGATCGCGTCGGCGCAGACCTGCTGGGCCAGCTCGCGCGTCGGGCACAGGATCAGGGCACCGGGGGTGGCGGCCTTAAAGTTGCGCGCATTGGTTGGGTCTTTGCGTTTTGGTTTTTTGGCAGGTGCCTCACCACGAGCAACCGCTTCCGCGCTCAGGCGTTCAAACTCGGAACGCTCAAAACGCTCGGCTTCTTCCTGCTGCTTGAGCAGTGTGTGCAGAACAGGCAGCAAGAAAGCGGCAGTCTTGCCGCTACCGGTCTGGCTGCAAACCAGCAGGTCGGTGAACTTGGCTTTTTTGTCTGCCTTTATGTCTGAGCCAACATCATCCAGTGCCTGCATGGCCTTGGGGATGGTGGCCATCTGCACGGCAGTTGGCTGGGTAAAATCCATGTCGGCAACGGCTTGCAGCAGCTCTTTGGCCAGACCGAATTTTACAAAACCGTTGGGTTCTGCGGCAACTGCATCGAGCGAAGAC
>JBCKNJ010000040.1:0-15908 GCA_038902795.1 Polaromonas sp. | reverse complement strand
CTTGTGAATTTGAGATTCAATGACTGCCCAACTCATAGACGGCAACGCCCTCTCAAAAAAACTGCGTCTTGACGTTGCCGAGCGCGCTGCTGTCTTGAAAGCGCGCGGTATCACGCCGGGGCTGGCCGTGGTGCTGGTCGGCGAGAACCCGGCGAGCCAGGTCTATGTGCGCAACAAGGTCAAGGCCTGTGCCGACAACGGCCTGCATTCAGTGCTGGAGCAATACCCGGCTACCCTGAGCGAAGCTGATCTCTTGGGGCGCGTTGATGCACTGAACAACAACCCCGCCATTCACGGCATTCTGGTGCAGCTTCCCCTGCCCGCCCATATAGATGCGCAAAAAGTCATGGAAGCCATCTCGCCGGCAAAAGACGTTGACGGTTTTCACATCGCCAGTGCCGGTGCGCTGATGGTCGGCCAGCCGGGCTTCTGGCCCTGCACGCCTTATGGATGCATGAAGATGCTGGAAAGCCTGAATGACGGCAAGGGCTATGACCTGAAGGGCAAACATGCCGTTGTCATTGGCCGCAGCAACATCGTCGGCAAACCCATGGCGCTGATGCTGCTGCAAAAAAATGCCACCGTCACCATCTGCCACAGCGCCACCAAAGACCTCAAGGCCATGACGCTACAGGCCGACGTGATTGTAGCGGCGGTTGGCAAACGCAATGTGCTCACAGCAGATATGGTCAAGCCTGGCGCAGTAGTGATCGACGTGGGCATGAACCGCAATGAAGAAGGCAAGCTGTGCGGCGATGTGGATTTTGAGGGTGTGAAGGCAGTAGCCAGCTACATCACCCCGGTGCCCGGCGGTGTTGGCCCCATGACCATCACCATGCTGCTGGTTAATACGCTTGAGGCTGCGGAGCGACTCTAGGGCACTTCTAGATATACATCACCGCAATGATCTCGTAGCGTTTGATGCCACCAGGTGCCTGCACTTCTGCCGTGTCGCCTTCATCCTTGCCAATCAGCGCACGGGCAATCGGCGAGCTGATGTTGACCCGACCGAACTTGATGTCGGCCTCGTCTTCGCCAACGATCTGATACGTGACCTTGTCACCCGTGTCTTCGTCCTGCAACTCGATGGTCGAGCCAAAAACCACTTTACCGCCAGCATCAAGCTCTGAAGGGTCTATGACCTGGGCAGTCGAGAGCTTGCCTTCTATCTCCTGGATGCGGCCTTCGATAAAACCCTGACGGTCTTTGGCCACTTCGTACTCGGCGTTTTCACTCAGATCGCCCTGAGCCCGTGCTTCGGAAATGGAGTTGATGACCCAGGGACGGTCAACGGTTTTAAGCTGGTGCAACTCGGCCTTGAGTTTTTCTGCGCCAACTTTAGTGATGGGAATGGTTGCCATGCTTATCTCTGGAAGGGATTTTGTCAGTTTTTGACTTTATAAAAAAGCAAACCGCCGGGTGTTGCCACTCGGCGGAATCAAGCCAAATTATGCCGTGAAAATCCGCACCGATACCCCTTGGCAAGGCCCTTGCGCTCGTTGGCTGGCATATTGGTTGCAACGCACAAGGGGTTGTTCATCTGACACTCACTTCATGGAAAATGCAATGAGTGTCAGCCATGGTTGGCGCATTGGGATTTAATGAAAAGTGTTACCCGGTTTTGAACCACGCCGCTTTTTGTGCTTTTTGTGAAAACAACGATGTCAAGACCTGACTCCTTGCGTTCTTCAACGGATGGTTGGGCATCACTTTCACGGCTTGATCGCCGTGGCGAGTACGGCGGGCGCTGGCACTTCGAAGCCGTCGCCACGTTTGTATTTGGTGAAGGTGTCCCGCATTGCTGCTCTGATTGCTGCTCTCGCGGAGGCGCTCTGTGCTCGTATCATAGCGGCAGCGCGCACACTTCCCTCAGTGATCACCTCGAAGATCCGGTCGGGGTCGGACACGCGCCAAACCTGCGGCACCTGATGAGATCGCGGCGAAGCAAAGCCCGCGCGCAGCAGTGCCTCGCTGCTCTGCTTAGGGTCGCTAAACAGAAAAAAATTCGGGCCAGCCGGAAGGCCCACGTCCATCGAACCGTGAGCGCGAACGGCGGCGTAAACGGCGCCAAAGGCCACTGCGCGTTCGGGCGAATCCCAAACGGTAAAAGCGACTCGACCGCCACGCTTCAGTACCCGGAACGCCTCGCGCAGTGCGACGTCCGGGTTGGGAAGGTGGCACATGCCGAATCCGTTGACGACTGCGTCGAACGACTCGGGATCGAAGGGAAGTGCTTCCGCGTCAGCCTGCTCGAACCGGACGGCGGGGTACGTTTCGCGCGCCATTCGAACCTGTGCCGCGGAAAAATCAATACCGATCGCATTCGCTCCACGCTGCGCGGCAGCCCCGGCAATGTAGCCCGCTCCCGTCGCGACATCCAACACGCGCGAATCGTTACGGATTTCCACAGCATCGAGCAACGCTCCGACCGATTGAGTCGTTACGCTTGATAGGTGCTCGTGGTACTTGGCGATTACGCCTGAATCCTCCCAGCCAGCCTGCTCGAATTCCCGGAATGATTGACCAGAATTAGCCATCAGAACCTCCTCTCTCGAACTCCTCGCATGGCGACCGCTGCTCGTCTGCTGATGCCCAACGTAATGTATACTGTGCACTCTGCGGTATAAAACGACAACTGCAGTATGAATTGGCGCTCGAAGATTGCGCTAAGTCGTTGACAGTCAATACCTTTTGTCTCATTTGAAGTTTTTGTCAGGTAAATAAAAATCTAACAAACACCGCAGAGTTCAAATGAACTCAGTAGCAGCTGATTGTCTGCCGGAGGTTCTCTGTCCCCCGTTCAAGTAACACGGGGGCTATGGATACAAAAACACATAGTACATGGATCGTTGCCGACAGCCACCCTCCAATTGGGGGAGAAGCAGCAAGAAATGGGCGCTATATGCGCCCATTTCAGTAACTACTTGGCTCCTCAACCTGGGCTCGAACCAGGGACCTACGGATTAACAGTCCGGCGCTCTACCAACTGAGCTATTGAGGAATACAGCCTTAAATTATAGCTTGGATTTTTTGCTGCTTCGCCTGCTTTGCCTATGTAACCGCCGACCCAAGCCCCTGCCATCACCACAGCTCCGCTACGATCAAAGCATGTCTAAAACCGCGCGCGCATTACCATGGCTGGAGGCTGGGGATAGCTTTCCGGCCATCGACACGGCCTGGGGTGTTCGTGACCCTGCACCTGGGCTGCTGGCGGCGGGTGGTGTGCTGGATGTACCGACTTTACTGGCTGCTTATTCGCAAGGCATTTTTCCGTGGTTTAGCAATGGCCAGCCGGTGCTGTGGTGGAGTACCAACCCGCGCATGGTGCTGCAGACGCGCAACTTCAAGCTGCACAGATCACTGCGTAAAAGCCTGAGTCATTTTGTGAGCGATGCCCATTGCGAGATCAGGTTTGACAACTCCTTTGCGCAGGTCATTGAAAGCTGTGCGGGCAAGCCGCGTGCGCATCAGCCAGGTACGTGGATAGTGCCAAGCATGGTTGAAGCCTATATCGCACTGCATGTGGCTGGCCACGCCCACAGCGTGGAGACGTGGATTAACGGTGAATTGGCGGGCGGACTGTATTGTGTGAACATTGGCGGGGCGGTGTTTGGTGAGTCGATGTTTGCGCACAAAACCGATGCGTCAAAAATCGCACTGGCTGCGCTGATTGCTTTTTGCCGCGCCAAGGGCATTGCAATGATTGATTGCCAGCAGAACACGCAGCACCTGACATCGCTGGGTGCGCTTGAGATGACCCGTGAAGATTTTGCCGTCCATCTGGCCAACACCGTTGGCAAGGCCACACCCGTGTGGCGGTTTGAGACCCTATACTGGTCTGAAATTTTGACTGCCAAAACACCGCAAACCTGATCAGATCACCACCGTGACGCATCTCAACGACCTGCCGCTGCAAACTCTGCAGTTTTACGTGACAGCACCCTACCCATGCAGCTACCTGCCGGGCAAGCAGGCCCGATCGCAGGTAGCTACGCCCAGCCATTTGATTCATAACGACGCGTATTCAGAGCTGGTGGCACAGGGCTTCAGGCGCAGTGGCATGTTTACCTACCGCCCGTATTGCGATGGCTGCCAGGCCTGCGTACCGCTGCGGGTACCGGTTAAAACCTTTGTAGCTGACCGCAGCCAGCGCCGTGCCTGGACAAAGCACAGCACGCTACAGGCGCGGGTGCTCAAGCTGTGTTTTAGCAATGAGCACTACCAGCTTTATTTGCGCTACCAAAATGGTCGCCACGCGGGCTGCGGCATGGACCACGACAGCATTGACCAGTACACGCAGTTTTTACTGCAAAGCCGGGTGAATTCGCGGCTGGTGGAGTTTCGTGAAAGCATGCCCAATGGTGAAGCGGGTGCGCTCAAGATGGTGTCGATTCTGGATGTACTTGAAGATGGTATTTCTGCGGTGTACACCTTTTACGAGCCCGACGAAGGGGCCAGCTATGGCAACTACGGCGTGCTGTGGCAAATTGAGCAGGCCAAGCGGCTTGAGCTGCCCTATGTGTATCTGGGCTACTGGATTGCCGAAAGCCCGAAGATGGCTTACAAGGCAGGGTTCAAGCCGAATCAGGTGCGGGTTGACGATAAATGGATTTGTGGGCCTTCGAGCAGCGCACCAATAACCCCACTGTAAAATTTGGGTAGAAAACATAACATGACAAAGCTCAACTCGACTCTATCTGCAAAGCCAACTGTCCAGGTCATTGAGCGCATGTTTACCCTGCTGGAGATACTGGCCGACCGCGAAGAGGCCATGCCCCTCAAAGAGATTGCAGAAAAGTCCGGCCTACACCCGTCTACTGCACACCGCATATTGAATGACCTGGCCACAGGCCGCTTTGTTGACAGGCCGGTGGCTGGCAACTACCGCCTTGGAATGCGCCTGCTGGAACTGGGCAACCTAGTTAAAGCGCGCCTCGACGTGCGTGATGCGGCCCTGACCCCCATGCGCGAGCTGCACAAGCTGACGCAGCAACCCGTCAACCTGAGCCTGCGCCAGGGTGACGAGATTATTTATGTAGAGCGGGTATACAGCGAGCGTTCGGGCATGCAGGTAGTCAGGGCCATTGGTGGCCGCGCACCGCTGCATTTAACGTCTGTAGGCAAACTGTTTTTGGCGTTTGACGACCCGCAACGCCTGCGGGCTTACGCGACCCGCACCGGCCTTTCAGGGCAGACAAAAAACAGCATCACACAGCTACCGGTACTGGAACGTGAGCTATCAAAAGCACGCCAATATGGCATTGCACGCGACAACGAAGAGCTGGAGCTGGGTGTGCGCTGCATGGCCGCAGGCATTTACGATGACCAGAGCAAGCTGGTGGCTGGGCTGTCTATTTCAGCTCCAGCAGATCGGCTGGAGGAGCATTGGTTAACGAAGCTACAGGCAACAGCCAATGAAATTTCAACTGCGCTGGGCTACAAACCGCGATAAAGGGCGGGATTAACCGCTGATTTGCTTGATGCTGGTGCTGACGTCAACCTTGACAGGTGCTGACTCCACCCAACGGCGCACCCGCTCTGCGTCACCCAGGCCGCTTAATTTGCCTGCTGAATCCAGAAAAACCATGATCAGCTTGCGGCCAGCAATTTTGGTTTGCATCACAAGGCACTGCCCGGCTTCGCTGATGTAACCGGTTTTTTGCAATCCAATGTTCCACTCGGGGTTTTTAACCAGGCGGTTGGTGGTGTTGTATTGCAGGGTACGGCTGCCGACTGCAACCTGGTAGCCGGGCGACGTGGTTAGTTCGCGCAACAGCGCGTCACCGTGTGCAGCGTTGACCAACGTCGCCAGGTCACGCGCGCTCGACTGGTTGCGGCTGGACAAACCGGTTGGCTCTGCATAGCTGGTGTCGTTCATGCCGAGCAACTTGGCTTTGGCGTTCATCAAGCTGACAAATGTAGCCATACCACCCGGATAAGTGCGGCCCAGAGCGTGGGCTGCGCGGTTTTCGCTGGACATCAAAGCCAGGTGCAATAACTCGCCACGGGTGAGCGACGTGCCCACCTTCAGGCGGGAACTGCTGTGCTTCTCAGTGTTTACATCGTCTTGCGTCACGGCAATGATTTCGTCCATCGGCAACTTGGCATCACTGACAATCACGCCCGTCATTATTTTTGTGAGCGATGCGATTGGCAATACTGCACTGTCGTTTTTGCTGAACAGCACTTCGTGTGTATCTTGGTCAATAACCAGCGCCGCGCTGGATTTCAAATCAAGCGCGTTTTGTGCGCCATGCAGTCCGGCGATTTGGCCGTATGAGAGCTTTGCTGGAACGGCGGCATAAATAATGTCTTTTCGCTTGATACCAGATACAAAACGCACGCTTTCCCGCGCAGAAACTGATTTTTTAGAACTGTTTGTTTTTGTAACTGTCTGTTTCTTTGCAATCGCGAGTTTGTCGGTTGCAGCACTGGCCACAGGAACTGCAAGCGCGGTAAACAAGGCCAGCAAACTGACGATTTTTAATGCGTGATTGAAAATCTGCTTAGACATGGTGGTGTGTCCTGCTTAGGATTGCAATAAATGGCATGGCTGGAGTGTATACAAATACAAAAAGTCACGCAATATCAAAAACTTGCGTGACTTTCTTAAAAAAACACTTAATTGTGCAGGATTTATCCTGCAAAACCACAACCAGCACCACCAAAATACGCTAAGTCATTGAATTTAATGATTTATTTACATCTATCGATGACTTAACCTTAGCCCTGTGCAGCAATCCGGTCAGCTTTACTCTGCAATTTATTCAAAGCGCTGAGATAGGCCTTTGCCGATGCCACCACGATATCGGGATCTGAACCCATACCATTGACGACGCGCCCGCTATTTTGCAAACGAATTGTTACCTCTCCCTGGCTTTCAGTTGAGCCGCTGATGGCATTTACAGAGTAAAGAACCATCTCGGCACCACTTTTGACATGCGACTCAATCGCTTTGAGTGACGCATCGACCGGGCCATTGCCGTCTGACTGGCACTTTACTTCTTTTCCAGCCACCGTAAAAACAATGCTGGCTTGCGGGCGCTCGCCGGTTTCGCTGTGCTGGGACAGCGACACAAAGCTGTATTGCTCGTTGTCGTGACTAACGCTTTCATCACTGACCAGCGCCAGAATGTCTTCGTCAAAAATCTCTCTCTTGCGGTCAGCAAGGTCTTTGAACTTGATGAATGCGCTATTGATATCGGCTTCGCTTTCCATCGCCACGCCCAGCTCCTGCAGGCGTTGCTTGAAGGCGTTGCGGCCACTGAGTTTGCCAAGTACGATTTTGTTGGAGCCCCAACCCACGTCTTCTGCACGCATGATTTCGTAGGTGTCACGCGCTTTGAGCACGCCGTCCTGATGGATACCTGAAGCGTGCGCAAAGGCATTGGCACCCACGATCGCCTTGTTGGGCTGCACCACAAAGCCGGTGGTTTGACTGACCATGCGGCTAGTCGCCAGAATGTGTTTGGTATCTATGCCGATGTCGAGGTTGAAATAGTCCCTGCGCGTTATGACCGCCATGACGACTTCTTCAAGCGAACAGTTGCCTGCGCGCTCACCGAGGCCGTTGATGGTGCATTCCACCTGCCGCGCACCACCGATTTTTACGCCTGCAAGCGAGTTGGCAACTGCCATGCCGAGATCGTTGTGACAATGCACGGACCAGACCGCCTTATCACTGTTGGGGATGCGTTCACGCAGATTTTTAATGAAATGGCCATAGAGTTCAGGGACTGCGTAACCAACCGTGTCTGGCACATTGATGGTGGTTGCGCCTTCAGCAATCACGGCCTCAATCACACGGCACAAAAAGTCGGGGTCGGAGCGGTAGCCGTCTTCAGGGCTGAACTCAATGTCAGACATCAGGTTGCGCGCAAAGCGCACCGACAGTTTGGCCTGCTCAAACACCTGGTCGGGTGTCATGCGCAATTTCTTTTCCATGTGCAATGCACTGGTGGCAAGAAACAGGTGCAGACGACCGGATTTGGCAGGCTTGATAGCCTCGGCTGCACGCGCAATATCGCGGTCATTGGCACGTGCCAGCGAACACACAGTCGAGTCCTTGATGACTTCGGCAATGGCCTTGATAGATTCAAAGTCGCCATTGGAGCTGGCAGCAAACCCGGCCTCAATCACGTCGACTTTGAGGCGCTCAAGCTGGCGTGCAATGCGCAGCTTTTCATCGCGGGTCATCGACGCACCCGGCGATTGTTCGCCGTCACGCAAGGTGGTGTCAAAAATGATGAGTTTGTCGGTCATGTGAGATCCTTTTAATACTTGGCTAAATGTGCTTCAAGTCAAAACCAACAGCCCAAAGAAAAATGGCCCGCTGCTGGTGCAAACGGGCCGTTTGAGATTGGTTAACGCGTACGCTACCGTCTCCGCCCGTTGGCAGATAGCAGTAGTGCTAGCGTAATTCTGTTCATGCTTTCATGTTAGCACAGCTTATTTGTGAAGGCCACGCTCGTCGGGTTCGTCCTTTGATGTAGCAATAACACTGGTTTGCAGACCTTTGGCTTTGCGCCAGCCATAAATGACATAGCCAGAAAAACCGTAAATCACAAACAGTCCGAACATCACTATGGGTGGATGAATATTGATAACCGCAATACCCAGGGCAATCAGGACGATCACGGCAAACGGCACGCTGCGCTTCATGCTGACATCCTTGAAGCTGTAGAACGGTACGTTGGTGACCATGGTCAGGCCTGCATAAAGCATCAGCGCGAAGGTGACCCATCTCACTTCCAGGCCACTGATACCCGCATCAGTCATCAGCCAGATAAAGCCGGCCACAAGTGCCGCAGCAGCTGGCGAAGGCAAGCCCTGGAAAAACCGCTTGTCTACCACCGCAGTGTTAACGTTGAAACGGGCTAGTCGCAAGGCCGCACAGGCACAATAAACAAAAGCCCCTATCCAGCCCCAGCGCCCCAAGCTTGTCAGTGCCCAGACATAGGCAATCAGGGCTGGGGCAGCACCGAAGGACACCATGTCAGAGAGTGAGTCCATCTGCTCACCAAACGCACTTTGCGTGTTGGTCATTCGGGCCACACGTCCATCCAGACTGTCGAGCACCATCGCACAAAAAATGCCAATAGCGGCAAGATCGAATCGACCATTCATGGCCATAACGATGGCATAAAACCCACCGAAAAGCCCTGCAAGCGTGAACAGATTGGGAAGTATGTAAATGCCTTTGCGGCGCTTGCGTACCACCACAGCCTCTGATGTGACTTCGGCTTGTTCACCATCATGCATAAAAAGTACTCCTGAAGCCCTATTTGCAGGACAAAACCTGAACGTCTTGCGAATCAGTTGCGAGCCTGGTCAACCAGCTTGTTCTTCGCGATCCACGGCATCATGGCGCGCAGCTTGGCACCCACGATTTCGATCTGGTGCTCGGAATTGAGGCGGCGGCGGCTGATCAGCGTCGGTGCGCCAGCCTTGTTTTCAAGGATGAAGCTCTTGGCGTATTCACCGGTCTGAATATCTTTCAGAATCTGCTTCATGACCTGCTTGGTCTCGCTTGTAACGATGCGCGGGCCGCTCACGTACTCGCCGTATTCGGCATTATTCGAGATCGAGTAGTTCATGTTGGCGATACCGCCTTCATAAATCATGTCCACGATCAGCTTCAATTCGTGCAGGCACTCGAAGTAGGCCATTTCAGGTGCATAACCGGCTTCCACCAGGGTTTCGAAACCGGCCTTGATGAGTTCAACCGTACCGCCGCAGAGCACAACCTGTTCGCCGAACAGGTCGGTTTCGGTTTCTTCGCGGAAGTTGGTTTCAATGATGCCGGCCTTGCCGCCGCCATTGGCCATCGAGTAAGACAAGGCCATTTGCAAGGACTTGCCGGACTTGTCCTGATGGACAGCGACCAGATGGGGCACGCCGCCACCCTGGGCGTAGGTACCGCGCACGGTGTGGCCAGGAGCCTTGGGGGCAACCATCCACACATCCAGATCAGCACGCGGGTTGACCAGGCCGTAATGAACGTTAAAGCCGTGGGCAAATACCAACGCAGCGCCTTGCTTGATGTTGGGCTCCACGTCGTTCGCATAGACGACGCCGATTTGCTCGTCGGGCAGCAGGATCATCACCACGTCGGCGGCTTTGACCGCATCGGCAACTTCAGCAACCTTCAGGCCGGCCTTTTCAACCTTGGGCCATGAAGCCCCACCCTTGCGCAGGCCAACAACAACCTTCACGCCGCTGTCATTCAGATTCTGGGCATGGGCGTGGCCCTGGCTACCGTAGCCGATGATGGCAACGGTTTTGCCCTTGATCAGGCTCAGGTCGCAGTCTTTGTCATAATAAACTTTCATCTGTCGCTCCTAAATAACCAGCAATAAAAACAAAAAATCCGCCATATCCGTTAGCCGGATATTGGCCACCTCAAACCCTCAAAATCCTCTCGCCACGGCCAATGCCGCTGGAACCGGTACGTACTGTCTCAAGAATGGCACTGCGGTCAATCGCCGCCAGGAAGGCATCGTTCTTTGACTGATCGCCGGTAAGCTCAATGGTGTAACTCATTTCAGTCACATCAATAATCCGCCCTCGGAATATATCCGCCATACGCTTCATCTCTTCGCGCTCCTTGCCGACAGCACGTACCTTGACCATCATGAGTTCGCGCTCGGTGTAAGAGCCCTCGGTCAAATCGACCACTTTGACCACGTCGATCAGGCGGTTCAGCTGCTTGGTAATCTGCTCGATCACGTCATCCGACCCAGAGGTCTGGATGGTCATACGGGACAGCGTCGGGTCTTCCGTCGGTGCGACGCTCAGGCTTTCAATGTTGAAGCCACGGGCAGAGAACAGGCCGACGACACGGGAAAGAGCGCCCGGCTCGTTTTCCAGCAAAACTGCAATGATATGTTTCATAGGGAGATTCCTCTTTTCGCTGCCCTCCCCTGCGCACGGTAATGCACAGACTCGGCAGTCAATAGATTCGTCAGTTGACGGGGTGAATGAATGAAAGGGTGATACGGTCAGAGGTCTTCCGACCCCAGCAGCATTTCAGTGATGCCCTGGCCGGGTTTCACCATCGGGAACACGTTTTCCGTCGAATCGACGCGGAAATCCATGAAAACGGTGCGATCCTTGAGCTTGCGCGCTTCGCGCAGCGCCGGCTCCACATCCTGCGGCTTTTCGATCAGCATGCCAACATGGCCATAAGCCTCGGCGAGCTTCACAAAATCAGGCAGCGCATCCATGTAGCTGCAGCTGTAACGACCCTTGTAGTCAAATTCCTGCCACTGGCGCACCATGCCCAGATAACCGTTGTTCAGCGAGACGATCTTGATCGGCGTGTTGTATTGCAAGCAGGTGGACAGCTCCTGGATACACATCTGCACCGAGCCATCACCGGTGATGCAATAGACTTCGCTGTCAGGCCGGGCCAGCTTGATGCCCATGGCATAGGGAATACCGACGCCCATGGTACCCAGGCCGCCCGAGTTGATCCAGCGGCGCGGCTCGTCGAACTTGTAGTACTGCGCGGCCCACATCTGGTGCTGGCCAACATCGGACGTGATGTAGGTATCGGCGTCCTTGGTCAGGTTCCACAGCGTCTCCACCACGTACTGCGGCTTGATCACGTCGCCCGAACCCATGCTGTACTTCAGGCAATCGCGCTTCCGCCAGCCTTCGATGGTTTCCCACCAGCCGCCTAGGGCGTTGGCGTCGGGCTTGAGGCCGGACTCCTTGATCATGGTGATCAGCTCGGTCAGCACGTCCTTGACGTCGCCGACGATGGGAATGTCCACCTTCACGCGCTTGGAGATGCTCGACGGGTCGATATCGATGTGGATGATCTTGCGTTCGTTCTGCGCAAAGTGTTTCGGGTTGCCGATCACGCGGTCGTCAAAACGTGCACCGATAGCCAGCAGCACGTCGCAGTTTTGCATCGTATTGTTGGCTTCAAACGTGCCGTGCATGCCCAGCATGCCGAGGAATTTTTTGTCGCTGGCCGGGTAAGCGCCCAGGCCCATCTGCGAGCTGGTACAGGGGCAGCCCAGCATGTCAACCAGGGTGCGCAGCTCTTGCGAGGCGTTGCTCATAATCACGCCGCCGCCGGTGTAAATGTAGGGTCGTTTGGCCGTCATCAGCAATTGCAGCGCTTTGCGGATCTGGCCGCCATGGCCTTTGAGCACCGGGTTGTAGGAGCGCATTTCAACGCTTTGTGGATAGCCGGTGTACAACGCCTTGTTGAACGAGACATCCTTGGGAATGTCCACTACAACGGGGCCGGGTCGGCCGGTGCGGGCGATATGAAAGGCCTTTTTCATGGTTACAGCCATGTCCCGCGCATCCTTAACCAGGAAATTGTGCTTGACGATGGACCGTGTGATGCCGACCGTGTCGCACTCCTGGAAGCCATCCGTGCCAATCATGTGCGTTGGCACCTGGCCGGTGATGATCACCAACGGGATGCTGTCCATATAGGCCGTCGCGATACCCGTCACGGTGTTGGTCGCACCTGGGCCAGAAGTCACCAGCACAACGCCAACATCGCCGGTAGCACGCGCATAACCGTCCGCAGCATGGATGGCACCCTGCTCATGACGCACCGTAATGTGCTGGATAGTGTCCTGCTTGTAAAACGCGTCATAGAGATGAAGCGCCGCACCACCGGGGTAGCCCCAGACGTACTTGACGCCTTCAGCCTGCAAGGCTTTGATGAAAATCTCGGCGCCGCGAAGCTCCTGAATACCGACGTTTTCGGAGGGCGCTTTTTCTGCCGGCTTGGATGGTTGAGTTTGCGCTGCGGTCGTTGCCACAGTAGCCGAAGCGATTTCGGCTTTTGAAATTTCCATGATGAACCTTTGTGAATTTCTCTAACGAAATACCTTGGGTGCCTCTTGGCCCGCTCTTGTGAAGCAGCGTCGAGACTTGAGGCCAAAACCATGAGCAGAAACATATTCCGCCGAGTCATGACCCGTTTGCTTTTTAAATTGCAACCAGCATTATGACATTTCGTGTTGCAATCGTCGCAGTTGACGGGAAAGCAGCGATGCGTATTGGCAGCAATGCGATAATTTTCAGTCGATCCGCATAATAATGACGACGCTAGACAAACCGGACACCCCTACCGTTGGCAACCGAACAAGAACTTTCTGACTTCCTGAAAAGCGTTGAAAAACGTGCTTTCAAGCGAAGTGTCTACCATGTGCGGGACGAAGAAGCGGCTCTTGACATCGTTCAGGACAGCATGATGAAGCTGGCACACAGCTATGGCGACAAGCCCGTGGCCGAGTTGCCCATGCTGTTTCAGCGGATTTTGTCCAATACTACCCTAGACTGGTTCCGCCGCCGCAAGACCCGGAACGCCCTTTTTTCCAATATGAGCGACTTCGAATCCGCCGGAGGTGACGGAGATTTTGATATTTTGGAAACTTTGGAGGCCCAAAATGAATCCGAAGGAACAGAAAGTGCCCAGGACGCGACCGAGCGGGCGCAGATATTGCGTGAGATCGAAGTGGCAGTCAAACAGCTGCCGGGCCGTCAACGGGAAGCGTTTCTGATGCGTTACTGGGAGGAGCTGGATGTGGCTGAAACAGCCGCTGCTATGGGTTGCTCCGAAGGTAGCGTTAAAACGCATTGTTCGCGAGCAGTTCTTGCACTAAGCAAAGCATTGGGAGCCAAAGGTATAAAACTATGACTAATTCACTACAAAATCGAGCCGACATCCTCCAGGAGAGGTTTGCCCTGAAGGCCGCCTCTTACCTGACAGCAGGTACGGCGGATATTCCCTACGAGATTTCAGAGCGCCTGCGCGCTGCACGGGCACAGGCCGTTTCAAAACGCAAAATTGCACGCACCCAAACGACTGGCAGCGTGGTCAACACCGGTTCTGCCGCGGCGCTTATTTGGGGCTCGAATGACGGCTTGAACTGGTGGTCACGTATCGGCTTGGTGGTGCCGCTGATTGCGCTGGTCGTAGGTCTGCTCACCATCAATTCCATTCAAAACGACAACCGTGCCAAAGAAATTGCAGAGGTGGACTCTGCCCTTTTGACCGATGAGTTGCCACCAGCCGCTTTTGCAGACCCCGGTTTCGTCCAGTTCCTCAAGGCCAACCGTTAAACCTTAACAAGCGCAATTGTCAAAATGATTCCGAAAGCAGTTTTTTTACCCCTCTCATTGTGGAGTCTGATTATGGGCTGTCTGTACGTTTTTCACGCACAGGCATCCGCACAGACAACCAACCCCGTAACACCCCAGCCCGCCGTCAGCGCCCCCTCGGTCAGCAAGGCCGCAAACTCAAAGCCCACCTGGGCAGATCTCACACCCATGCAGCAGCAAACGCTCAAACCTTTGGCCTCAAGCTGGGCTACCCTGAGCGCAGCACAAAAGCGCAAATGGCTTGAGGTTTCCAAAAACTACCCATCGCTGCCGCCAGAAGGCCAGGCAACCATGCACAGCCGCATGAATGAATGGGTCGCGCTTAGTCCAGCACAACGCGCCGAAGCACGGCTTAACTTTGCCAAAACCAAAGAGCTGTCAAAACAACTGACCGCCGAGGAAAAAAAGGCGAAATGGGAGACCTATCAAGCCTTGAGCGCAGAGGAAAAACAAAAACTCGCCGCCAAAGCCCCGCTACGACCGACTGGTGCGGCTCCGGCCGTCAAACCCGTTGCAGCACAAAAGCTGGCGACTTTACCTGCCCGCAGTGTCAAGCCTGAGGCTGGAATCGCCCCAAAAAACGCAGTTACCCCGGCAGCAATGACTGCACGCCCCCTAGACGAAGCCGTGCCTGCGGTAGCCAGTACGCCGCCAACTCAAAACTAAAGGGCACTTCTAGAAATTCAGATTTTCAGGATAAAGTGCAAGGCGCGTGTCGCATCGCCCTTTGGGCTCATGCGAGGGTCCCGGTGCAACGCAGCAATTTGCCTGAAAAATGAATTTATAGAGGCGCCCTTCAAGTTGCCACAAAGCAACGCGACAATGCTCCATATGCCAAGGCCACCTGCATTTTCAGTCTGCGTTTACTGTGGGTCGCGCAGCGGTAACCAGATTGCCTTTTCGGATGTCGCGCTCGAAGTAGGCACCTGGATAGGTTCGCACGGAGGGCAACTGGTTTACGGCGGTGGCCGCAACGGGCTCATGGGCATCGTCGCGGATGCCACGCTGGCTGCCGGAGGCCGCGTGATTGGAGTCATACCCAAAGCGCTGGTCGAGAAGGAATGGGCGCATAACGGCTGCACAGAGCTGCACGTCGTCGAAACCATGCATGAACGCAAGCGCATCATGGCAGAGCACGCTGATGCATTTTTAGTGCTGGCCGGGGGCATAGGCACACTCGAAGAGTTTTTTGAAGTCTGGGCCTGGCGCCAGCTTGGTTACCACGACAAACCGGTTGGCCTGCTCAATACCAACGGCTACTTCGACAACTTGCTGGCGTTCTTGAAATCGTCTGTTAAAGACGGCTTTATGAATGACTGGTTGATGGATTTGATCAGCACGGGTAGCGAAGCCAGGCCTCTACTTGAAGCGCTGGTTCAGGCTTCCGGCATGAAAACGTTCGCAAACCGGCTCGATCAGATCTAGCCAGCAAGCGCTAGGCCATCAAACGGCAGCTTCGTCCTGCTCACCCGTGCGAATGCGCACGGTGCGCTCAACGCTGGTAATGAATATCTTGCCATCACCGATCTTGCCAGTACGTGCGGCGCGAACGATGGCATCGACACAACGCTCCACTTCGCTGGTTTTGACGACGACTTCGACTTTTACCTTAGGTAAAAAGTCGACCACGTATTCGGCTCCACGATACAGCTCGGTATGGCCTTTTTGCCGACCAAAGCCTTTGACCTCTGTAACCGTCAAGCCGGTCACACCGCACTCGGCCAGCGCCTCGCGGACTTCTTCTAATTTGAAAGGCTTGAGGATAGCGGTAA
>JBCKNJ010000039.1:0-16484 GCA_038902795.1 Polaromonas sp. | reverse complement strand
TGCGTCGATGTAGCCCGGTGCATCGTGGTAATGATTGATGAATCTGAACTCGGGCAAATGCCGCACCTTGGCGGCCCAGGTGTAGACCGCATCAAACACGCTGGCCGTGGTGGTGGCGCTGTACTGCGGGTAGGCAGGCAGTATCAGCACGCGGGTCACACCATCGGCTTTCAACGCATCAAGCTGCGAGGCAATCGACGGGTTGCCGTAGCGCATGGCGTAACGCACCTCGACGGTGTGGCCGCGTTGGCCGAGGTAGCCGCGCAGCATGGTGGCCTGCTTTTGCGTCCAGACCTTTAAGGGCGAGCCCTCTTTCGTCCAGATGCTGGCGTATTTGGCGGCCGTTTTTTTGGGCCGCACGCGCAAGATGATGCCGTGCAATATCAGCCACCAGAGCGCCCTTGGGATTTCAACTACGCGCTGGTCGCTGAGAAACTCGGCCAGGTAGCGGCGTACCGCAGGCGCGGTGGGTGCGTCGGGTGTGCCAAGGTTGCAAAGAAGGATGGCGGTGGTTGATACCGCTTTGGCTGGCTGCCCATGGGAAAATGTGGGTTCGGTGGCGAAAGACATGGGTTATTCTCGCCGCTCAGCGCGTTGCCAGCAGGTCGGCGTAACGCGCCAGATCCACATTGCCCCCGCTCACGATCACGCCCACGCGGGCTCCCTTGATCGCATCGAAGTCCGTGCACGCGCCTGCAAAAGCCAGGCAGCCGGTCGGCTCCACCACCATCTTCATGCGCTCCGCGAAGAAGCGCATCGCCTCGACCAGCTGCGCATCGCTGACGGTCAGGATGTCATCGACATCGCGCCGGATGATGCCGAAGGTGTAGTTGCCCAGGTGTTGGGTCTGCGCGCCGTCAGCAATGGTCTTGGGCGTTTCAATGTGCACGATGCGGCCCGCGCGCAGCGACTGCTGCCCGTCGTTGCCGGCTTCGGGTTCGACGCCGTAGACCTTGCAATGAGGCACCAGCGCGCGGGCAACCAGTGCCGAGCCACTGGTCAGTCCGCCGCCGCCCAGGCAAACATACAGGCGGTCGAGCAGGCCGGTTTCCTCGATCAGTTCCCTGGCAGCCGTCCCCTGGCCGGCAATCACATCGGGGTGGTCATAGGGCGGGATCAGGGTCATGCCGCGCTGCGTTGCGAGCCGCTGCGTGAGTGCCTCGCGGTCCTCCGTGAAGCGGTCATACAGCACCACTTCCGCGTCATAGCCGCGCGTGGCGGCGAGCTTGGCGGCCGGTGCGTCTTTGGGCATCACGATCAGCGCGGGCATGCCCAGCAACCGCGCCGAAAGCGCCACCGCCTGCGCATGGTTGCCCGAGGAAAAAGCGATGGCACCGGCCCGACGTTGCGCGGCATCAAACTTCGACAGGGCATTAAAAGCCCCCCGAAATTTGAAGGCCCCCATGCGCTGGAAGTTCTCGCACTTGAAGAAAAACTGCGCGCCCCAGCGCGCGTCGGCGGTGGCTGACCGCAGCACCGGCGTGCGGTGCGCGTGGCCTGCTAGCCGCGCGGCTGCGGCAACAACATCGTCGTAGGTGGGAAGCTGCATGGCGGATGAAACTTTCGTTCAATGGTTGGGGAAGTTCAGAAACGAGAAAATCGATCCGCTGCGAGTGAAATCGAGGACAGCTTAAACTGATTGAAAAATTGTCTTGACTAGTGGGTCCACTTTAGCGTAGCATCCGCACACTTGAAATAAAGGTTACGGGAGTGAGATGAATGCCAGTCTAAAGGCGGTCGTATTTCGCTGCATCCTTCCCATATGCTTCCTGGTAGGGTTTCTACCAGTCAAGAGCTACGCTGCTAACTTCAGCAATTGCGTAGAAGGTCCATTAGACTCAAGCCAAGGGCCGTTTTACGCATTTATCTAGCTATCCGGCGGTGGTAACTACTACTGCTACGGCGCGTATCGGGAGACAGCCCTCCAAGCTTGCAGCGCTGCCTACGCCGGATTTAAGTCGTATGGGTTTGACCAAAATACAGATATTCCGGTTTCAGTCAGCAACCCTCCGTCGCAGGTCGGTCAATGGGGAACGTGTTTCCCATACGGCCAAGTAGTATGGTTGGGCGACGCACCCCCGTGCCCGGTCCAACCGTTGACCCCTCTATCCGACCCCGATGCGATACGCTTTGAAAAGGGTGACAGGTGGCGCCCCGATCGACTGACTGCCGAATTCCAAGGCAAGCTGCAGTGCATGACCAATGCGATTAGCCAAGCAGGTGGTGCGTATACCCCGGGATCGGCGTGGCGTTCGACCGAGTATCAGCAGCATCTATTTGAAATAGTGACGAAGGATCTGGATTTAGACCCGGAGACCATGAAGAAGTATCCGCAGTGTGGGCCGATCAGGACAGCTGTCACCGCTGAAATGAGGGAACACAACCTTAAGCGAGAGCAGATCGTCGCAAAACCCGGGCGCTCCCGTCACGAGACTGGGCGAGCTTTCGATATAACACCAAGCGGTTTAAGCGCTGCACAATTGGATGCCATTGCCATCCAATGCGGCTTACAGCGCAAAGCGCTGCCTTCTGAACCCTGGCACTTCCAATGAGGCCCGTTATGATGAAACCCTTGAAATCGGGTGTATGTTGCGCAACTCTGGCAACTCTGTTGCTTACGTGTATGCCCGCTTTGGCGCAAAGTGCCAGCCCGAACGTTCAGATATTGGTACATGGGATTCACTTCGGTGGACAGGTCGTATATCGGTATCAAGTGCGGAATAACTCCGCAGCGACCATCCATCGCGTCACGCTCGGCGTCAATGATGTGGGCAAGGATCTGCCCGCCATTGCGTGGTCTCAGAATCCCAGCTTAAGCGATGTGCTGACAGAGGTGCCGGCAAGCCAGTGCAAGCCGTTTAACAACATGCGGTGCTCTGTAGCTGTTTATCAGTGGGACTATATGCCGGAGCCAAGGGCGGTAATCTTAATGCGTGGCATTGAGGCTACTCAGTCTCCGCCCCCCACGGTATTCTCGGAAGCGCACTTTATTCGCCCAGGAACGCTTAGCTCCATTGCGGAGGTCTATGTCCCAGCGGCGAACTCCGGTTATCTGAACGGCAGCGGAAGCGTTGGATTTATCGACAATTTTCCGCGCGATACAGCTGGAAAGCCGATTGTCACCGCTGAGATTCTGTTCACTAGAAATGACACCTCGCCGCCCTCCGTCTCAGGGTCGGCCTCCGTGTCCAAAAACCGCGGCATGTTGGATGTCAAGGTGAACCTTTCTGTGTCTGACAACCTCGATCCCGCACCTGCAGTTATTCTTGTTTCAGTGACCGCCAATGAGCCACTTAGGGCAAACGAAGTTCGAGCACAAACTGGAACTGATAGTCGGTTCCTGCAGTTGAAACCGAACAAAGACCGCGTCTACTACCTGACGTACCGTGTTACTGATGGCACCGGTAATTCGGTTTCGTTGGTGATTGAGGTTCCTGCAGCCTTGTAGTCATTTTTCGGTTAATGAGGGTCAGACTCCAATTAAGTTGCAGTCAATCTAATATGCCTCATCCATCATCACCCCATACCCCCACAAACCAACCGGGTTCCAGATTGCTTGTTTAAAGGCTTCGCGCCGCCGCCAAAGCAGACCGTACAGCGCCTTCAAGCGTGGCCGGGTAGGGGCCTTCAATATAGTCGCCGCAGGCCAGCAGGGTTGGCGCTAGCTGCATACCGGGCCGCTGCACGCCGGGGGTGCAGGCGAAGGTGGCGCGTTTTTCGACGATGGTTTGCAGAAGCTGTAGGTCTTTCAGCCCGAGCTGATCTGCGGCTTGCGCTGCTACCCGCTGGCTCAGAGTGGCGCTATCGCCAACGCTGGCGCTGATGACAAAGGCCAGCAATTCTGGCGGGCCGCCGAGCTGGCCGCGATCAAACACAAACTGTGCGGGATGGCCGCTGCTGGAACGCAGGGCCAGCATGGGTTGGCTCAGGCGCGCGCCGGGTGCCATGGCGTAGACGGTGGTGATGGCTTCGTGCTGCAAGGCTTGGGTTTGGGCCAGCCACGCATCGCAAGTCAGGTTTGCACCTTCCACCAGTCGCGCCGCTTCCGTCGGTGGGCAGGCAAGGATGACTGCGTCAAAGGTGTTGGATGGATCTGGCACCTCGGACGTTTGCGTGACAACATGCCACCGATTCTGATCGTGCCGGATCGATTGCACGCGTACACCCAGTTTGACTTCACTGCCATGGCGTTGCAACCACGCGAAAGCGGCGTTAGGCATTAGCGCGCTCAGGTCAACCAGCGGCAGCAGCAAGTTGGAGCCGCCCTTAACGTCATGAGTGCCATGAGCGCTATTCGCAGCAAACAGTGAGTCCTGCATGACGCGCAAAAAAACCTGGCCACTGGCCCGCTCTGCGGGGGTGTTCAGGGCCGACACACACAGCGGCTCGATAAGGCTGGCCATGACACCCGACGTGAGGCCTTTGCACAGAGCCGTCACTGACTGCTGCGCGTCGCATTGAAAGCCCGCCAACTGCCAGCCGATAGCCACTTTTAACAGCGACAACTTGTCAATCCACGACCAGCCACGCGCGGCAAGAATGCCTGCCAACGCATCGAACGGCGCGGGCAAGTTGGGCAATGCAAGGCCACTGCCATCGGGGAATCGCAGCGTGAGCGGCAGCCGCAACAAACTGCGTGGAATGTCGACGCCGACATCGGCCATGAGCTTGAGTGTCTCGGCATAGGCGCCGATCAAAATGTGCTGGCCGTTGTCGAGCGCGAGTAGTTTGCCCTTGTGCAGCACATCAACCCGGCGTGCTCTGCCGCCCAGGGTGTGTGATGCTTCAAACAAGGTGATGTGATGGCCCAGTCGGGTGGCTTCAACGGCGGCAGCGCAACCGGCCCAGCCTGCGCCTACGATTGCGACCTTCATGGGTGCAGTTTCAATTTAGACCACTCGTCCAAAGGCCTGCGTCTTCCACGCCAGATAAAACTTGCGCAGTGGCGTGAGACTGACGCGCTGGTGCAGCACCTGGTAGTTGTCACGAGCAATCTCGCGCAGCAGAGTGCGGTAAATGCTGGCCATCATCAGCCCCGGCTTTTGTGCGCGGCGGTCGTTAGCCGGCAGCATGTCCAGTGCTTCGTCGTAGGTGGCAAGCGCGCGCTCGGTCTGGAACTTCATCAACGCGGTGAAGCGGTCTGAATACTCGCGCTTTAATATCTCGTGTACCTTGACATCAAATTGCTGCAGCTCGTTGACAGGTAAATAAATGCGGCCACGCAGCGCGTCTTCACCCACATCGCGGATGATGTTGGTGAGCTGAAAAGCCAGGCCCAGCTTGTGGGCGTAAGCGGTGCTTGCGGGGTCGGTCTGGCCAAAAATTTGTGCGGCGACTTCGCCCACAATGCCTGCGACCAAGTGGCAGTAGCGCTGCAAATTGGGAAAGTCGAGGTAACGGTTTTGCGCCAGGTCCATCTGGCAGCCTTCAATCACGGCCTGCAGGTGGCGTGCTTCGATGCTGTAGTTGGCGGCCAGAGGCATCAACGCTTTCATCACCGGGTGGCTGGGCTGGCCCGCATAAGACTGCGCGACTTCGGCCTGCCACCATGCCAGCTTGGTGTGCGCCAAGCCGGGGTCAACCACCTCATCGACCACATCATCAATCTCGCGGCAGAAGGCATAAAACGCGGTGATGGCGGCGCGGCGCTCTTTGGGTAAGAATAAAAAAGCGTAGTAAAAACTGCTGCCGGATGCTGCGGCTTTTTGCTGAACGTATTGCTCGGGAGTCATGAAGAGATTGTCCCATCTAAGGATGACGGTTTGGGGGTCATCCAGAGTGCTCGCCACAGCATCACCACCACGTCCCATTTGCCTAGACTGGGGCGGGTGCTGAGTGTGGTGTAGCCCTGCTGGCCGATACGCTCCAAAATGCGCAGACCGCCTTGCACCACCAGCCGCAATTCCCAGCCCGCCCGTCCGGGGATGGACTTGACCAGCGGGCTGCCTTCGTGCATTAGTGATTGCGCCCAGACAACATTGGCCTGAACCAGCTTTGTGGTTGCCACATTCACTTCAAGCGACAGCAATTCTGATTCGGTGACACCTTGGGCCAGCCAGCTTGTCGCTGGCAAATAAATGCGGCCACGCGGAATATCAATGCTCAGGTCTTGCCAGAAATTGATTAGCTGCAGCGCGCTACAAAGGCAGTCGCTTTGCGCGAGGCAGACGGCATCTTTGACACCATAGAGATGAAGCAGCAGCCTGCCAATCGGGTTGGCGGAGCGGCGGCAATAGTCGAGAAGCTCGGTGCTGTCGGCATAGCGGGTTTTGACGACATCCTGCTCAAATGCACTGAGCAGGTCGTCCAGCAAGCCGACAGGCAATTCAAATTGGGCCATGATGGGCTGCAGGCGATTAAAAACCGCTGCCCAGCGAACAGACGTTGGCTTGCCGGCAGCACAGGCCATCAGATCAGCCCGGTAAGCGGCCAGATCGGCCAGCCGGGTTGGCGGCGGGGCATCGCCTTCATCGGCCAGGTCATCAGCGGTGCGTGCAAACCAGTAAATCGCTGCGACGGCGGGACGTAGCGCAGGCGGGCACAAAAAAGATGCCACCGGGAAATTCTCGTAATGGCTGATACCTGAATTCATTCCGCCGATTGTCGCTGACCCCAATAACCCTCTTTACAGGCTAAAATCAAAAGTTGACCGATTTCAGGCGGGCGGTGAGAGTCAGGTAAATCTGACTGTTGCTTGGCCCCCTTTCTTGTTTCAGGCGCGCGGGTGGCGAAATTGGTAGACGCACCAGGTTTAGGTCCTGACGGTAGCAATACTGTGCGGGTTCGAGTCCCGCCCCGCGCACCACCTTTGAAGATATGCAGCTTTGCCCGGCAATGACCTGCTTGAATAGTTAGACCTTGTTTAGGATTAGGAAATATCATGGCCGTGACCGTTGAGACACTCGAAAAGCTGGAACGAAAAATCACTCTGAGCCTGCCGGTTGGCAGCATCCAGTCGGAAGTCGATAGCCGCTTGAAAAAACTCGCACGCACCGTCAAGATGGACGGTTTTCGTCCCGGCAAAGTGCCGATGAGCGTCGTGGCCCAGCGCTATGGCTATTCAGTTCGTTACGAAGTCATGAACGACAAAGTGGGCGAGGCGTTTTCAGTCGCAGCCAATGAAGCCAAGCTGCGCGTGGCAGGCCAGCCCCGTATCAGTGAAAAAGAAGGCGCGCCCGAGGGCGACATGCTGTTCGATGCGATTTTTGAAGTTTATCCAGACGTGAAAATCAAGGACTTGACGGGCGCAGAAATCGAGAAAGTAAGCGCTGATGTCAGCGACGCGGCAATCGACAAGACCATAGACATCCTGCGTAAGCAGCGCCGTACCTTTGCGCAGCGCGCAGCGGATGCACCCGCGCAGGACGGTGACCGCGCCACGATTGACTTTGAAGGCAAGATTGACGGCGAAACCTTCGCTGGCGGCAAGGCGGAAGCCTTTCAGTTCCTGATCGGCGACGGCCAGATGCTCAAGGAATTTGAAGCAGCCGTGCGTGGCATGAAAAGCGGCGACAGCAAGACTTTCCCTTTGAACTTCCCTGCTGATTACCACGGCAAAGACGTTGCCGGCAAACAGGCTGACTTTCTGGTCACGGTCAAAAAACTCGAAGCCGCGCATCTACCTGAAGTGAACCAGGCGCTTGCCAAATCGCTGGGTATTGCCGATGCATCGGTTGACGGTCTGCGCTCCGACATCAAGAAAAACCTCGAGCGTGAAGTCAAGTTCCGCCTGCTGGCCCGCAACAAAAATGCGGTGATGGACGCGCTGATCGCCAACGCGGAGCTTGACTTGCCCAACTCCAGCGTACAGTCCGAACTCGACCGCATGATTGAAGCTGCCCGGGCTGACCTGAAGCAGCGCGGTGTCAAGGATGCCGACAAGGCTCCGATTCCAGAAGATGTGTTACGTCCACACGCTGAAAAGCGCGTGCGCCTGGGTCTGGTTGTGGCTGAATTGGTGCGCTCGAATGAATTGCAGGCCAAGCTTGAGCAACTCAAGGCGCACATCGAAGAGTTGGCCGCCAGCTACGAAAAACCGCAGGACGTGGTGCGCTGGTACCTGAGCGACAACCGCCGCATGGCTGAAGTCGAAGCCGTGGTGATTGAAAACAACGTCACCAACTTTGTACTCTCCAAGGCGAAAGTGACTGAAAAGTCAGTGTCATTTGACGAGCTGATGGCTCCTAACGCAAATTAATGCAAATCAACGCAACAGAATCTTTGGAGAAAACCAGATGTCCAGAACCAGTATGAGCAGCATTTACGGCGGTGCCATGGAAACCCAGAGCCTGGGCATGGTGCCCATGGTGATTGAGCAGTCCGGGCGCGGCGAGCGGTCGTATGACATTTATTCGCGGCTGCTCAAGGAGCGCGTTATCTTTTTGGTTGGCCCGATCAATGACCAGACGGCCAATCTGGTGGTGGCGCAGTTGTTGTTTCTGGAAAGCGATAATCCTGACAAGGACATCTCTTTCTATATCAACTCCCCTGGTGGCTCGGTGACGGCTGGTATGGCGATTTACGACACCATGCAGTTCATCAAGCCGGAAGTGTCGACGCTGTGTGTCGGTATGGCGGCCAGTATGGGCGCGTTCCTGTTGTCGGCAGGTGCCAAAGGCAAGCGTTTCATCTTGCCGAATTCCCGCGTGTTGATTCACCAGCCTTCTGGTGGCACGCAAGGTCAGGCAAGCGATATCGAGATCCATGCCCGTGACATTCTTAAAACCCGTGACCAGCTGAACCGCATTCTGGCCGCCAACACTGGCCAGAGCGTTGAAAAAATCGAACGTGACACCGAACGTGACTACTTCATGTTTGCCGACGAGGCCAAAGAATACGGCCTGGTCGATCAGGTGATTTCCAAGCGGCCCTGAAATTCCGGGCGCTGCGGGCTATCATTGGTTAATCGTCGGTAATAGTTTTTCCCCAGCCACTTCACAAGGCAAGTCAACAAATGGCCGAAAAAAAAGGCTCTTCCAGCGAAAAAACCTTGTACTGCTCCTTCTGCGGTAAAAGTCAGCATGAAGTCAAAAAACTCATCGCTGGCCCCTCGGTTTTTGTCTGTGATGAATGCATAGATCTTTGCAACGAAATCATCCGTGACGAACTGCCTGCTGGCGACGACGTACGCGAAACGCGCAGCGACTTGCCAACGCCGCTGGAAATCAAGACCAAGCTGGACGCTTACGTCATAGGCCAGGAGCCGGCCAAGCGCACGCTGGCCGTCGCCGTGTACAACCACTACAAGCGCCTGCGCCACAAGGACAAGGCCAAAAAAGATGACGTCGAGCTGACGAAAAGCAATATTTTGCTGATCGGCCCGACCGGCTCTGGCAAGACACTGCTGGCCCAGACACTGGCACGCACGCTAAACGTACCGTTTGTGATGGCTGATGCCACGACACTCACTGAAGCCGGGTATGTTGGCGAGGATGTGGAAAACATCATCCAGAAACTGCTGCAAAGCTGCAACTATGAAGTTGAACGCGCCCAGCAGGGCATTGTTTATATCGACGAGATCGACAAGATTTCACGCAAGTCCGAGAACCCGTCCATCACCCGCGATGTGTCGGGTGAAGGTGTCCAGCAGGCTTTGCTCAAGCTGATTGAAGGCACCATGGCGTCGGTGCCGCCACAGGGCGGGCGTAAGCACCCGAACCAGGATTTTCTGCAGGTTGACACTACCAACATCCTGTTTATTTGCGGCGGCGCTTTTTCGGGGCTTGAAAAGGTCATTGAAAACCGCACCGAGGCTTCCGGCATCGGTTTTGGCGCTGTCGTCAAAAGCAAAAAATCCCGTAGCCTGACAGACTCGTTCAAGGAAGTCGAGCCGGAAGATTTGATCAAGTTCGGCCTGATTCCCGAGCTGGTAGGCCGTATGCCGGTGGTGGTAACCCTGGCTGAACTGAGCGAAGACGCGCTGGTGCAAATTTTGACAGAGCCTAAAAACGCAGTCGTCAAACAATTCAGCAAGCTGCTGTCGATGGAGGGTGTTGATCTTGAGATTCGCCCGTCCGCACTCAAGGCGATTGCCCGCAAGGCGCTGGCCCGCAAGACTGGCGCGCGCGGTTTGCGCTCGATTCTTGAGCAGACGCTGATCGACACCATGTTTGATCTGCCGAATGCCAGCAATGTTTACAAGGTGGTGGTGGATGAGTCCACCATTGAAGAGAACAAGCCGCCCCTGCTCGTCTACCGCGAAGCCGCCAAAAAGGCGTGAAAGGCTTGCTCTCCATGATTACGCTATCCCATCAAGCCCTGAGCCTTGTCTCGGGGCCTATGTTTTAAGGTCTTATAAGGCTCATATGTCCGGACAAACTTCACTGCTTTCCACGCCCATTGACCTTCCGCTGCTGCCGCTGCGCGACGTGGTCGTCTTCCCGCATATGGTGATCCCGCTGTTTGTTGGTCGCCCCAAGAGCATCAAGGCGCTTGAGTCGGCGATGGCGTCCGAGCGCCGCATCATGCTGGTAGCGCAAAAAGCGGCCGCCAAGGATGAGCCTTCGGTTGAAGACATGTTTGAAGTTGGCTGCGTTGCCACGATATTGCAATTGCTCAAGCTGCCCGATGGTACGGTCAAGGTGCTGGTGGAAGGCCAGCAGCGCGCCAAGGTCAACAAGATTGAAGACGGCGAGCAGCACTTCAGCGCCAACGTCACGCCGATTAAAACGGCTGCCATTGCAGCTGACAAGACCAGTGAAATCGAAGCGCTGCGCCGGGCTGTGATGCAGCAGTTTGACCACTATGTCAAACTTAATAAAAAAATCCCGCCTGAAATTCTCTCGTCCATTTCCAGTATTGATGATCCGGGCCGCCTGGCCGATACCATTGCGGCGCACTTGCCGCTAAAGCTCGATGCCAAGCAGGTGATTCTTGACCTGTCGGGGGTCAGGGAGCGTCTTGAAAACCTTTTCGAGCAGCTTGAGCGTGAAGTTGACATCCTCAATGTCGACAAAAAAATTCGTGGCCGCGTGAGGAGCCAGATGGAAAAAAACCAGCGCGATTTTTATCTGAACGAGCAGGTCAAGGCGATCCAGAAAGAGCTGGGCGAAGGCGAGGAAGGCACGGACATTGAAGAGATCGAAAAGAAAATCAAAGCGGCCAAAATGTCGAAAGAAGCGCTCAAAAAAGCCGAGAGTGAACTTAAAAAACTCAAACTGATGTCACCCATGTCGGCTGAAGCCACGGTGGTGCGCTCCTATATTGACGTGCTGACCAACTTGCCGTGGAGCAAAAAAACCAAGATCAAACACGACCTCATCAACGCCGAAAAGGTGCTGAACGAAGACCATTTTGGCTTGGAGAAAGTCAAGGAGCGTATTGTTGAATACCTCGCGGTGCAACAGCGCGTTGACAAGCTCAAGGCACCGATTCTTTGCCTGGTCGGCCCACCGGGTGTTGGTAAAACTTCGCTCGGGCAATCGATTGCCAAGGCCACAGGCCGCAAGTATGTTCGCATGGCGCTGGGCGGTATGCGTGATGAGGCCGAAATCCGTGGTCATCGCCGCACCTACATCGGCGCGCTGCCGGGCAAGGTGCTGCAAAATCTGGCCAAGGCCGGGACGCGCAATCCGCTGTTTCTGCTCGACGAGATCGATAAGCTCGGTACCGACTTTCGGGGTGACCCTTCCAGTGCGTTGCTGGAGGTGCTTGACCCGGAGCAAAACCACACCTTTAGCGATCATTACGTTGAGGTCGATTTCGACTTGAGTGACGTGATGTTTGTGGCAACTTCAAACTCCATGAACATCCCGCCAGCCCTGCTGGATCGCATGGAAGTGATCCGTCTGTCGGGCTATACCGAAGACGAAAAAACCAGCATTGCGATGCGTTACCTGCTGCCCAAGCAGGTCAAGAACAACGGCGTGAAGCCTGAAGAACTTGAAGTGCAGGAGCAGGCGGTGCGCGACATCGTGCGCTACTACACACGCGAAGCTGGCGTGCGCTCGCTGGAGCGTGAGCTGTCCAAAATCTGCCGCAAGGTCGTCAAGGGCATACAGACCAAAAAGATGACACCGCAGGTGGTGGTCACGCCAGACAACCTGAACGAATTTCTCGGTGTCCGTAAATTCAACTATGGCCGTGCCGAGCAGCAAAATCAGGTCGGCCAGGTGGTTGGTCTGGCCTGGACCGAAGCGGGTGGTGATTTGCTGACGATTGAGGCCGCCATGATGCCCGGCAAGGGTGTCGTCACGCGCACGGGCTCACTCGGTGACGTGATGAAGGAGTCAGTAGAGGCCGCACGCACCGTGGTGCGCAGCCGTTCGAAGATGCTCGGCATCAAGGACGAAATGTTTGAAAAGCGTGATATTCACATTCACGTACCAGACGGTGCCACGCCTAAAGATGGCCCTAGCGCTGGGGCTGCCATGACCACCGCTTTTGTGTCTGTCATGACCGGCATTCCGGTTCGCGGTGACGTGGCCATGACCGGCGAGATTACGCTGCGAGGCGAGGTCACGGCTATTGGCGGGCTGAAAGAAAAACTGCTTGCTGCTCTGCGCGGAGGCATCAAGACGGTGTTGATCCCCGAAGAAAATGCCAAGGATTTGCAGGAAATTCCGGACAATGTCAAAAACGGACTCGAGATCATTCCTGTCAAATGGATTGACCAGGTGCTGCAGATCGCGCTGGAGCGCCAACCGGTTCCACTGACCGATGAAGAGATCGCGCTGGCCGTATCGGCAGCGGCAGCGCCAAGCGTGGTGGTGGTGCCAGCAGAAATTGCCGGTACAGTGAAACACTGAAAGACTTTTTGACATGCCTTTCGGGAGGTGCGATAAAGTACACTATAATTTGAGGCTGTTAGCGCGGGAGTAGCTCAGTTGGTAGAGCGCAACCTTGCCAAGGTTGAGGTCGAGAGTTCGAGACTCTTCTCCCGCTCCAATTTATAGGGCAGCACTTCAAAATGCTGTCCTTTTTCATTGGTTCTTTTGAATCTGTTGAATGTGTTGAGTTGGAATTTTTTAAGCACGGCAGTGCCTTGCTTTGTTGAGAATACGGCGCGGTAACAAAGCGGTTATGTACCGGATTGCAAATCCGGCTAGCCCGGTTCGACTCCGGGCCGCGCCTCCAGTCTCTGCCCTGCGCCTGGATGGTGAAATAGGTAGACACAGCGGACTTAAAATCCGCCGCTTCGTTCATAGCGGGCGTACGGGTTCGATTCCCGTTCCAGGCACCAGCACCATATAAACATTGGCGCGTCAGCGCGTCAGCGCCGCTCTTCTCCCCCTCCGGTTTCGCGCTGACTGAGGACGCCCCCTTGGGGTGCAGACGGGCAGTTCAGCGCGCAGGGCCAAAGCCGCCCAGCGGTGAGGCCCACGGGTGGGCGGGGGCACACACAACATAACTGGCCGCAGGCCACTGACCAAGCACACAGCGCGCAGCGCAGCCCAATCAAAAAGTCAGGCCGCACTGCATGACCGCGCTGCTCGCCGAAGCTGCGTGACAGCTTGGTGGTGATTGGCAATCCTAGAGGGAGCGGACGCTAAAATCAAACGATTCCTGCCGGATTTCACACATGCGCCTGCTCGCCCTGCTCCTCGTTGCCGCTCTTCCCGCGCTGGCGCAGGATCCTGGTTCGATCGCCGTCCTGGAACGGCGTGAAATCGCGCTCGAGCAAAGCCTGGCCGCGCCGACGCACGGCCTGCGCCTGACGCTCGCCTGGTTCAAGGAAAGCAGCTGGGATCCGGAGGACATCCTTCCCGCGGTCCGGCAAAGCGCGCGCATCCTCGCTCAATGCGGCGTGGCGCTTGAGCGGGCCGAGCTGGTGCAGATCGCCGCGCCGGAACGCTATCGCGACTTCTTCACTCCCACCTCGCGGGAGCTCGCCCGCTCCCTCCCGCTCGGCAAGCCGACCGTCTACTTTGTCGCCGGCACGCGCCAGCGCCCCGCGTTCGATGCCGAAGCGATCGGCCGCGGCAACAGCCGCTTGAGGCCGGAACTCGCCGATACCGTGTGGATCACGCGCGGCACGCGCGACCTGGGGATCGTGCTCGCCCACGAACTGGCGCACGTGCTCATGGACAGCGGCGAGCATAGCGAGGAGCCCGGCAATCTGATGCGCGATGAGACCGCGCCGGAAAACACGCGGCTTTCTGACGCGCAGTGCGCGCGGCTGATCAGCGAGGGTTCGAAGAACGGCTTATTCGGCAAACCGAACTAGCGTTGGCGCAGCATCTCCACGCGCGCGGCGAGAATTTCTTTCGGCCAGCGGCTCTTGATGTAGGCGAGCACGGCCCAGATTTCCTCATCCGAAAGCCGCCCGGCATGACCGCGCTGGTGGAGGACGGCACATCCTGTCGCGCGCATCGGCGCTCCACAGCGATCCGTCAGCTTTGGCGAGAATGCATTCGGGGCGCTGGAGGCCGCTGTCGATAGTGCCGAGGTCCGCGAGCGTGACTGAAAAGCCGTCGATGGGATTGGGCTGGCGGGTCATCGCGCGTCTTGCTGCTTCACGCCAGCGGCGCGCGCGCATGACGAATTCAGGTAGACCAGAGGTTCGCCCTGCGGCGCGATTCGCAAGCGGTCCACTTCGCCGATGAAAATAGTGTGCGTCACGTGGCCGTGATGCGCGGTGAGCCGGCATTCGATACTGACGATTGCCGACGGCAACACGGGAACGCCGCTCGCTCCCATCTCCCATCCATCGGCGTTGAAACGGGCATCGTCTTCCAGGCCGCGCTGGTTCGAGAAGACCGCAACCATCTCGGTATGGCCGACGCCCAACTGGTTCACGCTGAATTTGCCCGATTTGAGGATGAAATCATGCGCGTTTGCATTCTTGTTGACGCACACAAGAATTGAAGGCGGCTTGGCCGACAGCGAACACCACGCCGTCACCGTAAGACCCCGCCGCTGTCCTCCGCAGGCGGTCGCCACGATGGCGACCGCGCCGGGAACATGCCGCATGGATCGGATGAAAGCCTGACGTAGCGACACCGCCTCATCTGCGTTCGCGACGACCGGAACAAAGGACGATTTAGTAACCGCCGCAAACGAAGATTCGACTTTCATTACCGCCTCCCGATACCGGTCTTATTCCGCGCTTTCCAGATGCGGCCAGACCTGAGTCATGAATTGTTCGATGGTTTTGATGACATCGTCCTTCGGTTGTTGCGCATAGTGGAAGATCAAGGTGATGTATTCGGCCGGGACTTCCTCGTACATCTTCTTCCATTCTTCGCGCACCTGCGCGATCGTTCCGCAAGTGTAGATACCCGACTTCTTGATGTTCTCCAACCAATCGGCATTTGGATCCGACGCGAACTGCGGAAAGAAGCAGCTATAGAAGTTCTTATAGATGTCAACTTCGTACTTCCGCAACTTCTCGTTGTACTCTGCTTCGTCCTTGCCAATGGACAGCCACCGCACGATATTCTGATTCTTTCCGCGAGCCACCTTGCGACCGGCTTTCGCCGCTTCTTCGACGTAGATCTAGCTCTGGCGCAAAATACCCTCCCAACTGGAAAAGTACGTTGGCGTGAAGCCCTTTCTGGCGCAGTAGCGGATCGAGTCGTCGCTCTTGCTGCTCGCGACAAAAACCGGCGGATGCGGGCGCTGATAGGGCGAAGGGACGATGCTTATCCGGCGGATCGCTCCATTCTCGTCGACTTCCCCGTGCGTCCCGGCGTCGCGGGCGATTTTCCAGGCCTGATAGCCTTCCACTCCGGTCTTAAGCGGATATGGCGCCTGATAGTACTTGCCATCCAGGACGACGGAATCCTGTGTCCAGCAGGCCAGGAGCATGTCGACCCGCTCTTCGAAGATGTCACGGTTCTTCTTGTCGTCGGCGCCGCCATCGGAGGAAGTGGCAACGCTTTGCGAGAACTGCCCGAGAATGTTCGTCCAACGGCTCTGGTAGCCCCGCGCCAAGCCAACGAAAAAACGACCCTTCGTCAGGTGATCGATGATCGCGGTTTCTTCGGCCACGCGGATGGGATCCTGCGCAGCCATCACGTATCCCAGAGCACCAACGTGCATTGTCTTGAGCTGGCCCGCCCACCACGCGTTGAGTACCCCTGGGTTCGGACCGACCTCGTATCCTTCGGAATGCAGATGGTGTTCAATCGTTGCTGCGCCCCAGACGCCCATCTTTTCGGCCGCTTGCAGAATCTCTAGCCATTCGTGTACGACGTGGTTGTACAGTTCTCGGTTGCGACCCAAAGGACGCTTTGCCATGCGCTCTTTCTCGTCCTCTGCCGGTAGCATCGGGTAGATTTGAATGATGACTTTAGGCTTTGCCATGTGGATTCCTTTTTGTATTGTAATTATTCAGCTTCCCAAGACTGAACAATAATATGTCCGGCCTAAAGGGGCAACTTCAAACAGCGAGTTGATCAACTCGTCTTTGGCCGGGTAGTGGCAGCGGGGGAGTCAGGGCCAGACGCTGGGCGCGCGGGATTTCGGGGTTGATGGTGTCTGACCCCAATAACTCCATGTGCCCAATGGGGCAAAAATTCTTGGCGAGTCAGCCTGCCGCCTGC
>JBCKNJ010000038.1:0-17086 GCA_038902795.1 Polaromonas sp. | reverse complement strand
AAGGGGGTAATTGGCGCGTCACAAACGCATCAATTGCAAAAGCTGGTCGTGGGCCTGCGGCCAGTCGCCCAAGCCGCCACATGCACGCAACCCAGGCTATGCGCCACCAGCACAGCGGGCTCTGTGCAGAGCAGCAGCACGTCTTCAAGCCGCGCAATCCAGTCGCCACGTAGAGGGCGCTGCCAGTCGTGCTGCTCCACCCGCGTGTAGCCATGTGCCCGCTCCCACCGGCTTTGCCAGTGCTCAGGGCTACTCCCTTGCCAGCCGGGAAGGATGAGAATGTTTGCGGGGTTCATTGCCAGGAAATTTTAATGCTATTAATTCAGGAGCTGATCACGCCCGTATTCATTGGACTGCAGCCATTTTTAATGATCGAAAATGAGCTGAAACCCATGTTTTGACGGGTTTTTTTGCTGAGTCAATACATGTTTTTAATGCGGGTGACCATTTCTTCAGCAAACGCCACATACGCCTGCGCGCCTTTAGATGCCGGGTCAAACACCACGCCCGGCAAGCCGTAACTGGGCGCTTCGGCCAGTCGCACGTTGCGCGGGATCACGGTGTTGAAAACCTTGTCGCCAAAGTGCTGCTTGAGCTGGTCGCTGACCTGCTGCTGTAGCGTGATGCGCGGGTCAAACATGACGCGCAGCAGGCCGATGATCTGCAGATCCTTGTTGAGGTTGGCATGTACCTGCTTGATGGTGTTGACCAGATCAGTCAGGCCTTCGAGTGCAAAGTATTCGCACTGCATGGGCACGATCACGCCGTTGGCGCAGCACAGGCCGTTCAGGGTCAACATGCTGAGTGATGGTGGGCAGTCGATCAATATGAAGTCGTAGTCTTTATCGACTTCAGCCAGCGCCCGCTTGAGGCGCTTTTCGCGGCGCTCGACATCGACCAGCTCGACCTCGGCACCGGCCAGCTCGCGGTTGGCACCCAGGATGTCGTAGCTACAGCCGCCATCGATCAGCTTCTGGCTTCTGACCCGTGCCTCGGCAATCGATGCGGATTCAAGCAGCACGTCGTATACCGTCAGCGCTATCTTGCGCTTGTCCACGCCCGAACCCATGGTGGCGTTGCCCTGCGGGTCAAGGTCAACCATCAGCACGCGCTGGCCGACTTTGGCCAAGCCGGCAGCGAGGTTGACAGTGGTGGTGGTTTTGCCAACGCCGCCTTTTTGATTGGCGACGCAGAAAATTTTGGCCATGTGTTTGTATCTTTGTTTTTGTTATTTTGAAGCAGCGAGTTTGAGGCCAAAGCCAATCAGGAACACCCCCGCAGCCTTATTAAGAAAGCCCGAGATTTTTGGATTGGCGCGAATGCGCTCGGCCCGCCCGCCACGCCACCCTTGCTGGTTGAGGTAATCAGGGCCAGGTTGCCGGGGCCGGGAATCAGCAGAAACACGATGACGGCGACAACAAAAGCGCCGTAGTCAGCAACGCCTATAAATGAGACCAGCATAGAAATCCCGGAAGTGGAGAGGTGAGTTTACGACAGGCTTCCGGGCCCTTGGTTTTTTCGCGCCCAGACAATGCAGCGCTCGACCTGAAGACCGGGAACGACCAGCTGTTCCACGTGAAACACTTGAACCGACTCGGGCAAAGCGGCCATTTCGTCTTCTGGATGTTTGCCCTTCATGGCCATCCACACGCCGTTATTTGCCAGCGCTCCGACTGACCATTGCGTGAAGTCAGGCAGCGAGGCAAAGGCGCGCGAGCAAATCACATCAAAGGGTTGTTCAATGGTTTCAACCCGCGCGTGCAAACCCGTGAGGTTTGTCAGCTTCAAAGCGAGCGCTGCCTGCTTGATAAAAGCGGCCTTTTTAGCCACTGTGTCCACACAGGTCACGGCAACCGAAGGGCAGCAGATGGCCATGACCACGCCCGGCAAACCTGCGCCTGAACCCACGTCCAGCAGCCGACTGCCATGCTCCAGCGCCATGTGTTTGAGATGCCTTTCCAGCGGCGTAACGGCCGCTAGGCTGTCCAGCAGGTGGTGGGTCAACATTTCTGCCGGGTCGCGTACGGCGGTCAGGTTGTAGACTTTGGTCCATTTACCAATCAGGTCTTGATAGTCCAGTAACTTCCCGATCTGCTCGTCGCTCAGGTCAAGTTGCAGCACACCCAGACCTGCGCGCAAGTCGCCGGCGAAAGCGTTGCTCATGTTTCGGCTGTGGCTGTGGCTGTGGCGGGAACGGTGTTCTTCCAGAGATTCTTTTTGAGATGTACCAGCAGCAGCGACACCGTCGCAGGCGTGATGCCCGAGAGCCGCGATGCCAGCCCCAGTGTTTCGGGCCGATATTTGGCAAGCGTCTCACGCGCCTCAAAACTCAGGGCCGACACTTGCAGATAGTCGAGGTTGGCCGGCAGCTTGAGGTTTTCGTAATGCGCGGCACGTTCGACCTCAACCTTTTGCAGGTCGATGTAGCCGGCATATTTGGCTGTGATTTCGATCTGCTCAATCACGCTCTTCGTCATTTCTGCCATGTCGTCACTCGAAGCCATTTCAGCAGCCAGCTCGGGGTTGGCGTACTTGCCCTCTTCCAGCGACATCAGCCCGGCGTAGCTCACATCCGGGCGGCGCAGCAAATCGGCCAGGTTGTATTCGCGCTCAATGGCTTTGCCCAGCACCCGCTCGGCTTCAAGCGCGGGCAGGTTGTTGGGGTTCACCCAGATGGCTAGCAGGCGCTGTGTTTCACGTGAAACAGCATCGCGTTTGCGGTTGAAGGCATCCCAGCGGGCATCGTCTACCAGGCCCAGTTCCCTGCCCTTTTCGGTCAGGCGCATATCGGCGTTGTCTTCACGCAGCATCAGGCGGAACTCGGCCCGGCTGGTAAACATGCGGTAGGGCTCGGTCACGCCCTTGGTGATCAGGTCGTCGACCAGCACGCCCAGGTAGGCTTCGTCGCGCCTAGGCAGCCAGCTCCCGCCATGGTCGTTGGGCAAGCCACCGAGTGCCCTGCACTGCAGCGCGGCGTTGATGCCGGCGAACATGCCCTGGGCGGCGGCCTCTTCATAGCCGGTGGTGCCGTTGATTTGCCCGGCAAAAAACAGCCCGCCAATGGCTCGGGTTTCAAAGCTGGACTTCAACGCGCGGGGATCAAAGTAGTCGTATTCAATCGCGTAGCCAGGCCGCAAAATATGGGCGTTTTCCATGCCCGCTATCGAGCGCACCAGGTCGTACTGGATGTCAAACGGCAGGCTGGTCGAGATGCCGTTGGGGTAAATCTCGTGCGTCGTCAAGCCTTCGGGCTCCAGAAAAATCTGGTGACTGTCCTTGCCTGCAAAACGGTTGATCTTGTCTTCAACGCTCGGGCAATAACGCGGACCCACGCCGTCGATCTTGCCGGTGAACATCGGGCTGCGGTCAAAACCCGAGCGGATGATGTCGTGGGTACGTTCGTTGGTATGCGTGATCCAGCACGACACCTGTTGTGGGTGGGCAATCTTGCCGCCCATAAAACTAAACACGGGCACGGCCCCCGGCGCACCGCCCGGCATACCATCGCCGGGTTGTTCAATGCACTTGCTGAAGTCAATCGTGCGGCCGTCGATGCGCGGCGGCGTGCCGGTTTTTAGGCGCCCCTGCGGCAGTTTGAGTTCTTTCAGCCGAGCGCTCAGTGACAACGCAGGCGGGTCGCCCGCCCTGCCCGCCGAATAGTTTTGCAGGCCGACATGGATCTTGCCGTCCAGAAAAGTTCCTGCCGTCAGCACCACAGTACGCGAACGGAACTTGATGCCGACTTGCGTGACCGCACCGACGACCCGCTCGCCGATACCGTCAGACTCAACCATCAGGTCATCAACTGCCTGCTGAAACAGCCACAGATTGGGCTGGTTTTCTAGCTTGCGGCGAATCGCCGCCTTGTACAGTATGCGGTCGGCCTGCGCGCGCGTCGCGCGCACGGCCGGACCTTTGGATCTGTTGAGAATGCGGAACTGTATGCCGCCCGCGTCAGTCGCCAGCGCCATCGCGCCACCCATCGCATCCACTTCCTTGACCAGGTGGCCCTTGCCAATGCCGCCTATCGACGGATTGCAGCTCATCTGGCCCAGCGTTTCGATGTTGTGCGACAGTAGCAGCGTTTTGCAGCCCATACGGGCGCTGGCCAGTGCGGCCTCGGTTCCGGCGTGGCCACCGCCGACGACGATCACGTCAAATTCTTGCGGGTAAAACACGAATGTCCTTTTTTAAATGCAGAGACGGGCCTATGCCGCCGCCGCCAATTGGGTAGGAAGGTTCATGGCACGTGAGGCCTCTGCTTGGCGTTTGTCAGCCGTTACGAACAAATCCACACGCGCAACGATAACGGCACCTACATGCAGCGTGTCCATAGCGCGCACACGGGTGGCATCGACAGCCCGCAGGCTGGCATCTTCCAGTGCAGTTGAAAAAGGCATCACCTCCCAGCTGATCAAGTCTTCGGTTAGCTGGTTTAACAACCACTGATGGCCAGTCGTATCAAGCAGCTTGTCGCGCAGCAGCCGCTATGCACTGGTCAATACCTCAAGGCGCAGGTGAGGCGCAACGCAGATCGCCGTCGCTTTGTCAAAAGCGGCAGTCACCTCATCCCGCCCTTTCTCACGGCTGTAACGCTTGAAAATAGCTGAACTGTCTTTGTACATTTTAACGCATCCCGGAGGATTACTGGGGCTGTGGTGAAATTGGCGGGTAATTAGCGTGCCCGTATCTGACGCAGCCAAAAACTAACCTCAAGGAGACAACACATGCACCTCCCATCATTGAAAGAAGTCCTCAGCGCCGAAAAATGGCAACTACGCTGCGACCTCGCTGCCTGCTACCGACTGGTGGCGCTCTATGGTTGGAGCGACCTGGTTTTTACCCACATCAGCGCCAAGCTGCCTGAATCGGTGTCTGGTGCAGGGGCGCACCACTTTCTCATCCACCCCTATGGCTTGATGTTTGACGAGATCACCGCGTCCAGCCTGGTCAAGGTTGACGACAAATGCAACCAGGTGATCATCGTCAAGGGTGTGGCTGAAGCCATGCGCGTGCAGACCGGCGGCATGGGTGGCGCGTTTGTCTGGCCGTCGCTGATTCGCAAGCTCGACCGGCTGGATGAGGGCTACAAGTCCTGAAAAAGCTCAGGCAGTTTAGCTGCCTACTGGCTGCGGGTTTCCAAAACCAAGCGAAATTGTCTTTTCTCCTTTGAAAGCAATGAATTTCAGCCGAATGTGTGGTCATGACCGAGCTCGCTAAAATCTGATCGCTTTGGCGTTCAAAAAAGGCCAGTTCCCAGCGGCGGCAATGTATTCCAACAAAATTGAGCGTAGCAAATGGGGGCAGTATTGTTGGGCCTCGAAACCCGCAACCAATAATTTATTATTTTTCATCAACGACAAACGCTTTTTCAGCCGCCCGACTGACGGCCTGCCTGAGCCATCGGTGCGCACCCTGCTGTTCTGACCGCTGGTGCCAGACCGCATCCACATGCACGGGTGACACATCAAACGGCAGCGGGCGCAGCACCAGCTGGTCAGCGATGCCGGTCACGCGGACAAAATGACGCGGCAGCACCGTCAACAAATTCGAATTGGCCACCACACGGCCTGCGGTGAAAAACTGGTTCACCGTCAGTACCACCTGCCGCTGGCGACCGAGCGAGGCCAATGCCTCGTCAATAACACCATAAGGCCGCCCTGAAAAGCTCACCAGCATGTGGCGTGCCGCACAAAAGCGATCAAGCGTGAGGCTGCCCTTCGCCAGCGGGTGGCCCTTGCGCATCACGCAAACGTACTCACCGTCATACAGGCGCACATGCGAAAACCCCACCGCTTCGCCGGCCTGCGCTCTGGCCGTCAGGTCGGCCAGCACAGGAGGAAAGTAGCCCACCGCCAGATCAGCGGCCTGCTCATCCAGCAGGCGGCGCGGGTCGCGCGTGGTCAGAGGCACCACGCGCATCGCTACGCCTCTCGCCTCTCGCTCAAGAATATCAATCAGGCCCGGCATCAGCTCGGCTGCCGTCGCGTCAGCCATGGTCAGCACAAAAGTGGAGGTGGCCGTGGCGGGCTCAAACGTACTGGGTGCTAGAGCCTCCTGCAATTGCTGTAGCGCCTCACGCACCGCTGGCCAGATGCTGAGGGCGCGTGGCGTGGGAGTCATGCCCTGGCCGCTGCGCTGCACCAGCTCGTCGCCCAGCGTCTCGCGCAGGCGGCGCAGGGCGTTGCTCACCGCTGGCTGGGTGAGCGCCAGGTTGCGCGCGGCGCGGGTCAGGCTGCGCTCGGCCATCACCTCGTCAAAAACGCGGAGCAGGTTCAAATCCAGCGTGCGGAAGTTGGGGAGCATCAAGAATTCCTCATCCGGGAGCTCAAGTCATCACTAATGTGAATGACTATCATCACAAAGATAAAGTTGAGTAACATTAGTAATAACCCTAGTATATGACTACCAGCCGAAATTGTTTGGCCGGGTATTGCAAAAGGAGAACCGCCATGACCAGCTTCATCCATCTCGAATATTCCAAACGGCACCTAGGCGTTGAGCGTGTTGAGGCGGCGATTGATGCCGTGCAGCATTTGCTCCATGGGTTTATCGGCGCACGCGGCTTGGTCACGCTGCTGCTTACTACCATTGCCGCCGCCGCCGCCGTGATGGTGATCGCCTACCAGGGGTGATGGACAGCGTTGCCGAAGACCATCTGATGGTGATATGGATTGCCATGTGGGCCGCCGCATACAAGGCGCTGCTAGCTCATAGCCACCAGCGGCATCAAAAAAGCCACCGCATCGGGTGGCTTTTTTAATGTCTGGTCGAGGCTCCTAGGCAGCCAGCCGCTTTTCCAACGCCAGCTTGGTGTCGCTTAAAGCCTTGGGCAAATGGTGCTCGAGTTGCTTGAACAGCTCGGTATGCAGTTCCATCTCTTTCCGCCAGGCGGCCTTGTCGATGCTGGTCACGGTTTTGAACTGCTCGGCACTGAAGTCCAGGCCTGTCCAGTTGAGCTCTTCATAAGACGGGCTGACACCGAAGACGTTTTCCGCGCCTTTGGCAGTGCCTTCAAGACGGTCAATCATCCACTTGAGCACGCGCATGTTCTCGCCGTAGCCGGGCCAGACAAAGTTGCCATCTTCACCCTTGCGAAACCAGTTGGTGGTGTAAATTTTTGGCACTGTCGCGCCTGCGGCTTTGAGCTTTTCGCCGATGTCCAGCCAGTGCTGGAAATAGTCGCTCATGTTGTAGCCGGCAAACGGCAGCATGGCGAACGGGTCGCGGCGCACCACACCGGCCTGGCCGGTTGCTGCGGCAGTGGTCTCGCTGCCCATGGTTGCGGCCATGTAAACGCCCTCAACCCAGTCGCGCGCCTCGGTCACCAGCGGCACTGTAGTCGAGCGGCGGCCACCGAAGATGAATGCATCAATCACCACGCCTTTGGGGTCGTCCCAAGCACTGTCAAGGGCCGGATTGTTGACGGCTGCTACGGTGAAGCGGGCGTTCGGGTGAGCGGCTTTTACACCGGTTTCTTTGGCGATTTGCGGGGTCCAGTCTTTACCTTGCCAGTCGATCAAATGGGCAGGCGTGCCGCCGCCGTCTTTTTCCATGCCTTCCCACCAGACATCGCCGTCGTCGGTCAGGCCAACGTTGGTGAAGATCACGTTTTTGTCCAGGCTGGCCATGCAGTTCGGGTTGGTCAGCATGTTGGTGCCGGGGGCCACGCCAAAGTAGCCGGCCTCGGGGTTGATGGCGCGCAGCGAGCCGTCAGCTTGCGGCTTGATCCACGCAATGTCATCACCCACGGTGGTGACTTTCCAGCCTTCAAAACCAGCGGGCGGTACCAGCATTGAAAAATTGGTCTTGCCGCAAGCCGACGGAAAGGCCGCCGCGACGTGGTATTTTTTGCCCTGCGGATTGGTCACGCCGAGTATCAGCATGTGCTCGGCCAGCCAGCCTTCGTCCCTGCCCATATTACTGGCGATGCGCAGCGCAAAGCACTTTTTGCCCAGCAGCGCATTGCCGCCGTAGCCCGAGCCAAACGACCAGATCTCGCGGGTCTCGGGGTAATGCACGATGTACTTGGTTTTATTGCAAGGCCACTTCACGTCTTTTTCGCCAGCGGCCAGTGGCGCGCCAACGCTGTGTACGCAAGGCACAAATTCGCCATCAACGCCCAGCACGTCAAACACCGGCTTGCCCATGCGCGTCATGATTTTCATGTTGACGGCAACGTAGGGGCTGTCAGACAGCTCGATGCCGATGTGGGCAATCGGCGAGCCCAGCGGGCCCATACTGAATGGCACCACATACATGGTGCGGCCAGCCATGCAGCCATCAAACAGCGGTGCCAATGTGGCGCGCATCTCAAGCGGAGCCATCCAGTTGTTGGTTGGGCCGGCATTTTCTTTTTTGGCCGAGCAGATATAGGTACGGTCTTCAACCCGGGCCACGTCGCTTGGGTCACTACAGGCCAAAAAGCTGTTCGGGCGCTTGGCTTCGTTTAGCTTTTTAAACGTACCGGCAGCCACCAGTTGCTGGCACAGGCGCTGGTACTCGGCATCACTACCATCGCACCAGTAAACCTGCTCCGGCTTGCACAGGGCGACCATGTCGGCAACCCAGGCAATCAGTTTGGCATTCTTGACGTAGCTGGGCGTATTAAGGTTGAGCCCTTGCATCGCAGGATGGTTCATTGAGAAAACTCCAAAGTTAAAAAGCGCTATTTCTGCAATCGTTTTGAGCGCCAAGCCACCAGTGGCTTTGCGGTCAAAACAGTTGTGGAAATAACGCTGGCCACAACGCGGACGAAGGGCAGGATTTCAAGTTTCAAAAGGCAAGCTGACAAGCTATTTTAAGAACTCTTTGAAAAGTTACAGGCGTATTACAGCCTAAAGTTATGCAAAACTTGCATAAAGTTATGTGCATGTTTTTGACCTGCGACCAGCAGGCCATCAAGCCATCAAGCCATGTATTGCGCCATCACAAGCGCAGGCTGGCGCTCGAGACCTTAAACGTCAATATTCGCAGCCCGCAGCGCATTCTGCTCAATGAACTCGCGGCGCGGCTCTACCTCATCGCCCATCAGCATGGTGAACACGCGGTCGGCTTCGATCGCGTCGTCGATCTGTACGCGCAGCAGGCGACGCACGGTGGGGTCCATGGTGGTTTCCCATAGCTGGGCTGGGTTCATCTCGCCCAGGCCTTTGTAGCGCTGGCGCGATGTGGCGTTTTCAGCCTGCCCTACCAGCCACTTCATGGCCTGGCGGAAGTCGCTGATTTTTTCTTCCTTGGCCCGCTCGCCTTCTCCACGCTTGACCATGGCACCTTCGTTGATCAAATCTTTGAACGTGGCAGCAGCTTCGGCCAGCATGGCATAGTCAGCGCCGTGTACAAAGTCTTGTGTCAGCACGCTGCTTTTGACGTTGCCGTGGTGGCGGCGGCTGATGCGCAGGATGGGTTTGTCGGTACGCACATCAAACTCGCCGGCGACTTCTGCCGTGGGTAAAAACTGCCGTAGCAAGGCGGCTGATTTTTCAGCATCCGCCACGGTGTCAAGGTTTAACGCCACGCCATCGGCAATCGCTTTGAGTGCTTCAGCATCCATAAAGCCACGCAAGCGGGTGATGACCGCCTCGGCCAACTGGTGCTTGCGTGCCAGCTCGGCCAGCGTGTCGCCAGCCAGCACCGTGCTGCCTTCGCCGCCAGTGTGTACCGACGCACCGTTGAGCGCGATGCGCAGCAGAAAGCTGTCGAGTGCGCCAGTGTCTTTGAGGTATTGCTCTTCTTTGCCAGCCTTGACCTTGTACAGCGGTGGCTGCGCAATGTAGATGTGGCCACGCTCAACCAGCTCGGGCATCTGGCGGTAAAAGAAGGTCAGCAGCAGCGTGCGGATGTGGGCACCGTCAACGTCGGCATCGGTCATGATGATGATGCGGTGATAGCGCAGCTTGGCGACGTTGAAGTCGTCACTGCCGGTGCTGCCGCCGGCCTTGCCGATGCCAGTGCCGAGTGCGGTGATGAGCGTCAAAATTTCGTTGCTGGTCAAAAGCTTTTCGTAGCGGGCTTTTTCGACGTTCAAAATCTTGCCGCGCAAAGGCAAGATCGCCTGAAACTTGCGGTCGCGGCCCTGCTTGGCAGAGCCACCGGCGGAGTCACCCTCGACCAAATAGATCTCGCACATGGCGGGGTCTTTTTCCTGGCAATCAGCCAGCTTGCCGGGCAGGCCCATGCCGTCGAGCACGCCTTTGCGCCGCGTCATGTCGCGCGCCTTGCGGGCGGCTTCGCGGGCGCGGGCGGCTTCAATGATTTTGCCGACGATGATTTTGGCATCCGCCGGGCGCTCTTGCAAATAGTCGTGCAGCAGCTTGCTGACGATGTCTTCAACCGGGCCGCGCACTTCGCTTGACACCAACTTGTCTTTGGTCTGACTTGAAAACTTCGGCTCTGGCACCTTCACGCTGAGCACGCAGCACAGGCCTTCGCGCATGTCGTCGCCAGTGACTTCTACCTTGGCTTTTTTGGCGATCTCGCTGTCGTCGATGTATTTATTGATGACGCGCGTCATGGCGGCGCGCAGGCCCGTCAGGTGGGTGCCACCGTCGCGCTGGGGAATGTTGTTGGTAAAGCACAGCACCTGCTCGTTGTAGCCGCCGTTCCATTGCATGGCGACTTCAACGCCAATATTGGTGCCTTGGTCACTCATGCGGTCACCCATGGCGACAAACACGTTGGGGTTAAGGATGGTCTTGCCTTTGTTGATGAAGTCCACAAAACCCTTCATGCCACCTGTGCCTGCAAAGTCATCTTCTTTGCCAGTGCGTTCGTCCTTGAGGCGAATACGCACACCGTTGTTCAAAAAGCTGAGTTCGCGCAGGCGCTTGCTCACTATCTCGTAATGAAAATCATTGTTCTCTTTGAAGATGTCAGTGTCGGGCAAAAAGTGGACTTCGGTACCGCGCTTGTCGGTGGCATCCATGACTTTCATCGGTGACACTTCAACACCGTCAACTTTTTCGATAATGCGGTTTTGCACAAAGCCGCGCGCGAACTCCATGACGTGTACCTTGCCGTCGCGCCGAATTGTCAGGCGCAGCATTTTGGACAGGGCGTTGACACAGCTCACGCCCACCCCGTGCAGGCCACCCGATACCTTGTAGCTGTTCTGGTTGAACTTGCCGCCAGCGTGCAACTCGGTCAGGGCAATTTCAGCAGCTGAACGCTTGGGCTCGTGCTTGTCGTCCATCTTGATGCCTGTCGGAATGCCACGTCCGTTGTCAACCACGCTCACCGAGTTGTCGGTGTGGATGGTAACCAGGATATCATCGCAATGCCCAGCCAGTGATTCATCAATTGAGTTGTCAACCACCTCAAACACCAGGTGGTGCAAACCGGTGCCATCAGATGTGTCGCCGACATACATGCCGGGGCGTTTGCGCACGGCCTCGAGGCCTTCAAGAATCTGAATGGATTCTTCACCATAGGCTTCAGATGCGCCTGCCTGATTGGTGTCTATCGTGGGCTGAAAGTTGGAACTGTCTTCGCCCGCGGCACCTTTGTTGACGTTAACGAGCGCATCGTTGTTTACCGGGGAATTAACGCTATCTTGAGGCTTATTGTCTTCAGTCATACCGGTTTGTGTTTCCTATCTTCTGGCACTCTTTTTCCAGCGCTGCTGGAATTTCTCAATCTCTTGCCACTATCTTGAAGTGGCAAACCCGCTTTTTTAGCGGGTTTGTTTCTTTTTTCTATCCGTGCTGCTTTTCTTAAATTCGCATCGGCATCACGACGTATTTGAAAGCTGCGTCGTCTGGAATGGTCAGCAGTGCAGAGCTGTTGGAATCAGCCAGTTCCATCTTCACCATGTCCTGATTCATATTGGTTAGTGCATCAATCAGGTAGGTGACGTTAAAACCAATTTCAATCGCATCGCCTGCGTAGTCGATATCGAGCTCATCAACTGCTTCTTCCTGCTCGGCGTTGTTCGATGCCACACGCAGAGTGCCAGGCTCGATGTTCAGCCGCACACCCTTGAACTTTTCACTGGTCAAAATCGCGGTGCGCTGAAGGCAGGCCAGCAAAGGTACGCGGCCCATCGTGATGATATTTTTATGGTTTTTCGGAATGACTCTGTTGTAGTCGGGGAACTTGCCTTCGACCAGCTTGGTCACGAACTCTATGCCTTCAAAACTGAACTTAGCCTGGTTGCCGGCGAACTGCATTTCAATCGCGCCTTCCTTGTCGCTGAGCAGGCGCTGCATTTCAAGCACCGTCTTGCGCGGCAGGATGACTTCCTGTTTGGGCACTTCAACATCGAGCGTGGCCGACGAGAAAGCCAGGCGGTGACCGTCTGTGGCGACCAGGCTGAGCTGCTTGCCTTCGGCGACGAACAAGATACCGTTAAGGTAGTAGCGGATGTCATGCACCGCCATGGCGAAGGACACCTGATTCAAAAGCTCTTTCAAGACCTTTTGCGGTACCGAGAAGACCGGGCCAAAGTTGGCGGCTTCCTGCACCAGCGGGAAGTCTTCAGCTGGAAGTGTTTGCAGCGTAAAGCGGCTTTTACCGCCCTTCAGTATCAGCTTGTTCTGAGCCGATTCGAGCGACACAGTCTGGTCACTCGGCATGGAGCGCAGAATGTCGATAAGCTTGCGCGCACCAACGGTGGTGCTGAAGTTGCCGCTGTCGCCGCCAAGCTCGGCTGTGGTGCGGATCTGAATTTCCAGATCACTGGTTGTCAGTTGCAACTGCATGCCGGTCTTTCGGATCAGCACGTTGGCAAGAATCGGCATGGTATGCCTGCGTTCCACAATGCCAGCGACTAATTGCAGTACCAATAAAACTTTATCCTGGGTGACTTTCAGAACGATCATGACTTCCTCTTTGTTTCTCTTTAATTCTTTAATTTAAATTAGTAGTAGTAGTAAGGGCAGCAACTATCTGTGGATATCGCTATTTTCCCCTTTTTAGTCAGCCACTTGGCGATTGTTTAACCTTGTGATGAGAACCCTGCCATAACGGCTGTTAAATATGAATAACTTTGGATTTTGTGTTCTTGCTGTGGATAACTCATTGGTTGTTCAAAACTTATACCCATAATTATCTGGGGGAGGCTTTTGACTGGTGTTTGAAGGGGCATGGACTATTTTTAGCCTTTCAAGGTTTGTTCAAGCACATGCAGTTGCTGGTTGAGCTCAGTCATTTGCCGGCGCTCGGCAGACATCTTGCGCACGGCGTGTAGCACGGTGGTGTGGTCGCGCCCGCCAAACAGCTCGCCGATCTCGGGCAGGCTCTTCTGGGTCAGTTCCTTGGCCAGGTACATGGCAATCTGGCGAGGTCGGGCAATGCTGGCCGGGCGTTTTTTTGAATACATGTCGGCGATCTTGATCTTGTAATAGTCGGCGACGGTCTTCTGGATGTTTTCAACTGATATCTGGCGGTTTTGAATCGACAGTAGGTCGCGCAGGGCTTCACGCGCCAGCTGGATGGATATTTCTTTCTGGTTGAAACGTGAATAGGCGAGGATTTTACGCAATGCGCCTTCCAGTTCGCGCACATTGGAGCGTACGTTTTTGGCCACAAAAAATGCGACTTCTTCAGGCATGACGGTGCCTTCGGCCTCGGCCTTGCGGATCAGAATGGCAACGCGCATTTCAAGTTCGGGCGGTTCGATGGCAACGGTAAGGCCGGAATCAAAACGTGACACCAGGCGCTCATGGATGTCGGTCAGGCCCTTGGGGTAGGTGTCGCTGGTCATCACGATGTGTGATTTTTTGGTCAGCAGGGCCTCAAAGGCGTTGAAGAACTCTTCCTGCGTACGGTCCTTGTTGGCGAAGAACTGGACATCATCAATCAGCAATAAATCGAGCGAATGGTAGCGCTCTTTAAATTCATCAAACGTCTTACGCTGATAGGCTTTAACCACATCCGAGACAAACTGCTCGGCATGGATGTAGAGAACTTTGGCCGCCGCGTTGTCTGACAACAACCGGTTGCCGATGGCGTGCATCAAATGGGTTTTGCCCAGGCCAACGCCGCCGTAAATAAAAAGCGGGTTGTACAGCTGGCTCAGGTTGCCGGCTACATGCATGGCGGCGGCGCGACCCATGCGGTTGGCTGTGCCTTCAATCAGGGTGTCAAAGGTCAGCGCGGTGTTCAGCCGGTTTTTGAACGGCGCGCCGGCGATATCTTCGGCCACGCCCAGGCCAGCCGGCTCAGGAATGCCAGAGCCTTCAAAGCTTCGGGTTAAGAATGATGATTTGGTAGGTACTTCGCGCGGAGCAAGCGCTAACTCAAGTGGAATATTATGACCAGAAACCTTTTCAAGCAAGGCGGCAATTCGGGCGGCGTACTGCGTGCGAATCCAGTCCAGCTTGAAGCGGTTGCCGACCTGAATGGTGACTTTGGACAGGTCTTCAGCCACGTCGGCGACCAGTGGACGGATCCAGGTATTGAACTGTTGCTCAGGCAGTTCCTGGGCCAGATGGTTAACGCAGGTCTGCCACAAACCGTGGCTCATGTTGAGCGCGGAGCTGTCACTCATGGCGGGCACTCATGGTGGTTTATGCTGGCCACAATAAGGGCTGCCCAGGAAAGGGGAGTCATTGAGCGCCTGTGGATATTTTTGATTTTTGGCACCCTTTATTGTAGCTGTGGCAGGGAGTTATCCACAAATTTTTTATGCGGGTTTTAACCTATTCCAGATTGCTGGATGCGGGTCCTTGGAGCGGTATCCAGGGCGGCGGCATGGCTCTCAGTCATTACGCCAATTAACTGGCCCAACTGGTTGCCAGGCTTGAGAAATCTGCGATAATCGTGGGTTTCCCTGATTCGCGGCCCGGTCTTCATTGCCGGTCAGCGCATGGATGCCCCATACATTTCCAAGTTGGATTTCCAAGTGGATTGGCTGGGCAGACCGGGATAAATTTAAAGAGCTAGATAGCTAAAAAGCCAAGAAGCAGGAGTAATCATGAAACGCACATACCAACCTTCCAAAGTCAAGCGCGCACGTACGCACGGTTTTCTGACCCGCATGAAAACCCGCGGCGGCCGCGCAGTGATTGCTGCACGCCGCGCCAAAGGCCGCAAGCGCCTGGCGGTCTAACCAAGCCTGCATCTCTGAAGACTTTAGACGGGTCTTGTGCAGCGGCTTCAAACCCGGCCGCAGTTTCAGGCGGCTCTAGCGGGCAATGTCATCGCCAAAACCGAGCACTTTGCCCTGCACCGCAATCGGCTTGATGCCGTTGCACCTCCCGCCTCTGCCCGATTCCCCGTTCCGGATGTATGGATCGGTGCGATGGTGCCCAAACGCTGGGCCAAACGGGCCGTTACGCGCAACGCCATTAAAAGGCAAATCTACACCGTGAGCGCTGATTTTTTACCGTACTATCTGAACCAGCCCCGAGCCGCCTTTCTGGTGCGCTTGCGCCGGGAGTTTTCGCGCCAGGAATTTATCAGCGCCGCATCGTCTCGCTTAAAAGAAGCCGTGCGCGCCGAGCTGATGGCTTTGATGCAGGCTGGCGCAGCCCCATGTGATGCGCAGCCATGATGTCCCATGTCCCTTGCCCTAAGCGCATGAAAAACCTCTTGTTGGCGGCTTCCCGCCTGCCTCAAAAGCTGTTGATCGTTCTGGTCAAGGCCTACCGCTTGCTGCTCAGTCCCTGGCTGGGCTCGAGTTGCCGTTTTGAGCCAACCTGTTCTGCCTACTCATTGCAGGCATTGCAGCAACAGGGTGCCGTGCGCGGCAGCTACCTCACACTGCATCGCCTGGCGCGCTGCCAGCCCTGGTGCGATGGCGGACACGACCCCGTGCCGCCACGCAAGGCCACAGCTGAACGCCGCCATTTCCTTTTCACCCGTCTGGTCACACCCGTGACTTTAATCCCCTCTAAAAAGAAGCCGTCATGAACGACATACGCCGTACCATTTTGTGGGTGATTTTTGGTTTTTCCATCGTCCTGCTGTGGGATCAATGGCAACTTTTCAACGGCAAACAGGCGACCTTCTTTCCCGTGCCCGTGCCCGCGCCCGCGGTGAGCACCACAGCACCCGCCAGCAAACCTGCCGATGGGACGGCCGTGCCGACCGGCCAGGCCGGCAGCAACGCCGTGCCGGCACCGGTGCAGGGCACCGTCGCAGCGGCACCGGGCGCCCTGCCCGCCACCACACCCTCGGCCACCAAAGAGCGCCTGGTGGTCACTACCGACGTGCTGCGCCTGACCTTCGACACGGAAGGCGGCACGCTGGTGCATTCATCATTCATCAAGCACAAGGATATGACTGACAAGGTCTCCGGCTTTGTGCTGCTCGATGAAAGTGCTGCGCGTGTTTATCTCGTGCAGTCCGGGCTGATTGCCAGCGGCACCGGCGGCAGCTTCCCCACTCATAAAACGCCGATGACCGCCGTGCCGGGCGAGCGACAATTGAAAGACGGCCAGGACACACTGGAAGTCAAATTTGAGTCGGCTGAGGTCGGCGGCGTCAAACTCGTCAAGACCTACACGCTCAAGCGCGGCATCTATGACATGGTTGTGCGGCACGAAGTGAGCAACACCGGCAGCAGTCCGGTGTCGCCGCAGCTTTACCTGCAACTGGTGCGCGACGGCAACCCGCCGTTGGGCGAGTCAGCGTTTTATTTCACCTTCACCGGCCCGGCTCTTTATACCGAGGCCAAGAAATATCAGAAAGTTGAATTCAGCGACATCGAAAAGAACAAGGTTGATGTTGAAAAGCAGGCCAACAACGGGTATGTGGCCATGGTTCAGCATTATTTTGCGACGGCCTGGATACTGGCCGACGGCATTCAGCGCGACATTTTCCTGCGCAAGGTGGATACCAACCTGTACGCCGTGGGCATGATCACGCCGCTGGATACGATGGCCCCCGGCACTACGAAAGCAGTGAGCGCAAAACTTTTTATCGGCCCGCAGGAAGAAAAAGCGCTGGAAGCGCTGGCTCCCGGCCTGGAGCTGGTGAAAGACTACGGCTGGCTGACCATTTTGGCCAAGCCGCTGTACTGGCTGTTAGATAAGCTGCACGGCTTTATTCAGAACTGGGGCTGGTCCATTGTGGCGCTGGTGTTGCTGCTGAAGATCGCCTTCTACTGGCTCAATGCCAAGGCCTACGCCAGCATGGCCAAAAT
>JBCKNJ010000037.1:0-17211 GCA_038902795.1 Polaromonas sp. | reverse complement strand
CCTCCATGATCATTGCTCTTCGGCAACTGCGGGTGCAGATGCCACAACAGCAGCCGCTTCATCGGTAAACCAATGTGCGCGTGCAATCATGATGAGGGCAGTGGCTTGGTCCGCAGACTGGCCGGTAATATCGGTTAGTTCGTCGCTGGCCAGATCGGCCAGGTCGTCACGGGTGTTGATGCCTGCTGCATTGAGCTTTGCAATCAGCTCAGGAGTCAGGCTCTCGACATCACGCAGGTTTTGCGAGACACCTTCGGCATTTTCTTCCTTGACAATTTCCATCGTCAGCAGCGCAGCCTTGGCGCGCGTGCGTAGCTCATTAACGGTGTCTTCGTCAAACGACTCGATCTCCAGCAGTTCCTGTAGCGGCACGTAGGCCACTTCTTCGAGGCTGGCGAAGCCTTCGGCGATCAGGATGTCGGCGACTTCCTGGTCTACATCGAGCTTTTCCATGAACAGCTTGCGGCTGCTGTCGGTTTCAAGCGACTGCTTCTCAAGCGACTCGTCGGCCGTCATGATGTTGATTTTCCAGCCCGTCAATTCGGCTGCCAGACGCACGTTCTGGCCGCCACGACCAATCGAAATAGCCAGGTTTTCTTCATCAACCACCACGTCCATGGCGTGGCGCTCTTCATCCACCACGATGGACGACACGTTGGCCGGTGCCAGCGCACCGATTACGAACTGGGCCGGGTCTTCGCTCCACAGCACGATGTCGACGCGCTCACCAGCGAGTTCGTTGGTCACGCCATTGACGCGGGTACCACGCACGCCGACGCAGGTGCCAATAGGATCAATACGTTTGTCATGTGACAGCACGGCAATTTTTGCGCGTGAGCCGGGGTCACGGGCGCAGGCTTTGATCTCCAGCAAGCCCTGCTCAATTTCAGGCACTTCCTGGCGGAAAAGTTCAATCATGTATTCGGGTGCCGAACGCGACAGGATGATGGGCGCGCCACGCAGGGTGTTGTCGACTTCCATAATCATGGCGCGCACGCGGTCACCAGCACGCAGGTTTTCTTTCGGGATCATGTCGCTGCGACGCAGGCGACCTTCGACGCGGCCGGACTCGACAATGATGTCGCCCTTATCCATGCGCTTGACGGTGCCGACAAAGATCTTGTCGCCACGCGACATGAAGTCACTGAGCAGCATTTCGCGCTCGGCATCACGGATTTTTTGCAGAATGACCTGCTTGGCTGCCATGGTACCAATGCGGCCAATCGGCATGTTTTCAACCGGTTTTTCAATGAAGTCGCCTTCTTCGATGTCTGCGATCTCGTCACGCGCATCGCTCACCAGCTCTTCTGCTTCAGGGTTTTGCAGACCGGCCTCATCCGGCACCACCAGCCAGCGGCGGAAGGTTTCATAGCTGCCGCTGTCACGGTCAACTGCAACCCGGATGTCAACTTCACCGGGGTAGTTTTTTTTGGTGGCTTGCGCAAGGGCGAGCTCGACCGCGCCGAAAACCACGTCGCGTTCGACATTTTTCTCGCGCGAGATGGCATCAACCAACATCAACATTTCGCGATTCATTTCACAGGCCTTTCACTCTAATTTTCAAAAACCCGACACCCTTTGGCTTGCGCCCCTTGAAGTCCACCACCGGAGCCAGCCGTGCTTGAGCAATCTCATCCAGCGTGAAACCCAGTGCCTGTAGCGGAGCAGGCACTCTTTTCTTGCTAATCTTTTGCCCTGGCTTGGCCGCTGGCTGATCGCTCCAGACGATTTGCCAAGTACCTGCCGCATTAACAGATTCAGCGGATTCAGCGTGCTCCAGCGTTCCCCGAAATTTTTTCTGCTTGGCCGATATCGTCGAACCAGCCGTTGCCGCTATACCAATAGGCGCTTTAAGGGTGATGTCTATCAACTCACCGGCAAAGCGCTCAAAATCTTTCTCACTGCGCAGCGGCCTGTCGATTCCGGGCGAGCTAACCTCAAGCCGGGAATACGCCGCAGCGTCCACCTCCAGTACAAACTGCAGCTGGCGCGTGACTTTTTCACAATCTTCAGCATTGATGAACTGTTCGGCTTGCGCAACATACGGCATGTCAATCGTCACGCGCAACAAGCCACCACCGGTGCGTTCAATGTCAACCAGGTCATAACCCAGTCCGGTGACGGTTTGTTCAATCGTTTCGTTGGTACTTTGCGCGGCCATGCAAGATCAAAAAAATCCAGTATCTAAAAACAAACGCCCAAAAAAAATGGGCGGTGAAAACCCGCCCATTTGGTCGTGAATTTGGTCGTGAAGTTCGTATTGTAACCCCTTAGGCATGGGCCGCCACCAGCGCCTGCGTATAGGGGTGCTGCGGCGCTTTTAATATGGCGCTTACAGGCCCTGCTTCAACCACCACCCCATCCTTCATCACCATAACCTGGTGCGCCATGGCGGCGATCACGTCGACATCGTGGGTAATCAGCAAATAGCTCAAACCGCGCTCCCTTTGCAACCTTTGCAACAGCTGCAAAACCTGTTTCTGGATGGTTACATCGAGTGCGCTGGTTGGTTCGTCCAGTACCAACAGTTGCGGTTCAACCATCAGCGCCCGCGCAATGGCGATACGCTGTCTCTGCCCGCCCGAAAACTCGTGCGGATAGCGCTGCAATAGTCCGACAAACTGAGCTTCAAGCATGCCCACGTCGGCCAATAACTGCAACACCCGTTGCTGGCGCTCTACAGCGCTCAGGCCAGGCTGGTACACCTGTAGGCCTTCGCCAACAATTTCTTCAATCGTCATGCGCGGCGACAGCGATGAAAACGGGTCCTGAAACACCACCTGCATCGCCTGGCGTATGGCTTTGTTAGCGGCTGAATGACGGCTCCAGGCCTTGCCTATCACCTCCAGTTGGCCTTCATGCGGATGCAGGCCCAGCGCCGCCAGCGCCAGACTGGACTTACCAGAACCCGACTCGCCCATCACGCCCAGCGTTTGTCCGGCCGGAATCTCAAAACTGGCACCCTGCACCGCCACAAACCGGCCTGCCTTGAACCAGCCTTTAAACCCCGGTGTGGAAACCGAATAGCTGACGCGCAGGTCTTTGGCCTTCATCACGGCGGGCAGTGACAGGTCTGGCTGCGCCTCCTGCACATCGCGTGTCGGCGTGCTGTCGATCAGACAGCGGGTGTAGGCGTGCTGCGGATGGCTGAAAACTTCGTCAACTGCGCCATGCTCGACGATGTAACCGTTTTCCATCACCGCCACCCGCGTCGCAAAACGGCGCACCAGGTTCAGGTCGTGCGTGATCATCAGCACAGCCATGCCATTTTTTTGCTGCAAATCAGCCAGCAAATCAAGGATTTGGCTGCGTAGCGTCACGTCAAGCGCCGTGGTTGGCTCATCGGCTAGCAGCAGCATGGGCTGGCAGGCCAGCGCCATGGCGATCATGGCCCGCTGGCGCTGGCCACCCGAGAGTTGGTGCGGAAAGGAGCGCGCCCGCCTTTCGGGCTCGGCAATACCCGTATCTGCTAGCAATTTAATAGCTTCTTGTGCCGATTCTGATTGGGTCAGACCCAGTTTTAGCTGCAAAACCTCGGCAATCTGGTCGCCCACGCTGAACAGCGGATTCAGCGCCGTCATCGGCTCCTGGAAGATCATGGAGATGTCCTGCCCGCGAATGCCGCGCAGCTGGCGCTCCGGGATAGCCAGCAAATCGACTTCGCCCTCACGTCCCTGAAACACAGCGCTGCCGCCCAGCGATGCGTTTTGCACCAGCTGCAGCAGGCTCAGGGCGGTAACTGTTTTGCCCGAGCCTGACTCACCGACCAGTGCCAGCTTTTCGCCGGGCGCGATTGAAAAGTCAATGCCGTGGACGACCTCTTTACCCGCGAAAGAAACGCTCAAGCCTTTGACTTCTAGAAGAGGTTTACTCATGCCGTTCCGCCGACAGGCCGCCCTTAGGCGGAACAGCCCCTTTTTCCGATGAAAGGGGCAGCGTAACGCCGTTGGCGTGCGAAGCGACAAGCGTGGGGGTCATTTTTATACTTTACGAGGGTCTAGCGCATCGCGCAGCGCATCACCCATCAAAGTCAGCAGCAACAGCGTAATCACCAGTACCGCAAACGTTGACAGCGAAATCCACCAGGCATCAATATTCGCCTTGCCCTGGTTGAGCAATTCGCCAAGCGATGGCGTGCCCGGCGGTACGCCCAGGCCCAGAAAATCCAGCGCAGTCAGCGCCAGAATGGCGGCACTCATACGAAACGGCAGGAAGGTGACGACCGGTGTCATGCTGTTGGGCAGTATGTGCCGCCACATGATGTGCAGATTGCTCACGCCCAGCGCTTTTGCGGCACGTACATAGTCCAACTGGCGATTCCGCAAAAACTCGGCCCGCACATAGTCTGACAGGCCCATCCAGCCGAAGAGACTGAGCAAAAACAGCAGCAGCGCGACGCTGGGCGCAAACACGGCGCTGAAAATAATCAGCAAATACAGCTCGGGCATGGAACCCCATATTTCCATAAAGCGCTGAAAAATAAGGTCGGTTTTGCCACCTGCGTAACCCTGTATGGCCCCGGTTATCACGCCGATCACGACACCGATCAGCGTCAGCGCCAGACCAAACAGAACACTCAAACGAAAACCGTAAATCAGTTGCGCCAGCAAGTCCCGGCCCCGGTCGTCGGTGCCGAAAAGATTGTCACGCGACGGCGCAGAAGGGTTGGGCTGTTTGGCGAAGTAGTTGATGGTTTTCGGGCCATAGGGGTTGGGCGGGTAAATGGCCCAGTTGTTGCCCTGCTTGATTTTGTCCTTGATGAAGGGGTCCAGGTAGTCTGCGGGCGTATCAAAGTCACCGCCAAAAGTTTTTTCTGCATAGTCCTTTACCAGCGGAAAATAGAGCTTGCCTTCATAGCTAACAAGCAGCGGCTTGTCGTTGGACAACACTTCGGCAAACAGGCTGAACAGCACCATGACGGAGAACAGTAGCAGGCTATAAAAACCAAGCCGGTTGCGACTAAAGCGCTGCCAGGCACGTTTGCCGGGACTAAGCGACAGGGTATTAATCAAACTTCACCCTCGGATCGACCCAGACATAACAGAGGTCACTGATCAGCTTGGTAATCAGTCCAATCAGTGTAAAAAAATAAAGCGTTCCCAGCACCACCGGGTAGTCGCGGCGGATCACGCTTTCATAACCCAGCAGGCCCAGACCATCGAGTGAAAACAACGTTTCAATCAGCAGTGAACCGGTAAAAAAAGCACCAATAAAAGCTGCCGGAAAACCGGTGATGATGGGTATCAGCGCATTGCGAAACACATGCTTGTACAACACCCTCTGCTCGCTCAAACCCTTGGCGCGTGCCGTCAGCACATATTGTTTTCTAATTTCTTCAAGGAATGAATTTTTGGTGAGTACCGCGGTGACGGCAAAACTGCCCAGCACCATGGCTGTGACGGGCAAGGTGATGTGCCACAGGTAGTCCACAATGCGCGCACCCCAGCTCAAGGTTTCCCAGTTCGATGAGGTCAGGCCGCGCAACGGAAACCACTGCAATTGCCCGCCAAACACCACCAGCAGCGCCACGCCCAACACAAAGCCGGGAATGGCGTAGCCCACCAGCACGATGAGCGTGGTCCAGAAGTCAAACCGTGTCCCTGCCCGCACCGCCTTGGCCACGCCCAGCGGCACGGCTATGAGGTAGCTGATGAAAAAGGTCCACAGGCCCAGGCTGATGGAGACCGGCAGTTTTTCCTTGACCAGTTGCCAGACGTCCTTGTGATGGTAAAAGCTTTTACCGAGGTCGAAGCGTGCAAACTGCCCGAGCATCTGCCAAAAGCGCTCATGCACCGGCTTGTCAAAGCCATAAAGCACTTTGATTTCTGCAATGCGCTGCGCGTCCACGCCCTGCCTGCCCCGGTAACCTGCGCCCGATGCGGCAGCACTCTCGCCGCCAGAGTCACGCCCCTGCAACTGCGCCACCATCTGCTCGACCGGGCCGCCCGGCACAAACTGCACCATGGCGAAGGTCAGCAGCAACACGCCGAACAGTGTCGGAATCATCAGCAGCAGGCGTTTGAGGATGTAGCTGGCCATGTTTTATTTGTTGTTGCTTGAGGCCCACCAGGTACTCATGGCCCACATATCGGCTTGATAGTAAGGCGGAATAGTCGACGGCAAAATAAACCGCCCTGGCCTATAACCAATTAAAAACGCATCACCATAATATTGTGGCACTGAGTAAAAACCATTGGTCAGCACACGGTCGAGTGCGCGCATGGCGGTGGCCAGTTCCGGCCTTGTTTTGGCGCTGACTACTTTTTGCAGCAGCGCATCAACAGCCGGGTCAGCAAGGCCCCAGACGTTGGATGAGCCGGGTGTTTTGGCAGCCTCAGAGCCGAAGCGCTCCAGCAGCTCGCCGCCGGGCGATGTGCTGCCTGGCATGCGCAGGGTGGTGACTTCAAAATCAAATGCATCCATTTTTTGTTTAGACAACGAAAAATCAACCACACGATAGGTCAGCGTGATGCCGAGCTTTTCCAGCGCCCTCTGGAACGGCCCGACGACGCGTATCAACGACGGCTGGTCGTTCAAAAACTCCATCGTAAAGGCTTCGCCTTTGGCATTGCGCAGCGCGCCGTCTTTGTAGGCCCAACCTGCTTCACGAAGCAGCGCCTGGGCGCGCCGCAGGTTGTCACGCAAGCTGTTGGGAGCTTGGGTAGAAGGCGACACCGGCACCGCGCCAAACACTTCCGGCTTGAGCTTGCCCTTCAAGGGTTCCAACAATGCCAGCTCGTCAGGCTTGGGCAGGCCAACAGCCTGAAATTCACTGTTCGGGAAGTAACCGTTGACGCGTTTGTAGATACCGTAAAAAAGCTGGCGGTTCATCCACTCAAAGTCCAGCGCCAGACCAATCGCCTGGCGCACGCGCACATCCTGGAACTTCGGCTTGCGCAGGTTGAACACATAGCCCTGAAAGTCGCCGGGGTTGCGGTTTTCAAACGCCCGCTTGACAAGTTCGCCCGAAGTGAACTGCTTGCCGGTGTACTGACGCGCCCAATTACGTGAGATGAACTCGCGCATGAAGTCGTATTCGCCGGCCTTCAAGCCTTCAAAACGGGAGGTTTCATCGAGGTAGATCTTGAAGGTGATGCGATCGAAGTTGAACTGGCCCTTGCGGCTGGGCAGATCGGCGCCCCAATAAGCCGCATCGCGCACGTAGGTGATGTCGCGCCCCATGGCGCTGCTGGCGGGCTTGTACGGACCTGAGCCTATGGGCAACTCCGAAACAATCTTGTCAAACGGCTTGCCACCCCCCCAGGCGCGGCTGAACACCGGCATACCACCCACCATCAGCGGTAGTTCCGGGTTGGGCGTTGCAAAGTCAAAACGCACCACCCGCTCGGACACCACCGTCACGCCTTTTACCTCGGCGTAAATCGTGCGGTACTGCGGTGCGGCGAGCTTGCTGGTGAGTTGAGTGTACGAATGCAGCACGTCGGCAGCCAGTACCGGCGTAGCGTCGTGAAAGCGGGCCTTGTGATTCAAACGGAAGGTGGCAGAGAGCCTGTCAGTCGCAACATCCACGTCATCAGCCAGCAAACCATAAGCCGTGGTTGGCTCCTCGAAGTTGCCAATCAGCAGACTTTCGATCATCAGCGTGCCGATGCCGTAAGGCGCAGTACCGCGTAGCGTGAAGGGGTTGAACTTGTCGAAATTGGTCGGCCGGGTCGGCGGCACCATGCGAATTTCGCCGCCCTTGGCAGCAGCTGAGTTGACGTAGCTGAAGTTGCTAAAACCGGGCGGGTATTTGATGTCGCCAAACTGGGCGTAGGCGTGGGCGGCGCTTGCGCAAGGAGCCACCAAAGTGGATGCAAGGGCAAATAAAACCGAAAAAACCGGAAAAACTGATAAGGCGCGCATGCGACAATTCTGCAAGATTTTTAAGAAGGATAGTCTATGGGTTTTCTAGCTGGCAAAAAATTATTAATCACGGGCGTATTGAGCAACCGCTCCATCGCCTACGGCATTGCCAAGGCCTGCCACGCACAGGGCGCAGAACTAGCCTTCAGCTACCAAGGCGAGCGCTTTAAAGACCGCATCACCGAATTTGCCGCCGACTTTGGCAGCCAGCTGGTGTTTGACTGCGACGTCAGCAGCGACCAGCAGATTGCGCAGTTGATGACTGACCTGACCCAAACCTGGTCCACCTTTGACGGTTTTGTCCACGCCATCGGCTACGCCCCGCGCGAAACCATTGCCGGCGACTTTCTCGACGGTCTGTCGCGCGAGGGCTTCAAAATTGCCCACGACATCAGCGCCTACAGCTTCCCCGCCATGGCCAAGGCTGCCCTACCCTACCTGAACGACAAATCGTCCGTGCTGACACTGACCTATCTGGGCGCTGAACGCGTGGTACCCAACTACAACACCATGGGTCTGGCCAAGGCCAGCCTGGAGGCATCGGTGCGCTACCTGGCCGAATCACTCGGCAGCAAAAGGCGCGGAATGCGCGCCAACGGCATCAGCGCCGGGCCGATCAAAACCCTGGCTTCCAGCGGCATCAAGGGCTTTGGCAAAATCCTGAGCGTGGTGGCACAAGTCTCACCGATACGCCGCAATGTGACGATTGAAGATGTCGGCAACGTCGCCGCATTTTTGCTCAGTGACCTGGCTGCGGGTGTCAGCGCCGAGATCACCTATGTTGATGGCGGTTTCAGTAATGTTGTGGGTGGGATTGCGGAGCCTGAAGTGACTTAACCCGCAGACAGCTACAAAACTAGTAGCAGTCAGGAATTTGAGCTATATTTCACTCCAAGCTTGTGCGTAACCCCCAACTGTGACAAAAACGTGACCAGGAGATATTCCCTATGAGTGCCAAGGAAAATGCCGCTGTCGGCCAGCTGTTTGAACTGCTTGAATCGCGCTATGCACTGCGCGTTTTGTGGGCCCTCAAAGACGGCCACCCCCAGACATTTCGCCTGCTGCAAGACAGCATCGGAAGCATCACTCCCAACACACTCAACACCCGTAACAAGGAGCTGCGCGCTGCCGGGCTGCTCACGCACGGCAGCGCTGGTTATACCGTCACCACACTGGGCGCAGATTTGCTCAAGCGTCTGGGCGAGGTGCAGACATTCGCAAGCAAGTGGTCTGCCAGCCTGAGCAAGAAAAAATAAGCTGCCATCGAGGCACAAAAAAAGCGGCCTTGATGGTCGCTTTTACAATTGCACCCTGGCAATTCCGCACCGCCCCAGGCGCGCTACCCGCTGAATTGACACCACCAACTGAATTTCCCTGCCCTTGAAAAGGCCTTTGCGGGCCTCAAGTGGGGGGTTTTCCTTGATCGTCTTTACCTGTGTTGAAGCATGTCGAAAAACCCGCAACCCGAACAAAACCAATCCGCCAACGGCATGAACGCCGACCTGACAGGTGCGCCCAGCCCCGAGGAACTTGAAGCAGCGCAGGCCGCCAACGAGTTTGATGCGCTAACCGTGGCGCAGGCTGAGGTCGCCACGCTGACGGCCAAAAACACCGAACTGGCTGACAGCTATCTGCGTGCCAAAGCCGAGGTTGAAAACGCCCGCCGCCGCGCCGATGATGAAATCAGCAAAGCCCGCAAGTTTGCAGTCGAGAGCTTTGCCGAAAGCCTGCTGCCGATAGCCGACAGCCTGGAAGCGGGCCTCACCATCAAGGATGCAACGCCGCAGCAAATCCGCGAAGGCGGAGAAGCCATACTCAAGCAACTGAAAAGCGCACTCGAACGCAACAAGGTGATGGCCATCGACCCACCCGCCGGCACTAAATTTGACCCGCACCAGCACCAAGCCATCAGCATGGTGCCATCGGAGCAAGAGGCCAATACAGTTGTTGGCGTGCTGCAAAAAGGCTATCTGATTGCCGAGCGTGTGCTGCGTCCGGCTTTAGTGACTGTCTCGGCAGCTAAATAAATGGGGCGCTGCGGATACTGGATTTTTTGACATTGCCCCTTGAAACCACACAACTTATCCACAAGTCATCAACACAGCTTGACCCACATTCAGGTCAACACTCTTTTTAATCTTTAACTGAAAACAAGCAGGAGCACATCATGGGAAGAATCATCGGCATCGACCTGGGCACAACCAATAGTTGCGTAGCCATCATGGAAGGCAACACGCCACGGGTGATTGAAAACTCCGAAGGCACGCGCACCACGCCGTCCATCGTTGCTTACCAGGAAGACGGCGAAGTACTGGTCGGCATCTCGGCCAAGCGTCAGGCCGTGACCAACCCCAAGAACACGCTGTACGCCGTCAAGCGTCTGATTGGCCGCAAATTCACTGAAAAAGAAGTCCAGAAGGACATCGCTCTCATGCCTTACACCATCGTGGCAGCCGACAACGGCGACGCATGGGTTGAAGTGCGTGGCAAAAAATTGTCTGCCCAGCAGGTCAGCGCCGACATCCTGCGCAAGATGAAAAAAACCGCCGAAGACTACCTCGGCGAGCCTGTTACCGAGGCCGTCATCACGGTGCCCGCTTACTTCAATGACGCGCAGCGCCAGGCCACCAAAGACGCAGGCCGCATTGCCGGCCTCGATGTCAAGCGCATCATCAACGAGCCTACCGCTGCCGCCCTCGCCTTTGGCCTGGACAAGCAGGAAAAAGGCGACCGCAAGATTGCCGTCTATGACCTCGGCGGCGGTACGTTTGATATCTCCATCATCGAGATCGCCGACGTTGACGGCGAAAAACAGTTTGAAGTGCTGTCCACCAACGGCGACACCTTCCTCGGCGGCGAAGACTTTGATCAGCGCGTGATCGAATACATCGTGGCCGAGTTCAAAAAGGAAAGCGGCATTGACCTGAGCAAAGACGTGGTCGCCTTGCAGCGCCTGAAAGACTCGGCTGAAAAAGCAAAAATCGAGTTGTCCAACAGCGCTGCAACCGAAGTCAACATTCCCTACATTGCACACGACCCGGCTTCCGGCCCCAAGCATTTGCTGGTCAAGCTGACCCGTGCAAAATTGGAAAGCCTAGTTGACGAACTGATCGAACGCACGATTGCGCCTTGCCGCATCGCGATGAAGGACGCAGGCCTGAGCGTGTCAGATATCCATGATGTGATTCTGGTCGGTGGCCAGACCCGTATGCCCAAGGTGCAGGAGAAGGTCAAGGAGTTCTTCGGCAAGGAGCCGCGCAAGGATGTGAACCCCGATGAAGCAGTTGCCGTGGGCGCTGCGATTCAGGGCCAGGTGTTGTCGGGTGACCGTACCGACGTGTTGCTGCTTGATGTGACCCCACTGTCCCTGGGTATCGAAACCATGGGCGGCGTTATGTCCAAGATGATCAAGAAAAACACGACCATCCCGACTAAATTTGCACAGACCTTCTCGACCGCTGAAGACAACCAGCCGGCCGTGACCATCAAGGTCTTCCAGGGCGAGCGCGAGATTGCATCGGGCAACAAGGCGCTGGGCGAGTTCAACCTTGAAGGCATTCCGCCGTCAGCGCGCGGCACGCCGCAGATTGAAGTGTCCTTCGACATTGATGCCAACGGCATCCTGCACGTAGGCGCGAAAGACAAGGGCACCGGCAAGGAAAACAAAATCACCATCAAAGCCAACTCGGGCCTGTCCGAAGCGGAAATCCAGCAGATGGTGAAAGACGCCGAACTCCACGCCGCCGACGACAAGCAACGGGTCGAGTTTGTGCAGGCCAAGAACAATGCCGAAGCCATGGTTCACAGCGTGAAGAAATCGCTGACTGAATACGGCGACAAGCTGGACGCCGGCGAGAAAGAAAAAATCGAAGTTGCCATCAAGGACATGGAAGAAACCCTCAAAGGCGAAGACAAGGCCGCCATCGACGCGAAGAACGCCGCACTGATGGAGGCAAGCCAGAAGCTGGGTGAAAAAATGTACGCCGACATGGAGGCATCCAAAGCCGCAGCGGCAGCGGGCCCGGCAGGTGGCGCCGCCCAGCCAGAAGCCAAACCGGCAGACGACAATGTGGTTGATGCCGAGGTCAAGGAAGTCAAGAAGGGTTAACCAACCCCGACCGACCCTACATGGCTAAAAAAGACTATTACGACACGCTAGGCGTTGCTAAAAACGCCAGCGATGAAGACATCAAAAAAGCCTATCGCAAGCTCGCGATGAAGCACCACCCAGACCGCAACCAGGGTGATGCCAACAAGGCTGCCGAAGAAAAATTCAAGGAAGGCAAAGAAGCCTACGAGATGCTTTCGGACGAGCAAAAGCGTGCCGCCTACGACCAGTACGGCCACGCGGGCGTGGACCCGAACCGCGGCGGCCCTGGCGCTGAAGGTTTTGGCGGTTTTGCGGAAGCCTTTGGCGACATCTTTGGTGGTGTGTTCGGTGGCCAACGCGGTGCTGCGCAGCAACGCGGCGGCAGACAGGTCTTTCGTGGTGGTGACCTGAGCTACGCGATGGAGATCACGCTTGAAGAGGCCGCCAATGGCAAGGAAGCGCAAATCCGCATCCCCAACTGGGACGACTGCAGCACCTGCAAAGGCTCAGGTGCCAAGCCCGGCACCAGGGTGGTCACCTGCACCACCTGCCACGGCCACGGCGTGGTGCAAATGCGTCAGGGTTTTTTCAGCGTGCAGCAAACCTGCCCGCAATGCAAAGGCACCGGCAAGCTGATCCCCGAGCCCTGCGTGGCTTGCCACGGCGTGGGCAAAACCAAAAACAACAAAACGCTTGAAGTCAAAATCCCCGGCGGTATTGACGATGGAATGCGCATCCGCTCAACCGGTAACGGTGAGCCTGGCACCAATGGCGGGCCGCCAGGCGATTTGTACATCGAGATTCGCGTCAAAAAACACGCCATCTTCGAGCGCGACGGCGACGACCTGCACTGCACTGTACCCATCAGTTTCACCACGGCTGCATTGGGCGGCGAAATTGAAGTGCCCACGCTGGCAGGTAAAGCCGCCATTGACATCCCTGAAGGCACGCAGGCCAGCAAACAGTTCCGCCTGCGCGGCAAGGGCATCAAGGGCGTGCGCTCCAGCTACCCTGGCGATTTGTATTGCCACATCACTGTGGAAACCCCCGTCAAGCTGACTGAACAGCAACGCAAACTGCTCAAGGAGTTTGATGAGTCTTTGAAAATAGGCGGGGCCAAGCACTCACCCAGCGGAGAAGGCTGGGCAGACAAACTGAAAAACTTCTTCAGCGCCTGAGAGTTTTTGGGGTCAGAGCCCAAATGCGACTAGCCTACGGCTGAGTTATTGGTGACTACCCCCAATAACTCACTTTTCCACGCAATCCGCGTAATAGCGCATCTTGCCCTGGGCATCCACCTGCTCGACCAGGCCGTGGATGTCAGTTTCAAAACCCGGGCACTGGGAGTTGAATTCGCGCGCAAACTTCAAATAATCAACAATCTTTTTGTTGAACACTTCGCCCGGAATCAGCAGCGGAATTCCCGGCGGGTATGGCGTGACGAGGCCAACCGTGATGCGGCCTTCAAGCTGGTCAATCTCGACCCGCTCGGTCTTGCGCTGGGCGATGTGGGCGTAGGCATCGCTGGGCTTCATGGCCGGGATCAGGTCGCTTTGGTAGACCTCGGTCGTTAAGCGGGCGATGTCGTATTTGGCGTACAGCGTGTGGATGTGCTGGCACAAATCAGCCAAGCCCATGCGCTCGTACTTGGGAAACTTCTGGCAAAACTTGGGCAGGATGCGCCACATCGGCTGGTTCTTGGCGTAGTCGTCCTTGAACTGCTGCAAGCCCGACAACAGCGTGTTCCAGCGGCCTTTGGTAATGCCGATGGTGAACATGATGAAGAAGCTGTAGAGGCCGGTTTTTTCAACAATCACGCCGTGCTCTACGAGGAATTTCGTCACGATGGATGCCGGAATACCCGTTTTTGCAAACTTGCCGTTCAGGTCCAGCCCCGGTGTGATGATGGTGGACTTGATAGGGTCCAGCATATTGAAGCCAGTCGCCATCTGGCCAAAACCGTGCCAGTTGTTGGCCCCGTTTTTAGCGGTTTTGACGCTGCGTGACTCGCCCTTGATGATCCAGTCTTTCGACTCGCCAATGCCTTCTTCCACCAGCTTGTCGGGGCCCCAGACCTTGAACCACCAGTCGTCGCCGTACTCAGCATCAATCTTGCGCATGGCACGGCGGAAATCGAGCGACTCGACAATGCTTTCTTCCACCAGAGCCGTGCCGCCGGGTGGCTCCATCATGGCGGCGGCCACGTCGCAGCTGGCAATGATGCTGTACTGCGGCGAGGTCGAGGTGTGCATCAAATAGGCCTCGTTGAAGAGGTGTCGGTCGAGCTTGACCTCCTGCGAGTCCTGCACCAGCACATGGCTGGCCTGGCTGATGCCGGCCAGCAGCTTGTGGATGGATTGGGTTGCATAGACCACAGCCGTCTTGGGGCGGATGCGGTTTTTCCCCATAGAGTGGTAGCTGCCGTAGAAGGGGTGAAACGCAGCGTGCGGCAGCCAGGCTTCGTCAAAGTGCAGGTTCTCGATGTAGCCGTCGAGCATGCCCTTGATGGTCTCGGTGTTGTAGAGCACGCCGTCGTAAGTGGATTGGGTCAATGTCAGCACCCGCGGCTTGACCGTGGCGGCATCAACGCCTTTGAGCAAGGGGTTCGCAGCAATTTTGGCGCGAATCGCCTCGGGCTCGAATTCGCTTTGCGGAATCGGCCCGATGATGCCGAAATGGTTGCGCGTCGGCTTCAAAAACACTGGCACCGCGCCCGTCATGATGATGGCGTGCAAGATTGACTTGTGGCAGTTGCGGTCCACCACCACCACGTCGCTCGGCGCCACCGTGTGATGCCAGACCATCTTGTTGCTGGTCGATGTGCCGTTGGTGACGAAAAAGCAATGGTCAGCGTTGAAGATGCGGGCCGCGTTGCGTTCACTGGCTCCAATCGCACCATCGTGGTCTAGCAGTTGGCCGAGTTCTTCCACCGCGTTGCAAACGTCGGCGCGCAGCATGTTCTCGCCATAAAACTGGTGGTACATCTGCCCGACCGGGCTCTTCAAAAACGCCACGCCACCAGAGTGCCCAGGGCAATGCCATGAATACGATCCGTCTTCGGCGTAATCCAGCAGCGCTTTGAAAAATGGCGGTTGCACGCCTTCAAGATAACTTTTAGCTTCACGCAAAATATGCCGCGCCACAAACTCCGGCGTGTCCTCAAACATATGAATGAAGCCATGCAGCTCGCGCAGGATGTCATTGGGGATATGTCGTGAAGTTTTTGTCTCGCCATAGACATAAATCGGTACGTCCAGATTTTTACGGCGCACTTCTTCAATGAAGGTGCGCAAATTCAAAACCGCCGGGTCAAGATCAGGGCCGGGGGTGAACTCCTCGTCGTCAATCGACAGTATGAAAGCGCTGGCCCGGCTTTGCTGCTGGGCAAACTGCGACAGGTCGCCGTAGCTGGTAACGCCCAGCACTTCAAAGCCTTCGGTTTCTATGGCCTGCGCCAGCGCACGAATGCCCAGGCCGGAGGTGTTCTCGGAGCGGAAGTCTTCGTCAATGATGACGATGGGGAAACGAAATTTCATAATTGAATTCTGTGACGCGATGAAAAACAATGGAGCGCTTGGAAAGCGCAGCGGAACTGGCGGAGTCAAGCCGAATCAGCGAAGTGTACGAAAATAAAATGGCAACACGCCGTCAGCAGCTTGTAATTGCCTCAAAATGTAGCGCATCATCAACAAAAGGAGGAAACATGAGTGAACCAACCATCTGGTGGCTGCTTGCAGGCGGCGCAGTTGTCGCCGAGCTACTTACCGGGACTTTTTTCCTGCTGATGATCAGCCTGGGAATGGCAGCCGCGGCGCTGGCCGCACACGCCGGCGCCGGTAGCGTGGTGCAGTTGCTGGTGGCTGCGGTCATCGGGGGAGGTGCCGTGGTCGCCTGGTACCTGATCAAGAAAAAACGCCCGTCCGACCTTTCCGCCCGTGCTGATCGCAGTGTCAACCTGGACATTGGCGAGACGGTTTTCGTCGAGGAATGGAGCGCGGACGGCACGGCCACGGTAAAATACCGCGGCGCCAATTGGACGGCGATCCAGCGGCCAGGCAACACCCCCTCGGCCGGACCTCACCGGGTCGCAGAACTGGTCGGAAGCCGGTTGCTGGTCGACAAACTTTAACCCTCAGCACAAGAAAGATGCTTCATGGAAATCGCCATCCTCATTCTCGTCATCGCCGTGATCTTCGTCACCCGGTCCATCAAGGTAGTGCCACAGCAAAACTCCTGGGTGGTCGAGCGCCTGGGAAAATACCACGCCAGCCTGACGCCGGGCCTCAATTTCCTGGTTCCCTTCGTCGATCGCGTGGCCTACATGCACAGCCTGAAGGAGATCACGCTCGACGTGCCCAGCCAAGTTTGTATTACCCGCGACAACACGCAGTTGCAAGTCGACGGCATTTTGTATTTTCAGGTCACTGACCCGATGCGTGCCAGCTACGGCTCGGCCAACTACATCGTGGCCATCACCCAGCTTGCGCAAACCTCGCTGCGCAGCGTGATCGGCAAGCTCGAACTCGACAAGACCTTTGAAGAGCGCGCCATCATCAACGCCCAGGTGGTCGCCGCCATTGACGAGGCCGCGCTGAACTGGGGCGTCAAGGTGTTGCGCTACGAGATCAAGGATTTGACACCGCCCAGGGAAATCCTGCTTGCCATGCAGTCCCAAATCACCGCTGAACGCGAAAAGCGTGCGCTGATCGCCGCCTCTGAAGGCCGCAAACAGGAACAGATCAATATTGCCACCGGTGAGCGGGAAGCCTTTATCGCCCGTTCCGAAGGTGAAAAACAGGCGGCCATCAACAATGCGCAAGGTGAAGCCGCAGCCATCATGGCGGTGGCTGAGGCCAATGCGCGAGCGATTGAAGTCGTCGCCGCAGCGATCCGCCAGCCCGGCGGCGAGCAGGCCGTGCAGCTCAAGGTTGCTGAAAAAGCTGTCGAGGCCTATTCACACGTGGCAAAAGATTCCAAAACCACGCTGATTGTGCCGAGCAACATGACTGAGGTAGCTGCATTAATTTCCTCTGTCATGAAGATGGTGCAAACCAATAAAACATGACCCTTTAACCCCGACACCGCACTGCTACAATCAAAGGCTTCGCGGAAGGGTGGATGAGCGGTTTAAGTCATACGCCTGGAAAGCGTACGTGGGGTTAAACCCACCGCGGGTTCGAATCCCGCCTCTTCCGCCAGTAAAGTAAATCAAAAAGCCACCTCACGGTGGCTTTTTTCGGTGTGGTTCAAAAACG
>JBCKNJ010000036.1:0-17855 GCA_038902795.1 Polaromonas sp. | reverse complement strand
TCAGCTTATAAGCGCTTTACGACAGGAGAGCACCGCATGGCACACATCATCATGGGTGCTGGCATAGGGGGTATGCCTGCCGCCTATGAAATGCGCGCAACACTCGCCAAAGAACACCGCATCACGGTGGTCAGCGCCGTGGATTACTTTCAGTTCACCCCGTCCAATCCCTGGGTGGCGGTGGGCTGGCGTGATCGTGAGGCCGTGACACTGCCGATTGCGCCGCTGCTAGAGATCTGCCTCACTCGCAATTTGAATACACACTGCCCTACAAAGCGTCACCACCCTATCATTGATAATCCGGTAAAAAATCTGTACGCCATCACGTCGCTTGCCGAGCACGCCCGCTTGATATAGCGTATTTAAATGCTGTGACATATTCGGCTGGGTTGTGTCAACTTGGGCCAAAAGTTCTGATACGTTCTTTTCACCGTAGCACAAGCAGCTAATAATTTTTAGCCTCATCGGGGCCGACATGACACGAAAAACCTCCGCCGCCAGTTCGAAAACCGCATCGGATTCAATCTTTGCTTGGCCATCAGATTTACTGGCTCGTAGCGCCATTAGAGTTGGTTTCATGTTGTCTGTAGAGAGAGGGTGCATCGTATTGTGCCAGTAAGCTTTCAAGGCTTCACGTAAACATATCTCCCTCAGTACTTTCCAATTCAGGTGTGAGCCTGAAGCTGGCGTGACAGCAAAACGCCCACATGAAGTGGGCGTTGGCTACTAGCTTGGTTAGCTAGGGTGTTGGTTGCGCGGGCAAGATTTGAACTTACGACCTTTGGGTTATGAGCCCAACGAGCTACCAGGCTGCTCCACCGCGCGATAAGTTGTTATTCTAGCTTACTCTGCCTTGGCCGTGTCAGCTGTAGTGGTATCAGCATCCACATCCGGCCGGTCTACCAGCTCGACGAGTGCCATGGGAGCGTTGTCGCCAACACGGAAGCCCATTTTCAAAATGCGGGTGTAGCCGCCAGGACGTGCCTTGTAGCGTGGGCCGAGTTCTGCAAACAGCTTGACGACCATGTCGCGGTCGCGCAGGCGGTCGAATGCGAGGCGTTTGTTGGCCAGCGTTGGCTCTTTGGCCAGCGTGATCATGGGTTCAACAACGCGGCGCAGCTCTTTTGCTTTTGGCAGCGTCGTTTTGATGGCTTCGTGCTGTAGCAGCGAGTTCATCATATTGCGCAGCATGGCGAGGCGGTGCTCGCTGGTGCGGTTTAGTTTACGTAGTCCGTGTCCGTGACGCATGGTGATTTCCTTTTTTAGTATCCGGGCAGCCGTATCAGGTACTGCCCGTGCGCCATCCCATTGAAGAGATGGTCTTCGATTTTAAATTAATGCTTGTCCAGCCCGGCCGGTGGCCAGCTTTCAAGGCGCATACCGAGGGTCAAACCACGCGATGCGAGCACTTCCTTGATTTCGTTGAGCGATTTACGGCCCAGGTTCGGCGTTTTGAGCAGCTCGTTTTCAGTACGCTGGATCAAGTCGCCGATGTAGTAGATGTTCTCGGCCTTCAGGCAGTTTGCAGAACGCACGGTGAGCTCAAGCTCATCAACCGGGCGCAGCAGAATCGGGTCAAACTGCTGTGAGCTGCGTTGAACTGGCGCATCAAACGCGGCGAGTTCATGGCCTTCAAGTTGCGCGAATACTGCGAGTTGTTCAACCAAAATTCTGGCTGACGCGCGCACCGCATCTTCTGCCGACACTGCCCCGTTGGTTTCGATTTCGATAACCAGTTTATCGAGGTCTGTGCGCTGCTCGACGCGGGCGCTTTCAACCGTGTAGCTGACGCGCTTGACGGGCGAGAACGATGCGTCCAGAACAATACGACCAATCGATTTGGTCGACTCGTCACCATAACGACGAACGCTACCGGGCACATAGCCACGGCCACTTTCAACCTTGATCTGCATGTCAATTTTGCCGCCGTGCGACAGGTTAACAATCACATGCTCAGGGTTGATGATTTCAACATCATGCGGAGTCTGGATGTCAGCCGCCGTCACCGGGCCAGCGCCATCTTTGCGCAGGCTCAATGTCACTTCATCACGGTTGTGGAGCTTGAAAACCACGCCCTTGAGGTTAAGCAAAATATTGACGACGTCTTCTTGAACACCGTCAATAGTCGAGTACTCGTGCAGCACGCCAGCGATGGTGACTTCAGTGGCGGCATGGCCGACCAGGGACGACAGTAATACACGGCGCAGGGCGTTGCCCAGGGTGTGGCCATAGCCACGCTCAAATGGTTCGAGCGTGACTTTTGCGCGGTTGGCGCTCAGTTGCTCGACGTTGATGGTTTTTGGTTTCAGTAAATTAGTTTGCATGCAATCTTCCTATGTCAATACCCTCGGTTCGTTACACCGATAAGGCCGACGGTACAAAAACCTGCATATTCCACATATGCAGCGCCTCGTACCGCAGGAACGAAATTAGCGTGAATACAACTCGACGATGAGCGATTCGTTCACGTCAGCGGCGAACTCGTCACGGTCAGGAACCTTCTTGAAAGTGCCTTCGCCCTTCTCGATGCTGACCTCGACCCAGGCAGGCAACCCCACCTGTTTGGCCAACTCGAGGGCTTCTGCCACGCGAGCCTGCTTCTTCGACTTCTCGCGGACGGCAATCACATCACCAGCCTTGACCATATACGAAGGAATATTGACCGAGCCGCCGTTGACGGTAATCGCCTTGTGCGACACCAGCTGGCGTGCTTCAGCGCGGGTTGAGCCGAAGCCCATGCGGTAGGCCACGTTGTCCAGACGGCATTCCAGAATGAACAACAGATTGGCACCGGTGTTGCCTTTGCGGCGATCAGCTTCTTCGAAGTAGCGGCGGAACTGCTTTTCCAGCACGCCGTACATACGCTTGACCTTCTGCTTTTCACGCAGTTGCAGACCATAGTCGGACGTGCGGGTACCAGAAGTGCGGCCATGCTGACCCGGCTTAGAGTCGAATTTTGATTTGTCGGCGATGGCGCGGCGAGCACTCTTTAAAAAGAGGTCGGTGCCTTCACGACGGGATAGTTTGGCCTTGGGGCCCAGGTAACGTGCCACTTTGAATTCCTTTTGTCATCTACTGCATCGCTGCAGGAGCCTTCGGCCTAAACTTTGACGCTTAGCCTGATGGCGGTGGGCTTTGGTAAAAAGTCCTGCGCCGGGTGATTGCCAAAAAAGCAAGCAGCCCCGCCAGGACACGGGGGATTAAATACGGCGGCGTTTTTGTGGACGGCAGCCGTTGTGCGGAACCGGGGTTACGTCAGCAATCGAATTGATCCGGATACCGAGAGCGCCCAGCGCGCGAACCGAAGACTCGCGACCTGGACCGGGGCCCTTGATTTCAACATCAAGGTTTTTAATGCCTTGCTCAATAGCTGCGCGGCCAGCCACCTCAGATGCTACCTGTGCAGCAAATGGAGTCGATTTACGCGAACCCTTGAAACCCTGACCACCTGACGAAGCCCACGCCAGGGCATTGCCCTGGCGATCGGTGATCGTGATGATGGTGTTGTTGAACGATGCGTGAACGTGTGCAATGCCGTCGGCAACGTTCTTACGAACTTTCTTGCGAACGCGTTGTGCTGCGGTATTGGTTGGTGACTTAGCCATAGGAGAACCTCTTGATTATTTCTTCAACGACGCTGCGGCCTTGCGCGGGCCCTTGCGGGTGCGGGCATTGGTACGCGTACGCTGGCCACGCACGGGCAGGCCACGACGATGACGGAAGCCGCGATAGCAGCCGATGTCCATCAGGCGCTTGATGTTCATCGTGGTTTCACGACGCAAGTCACCTTCAATGGTGAACAGGGCGATCTGATCACGAATTTTTTCCAGATCGCCGTCAGTCAGGTCTTTGACTTTCTTTGAATAGGCGATGGCACAGGCTTTGCAAATTTTGCGAGCACGGGTGCGACCGATGCCAAAGATTGCAGTCAAGCCGATTTCGGCGTGCTGTTGCGGCGGAATATTGATACCAGCGATACGGGCCATGTTCGTCCTCTAAAACTCTTAAAATCAGCCTTGACGCTGTTTGTGACGTGGGTCTGTGCAAATCACGCGTACAACGCCCTTGCGACGGATAACTTTACAGTTGCGGCAAATTTTCTTGACCGAAGCTGAAACTCTCATTTTTAATTCTCCTAAATTACTCATTAAACGCGCACTTTTGCCTACGCGCCGGGCGATGTCTTGAAGTTTGCTTTTTTAAGCAAGGACTCATACTGCTGCGACATCATGTAGTTCTGCACTTGCGCCATGAAATCCATGGTGACAATCACAATAATCAGCAAAGAGGTGCCACCGAAATAAAACGGCACGTTGTACTTCAAAATCAAAAACTCAGGCAGCAGACAGACGGCGGTGATGTAAATCGAACCGGCCAGCGTCAAACGCACCAGAATCTTGTCGATGTAGCGCGCCGACTGGTCGCCCGGACGTATTCCCGGAATGAAGGCCCCGCTCTTTTTCAGGTTGTCTGCAGTTTCACGGCTGTTAAAAACCAGTGCCGTGTAAAAGAAGCAGAAGAAAATGATGGCACTCGCATAAAACATCACATAGATAGGCTGGCCAGGTGTCAGCGTGCTGGCAATATCCTTGAGCCAGCGCATGCCGTCGCCGGTGGCGAACCAGCCCACGACGGTCGCCGGCAACAAAATAATTGAGGACGCAAAAATCGGGGGAATCACACCGGCCATGTTCAGCTTCAAAGGCAGATGCGAGGATTGCCCGCCATACACCTTGTTGCCGACCTGCCGCCTGGCGTAATTGACCAAAATTTTCCGCTGGCCGCGCTCTACAAATACAACAAAGTAAGTGACCAGCACGACCACGATCACAATCACGATCGCCACCAGAATGCTCATGGCACCGGTACGCACCAACTCAAGCAGACCGCCCATTGCACTGGGCAAACCGGCCACAATACTCGCAAAAATCAGAATCGAGATACCGTTGCCCAGGCCACGTTCGGTAATCTGCTCACCGAGCCACATCAAAAACATCGTGCCGGCGGTCAAGCTCACCACCGCTGTCATGCGAAAACCAAATCCGGGCGCCAAGACCAAGCCTGGCGAGCTTTCCAGTGCAACCGCAATCCCCATCGACTGAAACAGCGCCAGCCCCAAAGTACCGTAGCGGGTGTACTGGGTGATTTTTCTGCGCCCAGCTTCGCCCTCTTTTTTCAGTTGCTCAAATGTTGGAACAACATAAGTGAGCAACTGCATGATGATGGAGGCCGAGATGTAAGGCATGATCCCCAGCGCGAACACCGCGAACCGCGACAGGGCGCCACCGGAAAACATATTGAACAAACTCAATATGCCGCCTTCCTGCCCTTTGAAAAGCTGCTGCAACTGCCCAGGGTCAATTCCGGGAACCGGAATGTGCGCACCAATGCGGTACACCACCAGTGCCAGCAGCAAAAACACAAGCCTGCTCCGCAAATCGCCGAACTTGCCGGATTTTGCCAATTGAGCCGAGTTAGTTGCCACCGATGAATCCTGTCAATGCTTTAAAACTTAGGCAACCGAGCCGCCAGCGGCTTCAATGATGGCCTTGGCAGCAGCAGTTGCACCAATACCATTGAGCTTGACGGCTTTCGTCAACTCGCCCGTCTTGATGATCTTGACGTTTTTAGCCAGTTGGCCCACCAGGCCAGCCGTCTTCAAAGCCAGCAAGTCCACTTCAGCCAGACCGAGCTGCTCCAGTGCCGTCAACGTGACTTCAGCATTGAACTTGAGCAAATGCGATTTGAAACCGCGCTTTGGCAAGCGACGTTGCAAAGGCATTTGACCGCCTTCAAAGCCGACCTTGTGGTAGCCACCGGCGCGAGACTTTTGACCTTTGTGGCCGCGTCCTGCGGTTTTACCGATGCCAGAGCCAATGCCGCGACCGACACGGCGTTTGGCATGTTTTGCGCCTGCGGCAGGCTTGATTCCGTTTAATTCCATGATGAGTCCTTAATCAGTTGAGGACAGAGCTTGCCGCCGCGCGGCTACGGTCTGTCCCACAAAGCCTCAAATAATTTTGACCAGGTAACTGATCTTGTTGATCATGCCGCGCACAGCGGGCGTGTCTTCCAGTTCGCTAACGCTGTTAACACCGCGCAAACCCAGACCACGCACAGTAGCGCGGTGTGACTCTTTGGTGCCAATCGGGCTGCGAATCAGTTGGACTTTTACTTTATTTGCTGTCGTCATTTGAATGCCCCTGCGCCTTAGCCGAAGATTTCTTCGACTGATTTGCCACGCTTGGCTGCAATATCAGAAGCCGTGGTGGAGTTGTTCAGTGCGTCCAACGTGGCGCGCACCATGTTGTACGGGTTGCTCGAACCATGGCTCTTGGCCACGATATCGGTGATGCCCATGACTTCAAAAACAGCGCGCATCGGACCGCCAGCAATGATGCCGGTACCTTTGGCCGCTGGCATCATCATGACGTTGGCGGCACCCCAATGACCAAACACATTGTGGTGAATCGTGCCGTTTTTCAATGCCACCTTGGTCATGTTGCGGCGCGCTTCTTCCATGGCTTTTTGCACCGCTGCAGGCACTTCTTTTGACTTGCCCTTGCCCATGCCGACACGACCATCACCATCGCCAACCACTGTGAGTGCGGCGAAACCGAGAATACGGCCACCTTTCACCACTTTGGTGACGCGGTTGACCGCGATCATCTTTTCCTTCAGACCATCGTCCGGAGCGTCGTTTGCGGATCTTGCTTGAAACTTTGCCATACTTTGTATCCAGTCTGCTTAGAACTGCAAGCCAGCTTCGCGAGCCGCCTCGGCCAGCGCTTTGACGCGGCCATGGTACGCAAAACCGGCGCGATCAAACGCCACTTTTCCTACACCCGCTGCTTTTGCTTTTTCAGCAATGCGCTTGCCAATGGCTTGCGCAGCAGCAACATTTCCACCTTTACCGGACGCGCCGATTTCCTTGCGGACTTCGACTTCTACGGTAGATGCAGCAGCCAGCACTTTGGTGCCGTCGCCAGAGATAACGCTGGCGTAGATGTGCAGGTTGGTACGATTTACCGTCAAGCGGGCAACGCCTTGTGTGGCGATGCGAATACGCGTTTGACGTGAACGACGAAGCCGCTGCGCTTTTTTGGTCAACATGATGCAGCTCCTTATTTTTTCTTGGTTTCTTTGATCGTAATCTTCTCATCCGAATAACGGATGCCCTTGCCTTTGTAAGGCTCAGGAGGACGAACAGCACGAACTTCAGCGGCGATCTGGCCAACACGCTGGCGGTCAGAACCCTTGATAACGATTTCAGTTGGCGTAGGCGTTGCAACTGTGATGCCGGTCGGCATATCCATCACCACAGGGTGTGAATAACCAACCGTCAAATTCAGCTTGGCACCTGCCGCCTGGGCTTTGAAACCCACACCGATCAGGCTAAGTTTTTTCTCGAAGCCCTTGGTCACGCCGGTCACCATGTTGCTCACGAGCTGGCGCATCGTGCCGCTCATGGCATTGGCTTCGCGGGAATCATTGGCGGGCTCGAACGTCAGCTTGCCAGCATCATTCTTGATGCTGACAAGTGCGTTTTTGCTCAAGGCCAAAGCGCCGAGGGCACCCTTGACATTGATCTGGTCTTCTTTGATGGCCACATCCACACCCTGGGGAATGGAGACTGGCATTTTTCCTATACGGGACATTTCTTTACTCCTCTATGTCGCCGTTAAGCCACGTAGCAAAGAACTTCGCCACCGATACCGGTAGCGCGCGCCTTGCGATCAGTCATCACGCCTTGCGGGGTGGTGACAATTGCTACACCCAGGCCATTCATGACCTGAGGAATAGCGTCGCGGCCTTTGTAAACGCGAAGGCCGGGGCGACTAACCCGCTCGATGCGCTCAATCACGGGCTTGCCTGCGTAGTACTTCAGGACGATTTCCAGCTGCGACTTGCCGTCGTCGGTTTTCACCGCAAAGCCGTCGATATAACCTTCGTCTTTCAAGACTTGCACAATGGCAACCTTGACTTTGGACGATGGCACCAGCACAACGGCTTTTTCAACCATTTGTGCATTCCGAATGCGTGTCAGCATGTCGGCGATAGGATCACTCATACTCATGTTGTGGCTCTCCTATTACCAGCTTGCTTTGGTGATACCAGGGATATCACCAGCGAAGGCCAATTCGCGGATCTTGGCGCGAGCCAGACCGAATTGACGGAAGGTTCCGCGTGGGCGGCCCGTGATCGCGCAGCGGTTACGCTGACGGGTCGGGTTCGCGTTGCGGGGCAACTTTTGCAACTCCAGACGGGCCAGGGCGCGCTCGTCGTTGGTTTTCTTGAAATCGTTGGCCGTAGCCTTGAGTTCAGCGTGTTTTTTGGCGAATTTAGCGACCAGTTTGTCGCGCTTGATTTCGCGTTGCAGCAATGCTTGTTTTGCCATCTTGCGCCTTCAGTTCTTGAACGGAAAACGGAAGGCGGTGAGAAGTGCCTTGCACTCTTCATCGGTCTTGGCCGTCGTGGTGATGCTGATGTTGAGTCCGCGCACGGCATCAACCTTGTCGTATTCAACTTCAGGGAAAATGATCTGCTCTTTCACGCCGATGTTGTAGTTGCCACGGCCGTCAAAGGCCCGACCGGAGATACCACGGAAGTCACGAACGCGCGGCAGGGCCACGGTCACGAAACGGTCGAGGAACTCATACATCTTGACACCGCGCAGGGTGACCATACAGCCAATTGGCAGGTCTTCGCGGATTTTGAAACCGGCGATAGCCTTTTTGGCCTTGGTCACCACAGGCTTCTGGCCGGCGATTTTGGACATGTCGCTGACGGCGCTGTCCATGACCTTCTTGTCGGCAACCGCCTCGCTCACACCCATGTTGAGCGTGATCTTGGTGATGCGCGGCACCTGCATCGGCGATTTGTAGCCGAATTTTTCAATCAGGGCTGGCGCGATTTTTTCGCGGAACTGGGCCTGCAGGCGAACCTGGGCAGGAGCAGCTTGGGTAGGTGCGGTCTTAGCCATGTTCATGCAGCCTTGATTTCTTCGCCGCTGGACTTGAAGACGCGCACTTTTTTGCCGTCAGCCAGGAGCTTGATACCAACCCGATCCGCCTTGCCGGATGCCGCGTTGAAAATCGCGACATTGGATTGGTGAATCGGCATGCTTTTTTGAACGATGCCACCGGTCGTGCCTTTGAGAGGGTTTGGCTTGGTGTGTTTTTTCACCAAATTCATACCCTCAACCAGCACGTAGCTGTCGTCGATGCGCAGCGTGATCGTGCCGCGCCTGCCCTTGTCGCGACCTGCGATGACGATGATCTGGTCGCCTTTGCGAATTTTGTTCATGGCTTGTTCCCTTACAGAACTTCAGGAGCCAGGGACACGATCTTCATGAACTTTTCAGTGCGCAATTCGCGCGTCACCGGTCCGAAGATGCGGGTGCCGATAGGCTCCAGCTTGGCGTTAAGCAACACAGCCGCGTTGCCATCGAATTTGATGAGCGAGCCATCGCCACGGCGAATGCCCTTGGCGGTGCGAACGACCACAGCAGTGTAAATCTCGCCTTTTTTGACGCGGCCACGTGGAGCGGCTTCTTTGATACTGACTTTGATGAGATCGCCGACGCTGGCATAGCGGCGCTTGGAGCCGCCCAGCACTTTGATGCACATCACGGATTTGGCACCCGTGTTGTCAGCAACGTCGAGTTTGGATTGCGTTTGAATCATTAAATTTAGTCCCAACTTGCACCGAAAGCAGTTTTTACAAACCACACCATCGATCAGTCTTGGGCCCGTCGTCCACAGCGCGAACTATTCACGCTGCTTCCCGTTAGGCAAGTTATTTCAAGTTATTGCAAGTTATTTGCGTATTCCGTAAATCTTACAGAATTCCTCGCTTTTTTTGGAGCGAAGCCTACGATTATCATCAAACCGGGTGGCTGTGTCAACACCCTGGGGCAAAAATATCCCTTAATTTCATACGGATCATAGCGGAACATGCAATTTGGGATGGTTTGCCTATGACTCAACCGATGGCCACCCGAAAAAGTGTTACCCGATTTTGAACCACACCGGTTAACGCAATCAATCTGGCGACGGCGTGCGGATATACCATCACTGCTTCAGGAGCACCCACATGACAGTCCACACACCAGAGCAGAATCAAACTATTGCCTTGAATATCGCATTTATAGGCGGCGGCAACATGGCCAGCGCCATCATTGGCGGGCTTATCAAGCACGGTACCGCAGCCAGTCAGATCCAGGTCGTCGAGCCTTTTGACGAGCAGCGCGCCAAGCTCAAGCAAGCGTTTGGCTTGCAGGCTGAAGCGACGTCAGGCGCGACGCTGGCCAGCGCCGCCATCGTGGTCTGGGCCGTCAAGCCGCAAACCTTCAAGGAGGCAGCAGCGCAAACCCGCGTACACACCCAGGCCGCCCTGCACCTGAGCGTGGCGGCCGGCATCCGCTCGAACAGCATTGCCCAGTGGCTGGGCACCGAACGGGTGGTCCGCTCCATGCCCAATACACCGGCACTGATAGGCAAGGGCATGACAGCGCTGTACGCGCGTGATGCCGTCACACCCTTTGATAAGCTGGCGGTGGAGAGCGTGATTAAAACCACGGGCGAATTCGTCTGGCTCGATGATGAAGCGCAGCTCGATGCCGTCACCGCACTGTCAGGCTCGGGCCCAGCCTATGTCTTTTACTTTATCGAAGCCATGATGGAGGCTGGCGTAGCCATGGGATTGAGCCGGGAGCAGGCGCACAAACTGGCAGTCGGCACCTTTGTTGGCTCGTCGGCACTGGCCAAGGCATCTGATGAGCCGCCCGAAACGCTACGCGCACGGGTCACGTCCAAGGGTGGCACCACCTATGCGGCCATCACCTCGATGGAGCAGGACAACGTGAAAAATCTATTTATGCGGGCCATGCACACAGCTAGGCAGCGGGCACGCGAGTTAGGCGACGAGTTTGGCGCGAGCTGATTCCAATCCGCATTAAAAACGATAACTGCGTTGCTTCGCTTTGCCGTGGGTTTTTGGGGTCAGAGCCCAAATTCGCCGAGCCTTTGGCTCACCCGTAGGGTGCAGTGCTTGCACTGCAGCGAAATTGGTGTCTGACCCCAATAACCCGCGCCTTGTTCTCCTTTCTAATGCGAATTGGAATGAATCTGACGGGCTTTTTGACGTGTGGCTACAGTGACGACAGCGCGATGCCGGCAAACACGGCAAACCCCAGCCAGTGGTTCAGTCTGAAAGCCCTGAAGCAGCCGTGACGCTCACGTTTGCGGATCAGGGTGAAGTGCCAGAGCGCCTGCAAGGCAGCAGCTGCAATCCCCAACAGAAATAACCATGAAGGCCATGACGGTGTCTGCGGCCACAAAGCCAGCACCCAGATGCACAGAAAAGCCGCGTAGCAAAACATCACCGCTGCCACGTCAAAACGCCCAAGCGTGATGGCCGATGTTTTCATGCCGATGCGAAGGTCGTCATCCCTGTCGACCATCGCGTATTCGGTGTCGTAGGCAATCACCCAGAACAGATTACCCAGCAACAGCACCCAGGCCAGCAGCGGCACACGCGATTGGGCAGCGGCAAACGCCATCGGGATGCCAAAGCTGAAAGCCACGCCCAGCACCGCCTGCGGCATGGCTACAAAGCGTTTGGCAAACGGGTAAGCGAGCGTGATGGCCAGCGCAATAAACGACCAGGCGATGGCAGTGCGGTTGGTGGTGAGCACCAGGCCAAAGGCCAGCAGCGCCAGCACCGCGCCCAGCACCAGCGCCTCTTTAACGGACACCTTGCCACTGGTCACGGGCCGCCCGGCAGTGCGCTTGACGTGGCGGTCAAAGTCACGGTCGGCCACATCATTGATGCAGCAGCCCGCACTGCGCATTAAAAAAGTCCCCAGCGTGAACACCAGCACCATGTGCCAGCCCGGAAAACCATGCCACGCAACCCACAGCGCCGACAGCGTGGGCCACAGCAAAAGCAGCCAACCCGCAGGATGATCCCAGCGGATGAGCTGAAGGTAAAGGTTGAGTTTGTTTTTCAAACCGTCAAGACAGCCGCGTGACACCCGGTAGCTCACAGGCATAAATCGCGTTGCGCAGCGCTGCAATGGCTTCATAGCGCGTAAAACTGCGACGCCAGGCCAGCACCACGCGGCGGCTCGGTATGTAGCCTTCAAAGGGCAGGTATTTGATGAAGGATGGCTGCTCGGCGGCGACCTTATTGACTTTACTCACTTTGGTTTTACCAGTTTTCTTTTTCGCCGACTGCTCGATCAGCGCTTCTTTCGGCACGCCCAGCCGCGGCACCAGCGTCACGCCCATGCCGGCCGCCACCATGTGTTTGATGGTCTCCAGCGAAGAGCCTTCAAAGCTCTTGCGGATGCCCTCGGCGTTGCTGGAAAACCGCGCAAACTCCGGACACACCTCCAGCACATGGTCGCGGAAACAGTGGCCGGTGCCAAGCAGCAGCATGGTTTCCTTTTTCAGCTCTTCGGCAGTGATGCTGCTGCGGGCCGCCAGCGGGTGGGTACTGGGCACAGCCGCCATAAAAGGCTCGTCGTACAGCGGCGCAATCGCCAGGTTGGTGTCGGGAAAGGGCTCGGCCAGAATCACGCAGTCGATCTCGCCGGTGCGCAGCTCTTCCAGCAACTTGACGGTGAAGTTCTCTTGCAGCATCAGCGGCATTTGCGGGGTGCGCGCAATCACCTGGCGCACCAGGTCGGGCAGCAGGTACGGGCCTATGGTGTAGATCACACCCAGACGCAAAGCGCCTGCGAGCGGGTCTTTGCCGCGCTTGGCAATTTCACGGATGTTGTCGGCCTGCTCCAGCACGCTTTGCGCCTGGCGGATGATTTCTTCACCCAACGGCGTGACGGTGATTTCATTGGCGTTACGCTCGAACAGTTTGACCTGCAGCTCTTCTTCAAGCTTCTTGATGGCCACGCTAAGTGTGGGTTGCGACACATGGCAGGCATCTGCGCCCTTGCCGAAGTGCTTTTCACGGGCGACAGCCACGATGTATTTGAGTTCGGTCAGCGTCATGGCTTGATTGTGAGGGGTTTTTGGGGTCAGACGCCAATAACCCCTAGCCTTGCGGCCTCCAGCAGATCCCGCGTGCGCAAGGCTTCGCGGCGCGCAGCAGCGGCAAAATCGTCCCCGCTTGAGGCATACAAAATCGCCCGCGAAGAATTCACAACAATCGGTGCGCCAGGCCTCCAGCCGGCTTTGACGGTGGCTACCGCATCGCCACCCTGCGCGCCCACACCTGGAATGAGCAAGGGCAAAGTCGGTGCCAGCGCGCGCACACGCTCGATCTCGGCCGGGTAAGTCGCGCCCACGACCAACCCCAACTGGCCATTGAGGTTCCACGGCCCCTGCGCCAGTTGCGCAATGTGTTCATACAGCAGCGGCGTGCCGTCAACCGATGCCAGGCGCTGGTTTTGCAGGTCGTCACCGCCGGGGTTGGACGTGCGGCAGAGCAGGAATGCGCCCTTGCCGTGGTACTTCAAATACGGGGCAACAGAATCAAAACCCATGAAGGGCGAGAGCGTGACGGCATCCGCGCCATAGCGTTCAAACGCTTCGATGGCATATTGCTCAGAGGTAGAGCCAATGTCGCCACGCTTGGCATCCAGAATGACAGGCACTTGCGGCGCCGTGCGTTTGATGTGCCGGATCAAACGCTCAAGCTGCTCTTCGGCGCGGTGCGCGGCGAAGTAGGCGATCTGCGGTTTGAAGGCCATCACCAAGTCGGCCGTTGCATCAACGATGGCGGCGCAAAAGTCGTAGATTTTGCTGGCATCGCCTTTTAATGTCGCAGGAAATTTAGCCGGCTCAGGGTCAAGGCCAACGCACAGCATGGAGTGGTTTTGCAGCGCGGCTGCGGCCAGCATGTCAATGAAGGTTGTGGGCGTCGCTGGCTTGGTCATGCGTTGATTGTAAGAACTACGAACCGCTTGAGTCGCTGGCCAAGCCGATGGCCAAACACAAGTCTTCCCACGCCTTGGCCTTGTCAAGCGGGGTACGCAGCAGATAGGCCGCGTCATGCGTGACGACGGCTTGTCGGCCGTGCAGCTCATGCACCCTGCCGCGCAGCTTGCCAAGGGGCTCGCTTGACTGCAACAGCGCCTGCGCTGCGAGCCGGCCCATGACCAGCACCACATCAGGCCGCACCGAGGCGAACAAGTCCGTCAGCGTGCGGGCGAGATCGACGGATGCGCTTTCGCCTCCGGCCTGCCGAACCAGTGGTGCCAGCAGCGCTGCGCCGGCCTTCTGCAAACCCGCCGCACGCAGCATGTTGTCAAGCAGCCTGCCTGCGTCGCCGTCGAAAGGCTGGAACACGCCAGAGAGCAACGCCGCAGCGGGCGCCTCCAGCAACACCAGCCAGCGCGGGCCGCTGCCTGTGCTGGCATCTGCCGCATCTGCCGCATCTCCGTATAGCGAAACCGCCTCGCCAACACGCCAGGCAGCAGCCGCGCCATCTAGGAGCCTGTCGGACTTTGGGAGCATCGGCGGTAAAAGGGCTGCCTCGCTGGCCACTGGCCGGGCAGGCACGACAGGCAGGGCAGGTAGGGTAGGTGATAGAGGCTGCCAGACCCGCACACCCATCTCGCGCAGCATGGCGCGCTGGCGTTTGTCCAGGTTCAAGCTCATGGGCACCTCTATAAATTCATTTTTCAGGCAAATTGCTGCGTTGCGCGGTGCTCGCAATCCTCATGTACCTTAAGTACATTCCGGTTGCTCCGCTCCACGCGCCTTGCACTTTATCCTGAAAATCTGAATTTCTAGAAGTGCCCTCATGGGTGGTGAATCACAGGGCAAAGCTCATCACGCTAGCATCTTCACGTTTAGGCGGCTGGCCCGCAGCATTGCCACCCTCGGGGTAGTAGTTGCGGCGCAGGCCGACCTCACGAAAGCCGTAGTGTTGGTAAATCGCTTTGGCTCTGGCGTTGCTCACCCGCACTTCCAGCCACAGCCACTGCGCCCCGTGGCCGCGTGCCCAGATGGCCAGTGCATCGAGCATCACACGCGCCCAGCTCTGCCGCTGATGCGGGGGCGCAACCGTGAGGTTGAGCAGATGGACTTCATCAACCCCCTTCATGGCGACAAAGTAGCCCAGCAGTTCTGCGCTGTTCGGCTCTGGCGAAGTACCGGCCACCAACACTTGGACCTCATAGCCCGATTTCAGCGAATCGGTGAAATTGCCGATAGTCCACGGATGGGTATACGCGCTTTGCTCCACGCGCACCACGCTGTCCAGCCAGGCGGGTGTCATGGCCTGGAACTGGGCTTCGAGTGCCCTCAGGGGCTGTGCGGGTTTAAGAATGGCGTTCATGTGCAATATCAGCGATGCAGCGTGGCCTGGGCTTTTTGCTCTTTAACGATGGCCCGCTCTTCGGTCGTCAGTGCTACTTTATCGCGAACATAAAGCGGCAGGGCCAAAGCCGCATCCACACAATGACCGCTAGAGGCCAGCACGGGTGCCAGCCGCAGCAAGGCCGTTGCAGTCGGCAGGGCACGTACGACATTCACACCCTGTGGGAAGGTCGGCAGCCGGCCCTGATACACATCAAACACATTGCCAGCCAGCAGGCTATCGGCTGCGTCAGCAACAAGGTGAGCTGCGAGGTTTTCAGGCCGGATCAGCTCGCACGCATCAACGGCGGTGCAGTGCTTGCCAACAAATTGAAAGCGCTGCACATACATTTCGTCCATGCGGGCATCCAACAGCGCGGTGATGTGCAATGGCGCCATATCAGGGGCTGCAACCGCCTGCTGAAAGCGCGCTTCTTCAGCCACGGCCATCAGCGTGTCAATCGGCAGCACCTTGATGCTCACACCTCCACCGGATCCGTAAGCCAAGCCCTGCGCCACCGCACAGGCTGTGCGCAGGCCGGTAAACGAGCCGGGGCCACGGCCAAAGGCAATCGCATCAAGATCCGCCAGCAGCAAACCAGATTCAGCCAGCAACGCCAGAATCGCCGGGATCAAGGTGGTCGATGCCTTGGCACCGCCAGGCCCGGTGTGCTGCCACACACGCGCACCATCGGTCACGGCGATGGACATCACGTCGGTACTGGTATCAAAAGCCAGAAATTTCATTTTTCAGGTAAAAAAATAGCTGCAAGTCAATAAATACACACTAGCTATTAAAAAAATAGCAAATCAGACGCCAGACGTTTGAATGATTATCTCCGCCTGCGGTGGTTTGCGAATCCAGCCCCGATAATGGCCACATGAGGGCACTTCTAGAAATTCAGATTTTCAGGATGAAGTGCTAGGCGGACGGAGCGCAGCAACCGGAACGTACTTCAGGTACGTGAGGATTGCGAGTACCGCCCAACGACGCAATTCGCCTGAAAAATGAATTTATAGAGGTGCCCATGATTCATGACTTGGTTGCCCTGCGAGCATTGCGCCCCAAAGCCTCCCTGGTTCTTCTCGCCCTGAGTGTTTTATTCACCTTTGCAAGCAGCCCAAGCCAGGCCCAGAAATCGCCAGCACCGCGCCTGCCAGCCGCCATCGAAAAAGCGCTTACGCGTGCGCAGGTGCCACGCGATGCGGTGTCGCTGCTGGTCATCGACAGCTCTGGCAAACAGCCACCGCGCCTGAGCTACCGTGCTAATGTGCCAATGAACCCGGCATCGGTGATGAAGCTGGTCACCACGTATTCGGCGCTCGACGCGCTGGGCCCGGACTTCACCTGGAAAACCAAAATCACGCTGGACGGCAACATAGTGACCGATGGCCCGACCAACGTGCTGCTGAACGGCAATATGGTGGTGCAAGGCGGCGGCGATCCCAAGCTGGTGGTCGAGCGCCTGCAGGCCCTGTTGATGCAGGTGCAGGCCACTGGCGCGCGTGTCATTCACGGCGACATCGTGCTGGACCGCAGTGCCTTTGCGGTGCCCGCCACTGACCCCGGCGAGTTTGATGGCGAGCCGCTGCGGCCCTACAACGCGCGGCCTGATGCGCTGTTGATTAATTTCAAGTCGCTGGTGATGACCTTCACGCCTGACTTGCCCAGCAACCGCACGCTGGTGCGCTTTGAACCACCGCTAGCCGGTGTGCAGGTGGCCGAGAGCGTAGCGTTGGTACGTGTTGCCGGTTGCGGCGACTGGCGCAGCGAGCTGCGCGCCAGCGTGGACAACCCCAACAAAATAGATTTTCTGGGCAGCTATTCATCGGCCTGCGGCGAGAAGGTCTGGCCCAGCGCCTATGCCGACCCGGCCAGCTTTGCCGCGCGTGCGGTGGAGGGCTCATGGCGCTTGCTGGGCGGGCTGTTGACGGGTGTGGTGCGCGATGCAAGCAGCCAGGAGCTGGCCATGCTGCGCCAAAACCGCGCCACTGGAACGCTGTCGGGCGCAAAGGCCGCAGCGCAGTTTGAAGGCCAGTCGCTGCCGCTACTCGACGTGGTGCGTGATGTGAACAAATATTCAAATAACGTCATGGCCCAGCATCTTTTTCTGACGCTGGGGCTGCATTCCAACCTGGGCCAGGTCAAAAGCGGAACGCTGGAGTCAAGCCGGGCGGCACTGGCCAACTGGTGGCTTAAAAACCTGCCCGGCAGTGCAGCGCCCCTGATGGACAACGGCTCCGGCCTGAGCCGCCATGAACGCATCACCGCCAGCAGTCTGTCAGCCCTGTTGACGCACGCGGCAAAAAGCCTGCGCGCCAACGACCTGGCTGATTCGCTGCTCGTTGCTGGAGTCGATGCCAGCATGCGCGAACGCGCCAAAGGCGTGGCGGGCCAGGCCTTTGTCAAAACCGGCTCGCTGCGCGACGTAGTGGCGATTGCTGGCTACGCCAACGGCCAGAGCGGCGCACGTTACATCGTGGTCGGCATCATCAACCACCCGAATGCACCCGCAGCGCGTGGCGCAC
>JBCKNJ010000035.1:0-18729 GCA_038902795.1 Polaromonas sp. | reverse complement strand
TCACGGTGCAAACCGCCCTACTGGAGGCGCGCCTGGTTGCCGGCCAGAAGAAAAACTTTGTCCGCTTGACCCAGCAGCTTGCTTCGGTACTTGATCCAAAAGCGTTCTTTGTTGCCAAAACACTGGAGCTACAGCAACGCCACAACAAATTTGAAAACACGCCCTACGCGCTGGAGCCGAACTGCAAGGAGTCACCGGGCGGCCTGCGCGACCTGCAGGTCATCCTGTGGGTTGCCAGGGCTGCCGGGCTTGGCAAATCCTGGGACGAGCTGGCCAGGAGCGGCCTGGCAACGGCATTCGAGGTGCGGCAAATCAAGGCCAATGAGGCCCTTTTATGCTTGATACGCGCCCGCCTGCACATCATCTCTGGCCGCCGCGAAGACCGGCTGGTGTTTGACCTGCAAACGGCGGTTGCTGAGTCTTTTGGCTATTCAGCAGAGGCAGAAGGCAACCAGCTTCCGCGCCGTGCCAGCGAAGCACTGATGCGGCGTTACTACTGGGCCGCCAAGGCAGTGACCCAGCTCAATCAGATACTGCTGCTCAACATCGAGGAAAGGCTCAACCCCAGTGGGCACGAGCCGCAGCCGATCAATGAACGCTTTCTGAACAAGGCCGGGATGATCGAGGTCGCCAGCGATGATCTGTACCTGAACCAGCCGCACGCCATCCTCGAGACCTTTCTGGTCTACCAGACCACCGTGGGTGTCAAGGGCCTGTCGGCCCGCACCCTGCGCGCGCTGTACAACGCGCGCGGCGTGATGGACGCCAAATTCAGGTCCGACCCGGTGAACCGCGACACCTTCCGGAAAATCCTGCAGCATCCGGTGGGCATCACGCACGCGATGCGTCTGATGAACCAGACCTCGGTGCTGGGCCGTTACCTGTGGGTGTTTCGCAAAATCGTCGGGCAAATGCAGCACGACCTGTTTCATGTCTACACGGTGGATCAGCACATCCTGATGGTGTTGCGCAACGTACGCCGGTTTTTCATGGCCGAGCACTCGCATGAATACCCAATGTGCTCACAGCTCGCTGCCGGCTGGGACAAGCCCTGGATACTGTACGTTGCAGCCCTTTTTCACGATATTGCAAAAGGGCGTGGCGGCGATCATTCAGAGCTGGGCTGCAAGGACGTGCGGGTATTTTGCCGTCAGCACGGCATTGCCCCTGAAGACGCAAAGCTGGCGGAGTTCCTGGTCGGCGAGCACCTGAGCATGAGCCGGATTGCCCAGAAAGAAGACCTGAGCGATCCGCAGGTGATTGCCGCCTTTGCCAGACGCGTCGGCAACGAGCGCTACCTGACCGCCCTCTATTTACTGACGGTAGCCGACATACGCGGTACCAGTCCCACGGTCTGGAATGCCTGGAAGGGCAAGCTGCTGGAAGACCTTTACCGCTACACCTTGCGCGTGCTGGGCGGCAGGGTGCCTGATGCTGATGCGGAAATAGAGGCCCGCAAGCGCGAGGCATTGATTACCCTGGCCTTGTACGCCGAGCCGTTCGAAGGCCACAAGGCCTTGTGGGACACGCTCGACGTGAGCTACTTCATGCGCCACGACGCGTCCGACATTGCCTGGCACGCAAGGCAGTTGTCGCGCCACGTCGGCAAAGCCAAAGCGATTGTGCGAGCGCGCCTTTCATCTGCTGGCGAAGGCATGCAGGTACTGGTCTACACGCCTGATGTGCCGGATCTTTTTGCGCGTATCTGCGGTTACTTCGACCAGGCAGGTTTCAGCATTCTCGATGCCCAGGTACACACCGCCAAAAACGGCTACGCGCTTGACACCTTTCAGGTGGTCAGCCCTGACCTGGGTGAGCATTTCCGCGAGCTGGCTGCCATGGTTGAGGCCGAACTGGATCGCACCATTCAAGAGCAAGGCCCGCTTCCCGCACCCAGCAAGGGCCGCATGTCGCGCCGCGTTAAAAGCTTTCCGATTGCGCCTCGCGTAAATTTACGGCCCGACGAAAAAGCCCAGCGCTGGCTGCTCAGCGTGTCGGCCAGTGACCGCGTGGGCCTGCTCTATTCGATTGCCCTTGTTCTGGCGCGCCATCGCATCAACCTGCAACTCGCCAAAGTCACGACCCTGGGCGAACGCGTCGAAGACACCTTCCTGATCGACGGGCCGGAACTGCAGCAGAACAAGGCGCAGATCGCCATCGAGACCGAACTGCTGGAAGTACTCGCGGCCTGAGGGGCTCTGGCCAAACGTCTGGCGCCGACACACTTGCCCTTTGGCTAACCTTCGGCTCTGCGAATACCTGGTGCCGGGACTTTCACCCGACTGGATTCGTGCCATGCACGGCACACACGTTTCCAGTGACCGGCGCGCGCGCGCATCCGTAAGCAAAGCGGGGCGTCTACTCGCGCGTCCGTGTTAACTGGGTAGTTAGAGCTCACCGCTTGCCAACGACAAACTGATGACAAGATCGGGTACATCGCGAAGATTCATGATCGGCGCCCCAGTGGAAAGCTCAAATGGCGGTTTCCCCGGCAACTCCACCATGCCCCCCCTCTAGAACGTATCTTGCTTGAGAGTTATTGGGGTCAGACACCAATTTCGCTGCAGTGCATCGCACCGCGCCCTCCGGGCGAGCCGTAGGCTAGTCGAATTTGGGCTCTGACCCCAAAAACTCCCTCGGCGACAAGGGGCCCCTTGCAGGAACCGTCGGTATGCCAAGCAGGCGTTTTCTTCCCAATCTGGCTTTGGGATTTCCACGCGCCTGACTGGCTGGGGACAGTAAGGAGTCGAGAAAAAATAAATTGGACAATTCACCGCTGCGGCAGACGTCGAGATCGTGGCGGGTAAGCGCAGCATCACTGCAGATACCGATTTGCGCCTATGTCGTTTCTTTGCTCTCTCCGATGGCTACTGGCTGCGCGGCCAGGCGCGCTACGACACGGAAGTCGCCAAAGATGCGTGCAGGCCAAGCTGGCGAAGATTAAGCCCTGGGGAGGTATAAAAGCTCACGCAGATTCCCAAGCCTGAACTTCCACTTAGGCATCTACCCGCGGTTCCGATGTGCTTCAGTCGATTACAGCGACCGCCTCGATCTCAACCAGGAAGTCTGGCCGCGCCAAAGCCTGCACCCCGATCAGGGTGCTCGCCGGCGGATTGTCCTTTGAGACATGGCGGCTGCGCACCTGATTGAGCAAATCGCGGTACTCGGGCTTGTAATCGACGACATAGACGTTGATCTTCACCACGTCGTTGAAAGTCGCGCCTGCACCCGCGAGCGCCAGACCGAGGTTGCGATAGACCTGCTCGATCTGCGCCTTGAGATCACCGCGCCCTACAAGCTCGCCGGTGGCATCCTGCGGCACCTGTCCCGCGATCCAGATCGTTTTGCCGCCACGCGCGGTCACGGCCTGCGTATAGGTTCCCGGCCGGGCCAGGCCCTGCGGATTGATGAACTGTTTTTCCATGCCGTTCCCTCCTTGTCGTAGCCCCTATCTGCCCTCTGTGTCCTCTGTGGCTATAGAATTTCGCTTTTAAGTGGGGGGTTAATTCTCTTATTATGCGCCGCGCCGCCATGCTGCTCGAGAAAATCCGCCAGCGTTTTCACCCATTCCTCGCGTATGAAAATAAAGCTGTCGTTATGTCCGCCGCGAAAATGAAGGGGTCAGCGTCAGTCGTCGGCTGAGGCGTCCAGCCCCGGAAACAGGACCTCGGTGTAGCCGAACTGCGTGAAGTCCCGGATACGCATGGGGTACAACTTGCCAATCAGGTGGTCACATTCGTGCTGCACCACCCGCGCGTGAAAGCCGTCCACCGTGCGATCGATAGGATCGCCGTAGGGGTCGAAGCCGGTATAACGGATCTGCGAAAAACGCGGCACCAGGCCGCGCAGACCCGGCACGGACAGGCAGCCTTCCCAGCCGTTTTCCTCCTCGCCCGACAACGGCGTGATGACCGGGTTCAGCAACACGGTGCGCGGCACCAGCGGTGCATCGGGGTAGCGCGGATTCACGGCGTCGGTGCCGAAAATCACCAATTGCAGGTCCACACCGATCTGCGGCGCCGCCAGGCCGGCGCCGTCGGCGGCGCGCATGGTCTCGAACATATCGGCGACCAGCAGATGGATCTCGTCGGTATCAAATTCGGTGACGGGCGGGGCCACCCGCAGCAGGCGCGGGTCGCCCATTTTGAGGATGTTGCGGATAGTCATGTGTTCAGGGCTTTCCTAGCTGCGGTGGCACGCTGCACCAGACTGGGGTGCAACATCCCGAGTTTTGGACATTCGCCGAACGGCGTGTTGGGCGGCGGTTTGAACCACTCAGCGTTGTAATCGAGCTCCACACTGCCCCCTAAACTGAATTTGGTATCGACCTGCAAGCCTGCAAAAAGGCGTGGTTCGAGCCATCGGCGCCAGCGGTACTTCAACGAGTGGCGTTGCTGGATTGCGCGGCGGTTTTGGGTTGCCAGTTGCGCGCGGCGGCTTGCGCGGCGGCGCGTTGGTCAGGTGACAAGCCCCGCGCCACCATAGTACGCAATCTTGCTGAATTTTGATGCCCTTGTGTACTGGCCAACAGCAACCAGAAATAAGCTGATTGGTCATCCGTGGGCACGCCTTCGCCGAGTGCATACATCAGGCCCAGATTGTACTGCGCACCAGCATTCCCCTGCTCGGCGGCTTTGCGGAACCACACCACCGCCTGCTGCTCGTCCTTGGGCACGCCTCGGCCGTCGGCATAAATTACGCCCAGGTTGAACTGCGCATCGGCATTCCCCTGCTCGGCGGCTTTGCGGAACCACACCACGGCTTGCTGGTCATCGTTGGGCACGCCTCGGCCGTCGGCATACATCAGGCCAAGCATGTGCTGCGCACCGGAATTCCCCTGCTCGGCCAGTTTTTTAAACCCCGCAAAAGCCGTGCGGTAATCCCCATGTTGAGCTGCCGCAAACGTCTGCTCCACCGTCTGCGCCTGCACCGGCACCCACGCGCCCGTGGTGAGTGCCAGCGCCAGCAACAAAGAACGGATCAAACTTTTCATGGATGAATTCTCCCTGGGGTGAGTGCCATCAAAGTAATGGCACTATAGCCTGCGCCTTAAACAAAGTCGTCCACTTGGATTCAACCGGAAGAGACCAGCAATGCCAGCAACGCCGCCTCATCGATGATGGCCACACCCAGATCCCGCGCCTTGGTCAGTTTGCTGCCGGCCTCGGCGCCGGCGACCAGGTAGTCGGTTTTCTTGCTGACCGAGCCCGCCACCTTGCCGCCGGCCGCTTCGACCCGGTCTTTGGCTTCGTCGCGGCTCAGCGTCGGCAGCGTGCCGGTGATAACAAAGGTTTTGCCAGACAGTGGCTGCGGCGCCCGCGCGGCCGCCTCGCCCTCTGTCCAGCGCACACCACAGGCGCGCAATTGTTCGACCACCTCGCGGTTATGCGGTTGGTCAAAAAAAGTGCGCATGCTTTTGGCGACGATGGGACCCACATCATTCACAGCCAAGAATTGTTCTTCGCTTGCATCCATGATGGCATCCAGCTTGCCGAAGTGGCGTGCCAGTTCCTTGGCGGTTGCCTCGCCAACGTGGCGTATGCCAAGGCCAAACAGAAAGCGTGGCAGCGTCGTAGCTTTAGATTTTTCAAGGGCCTGCAAAAGGTTCTGCGCAGACTTGTCAGCCATGCGGTCCAGACTTGCCAGCGCGGTCAGCCCGAGTTTGTAGAGATCAGGCAAGGTACGAATGACGTTGGCGTCCACCAGTTGCTCGACCAACTTGTCGCCCAGGCCTTCGATCTCGACCGCGCGCCGGTGCGCGTAATGCAAGATGGCTTCCTTGCGCTGGGCGCCGCAGAACAGGCCGCCCATACAGCGGTAGTCCGCCTCGCCCTCTTCGCGAACGGCATCCGAGCCGCAAACCGGACATTGGCGCGGCATAGTGAATATTGACGCGTCATGCACGCGCTTTTCAAGCAGCACGCTGACGACCTCAGGAATCACATCGCCAGCACGTCGCACGATCACCGTGTCGCCGATGCGTACGTCTTTACGGCGGGCCTCGTCTTCGTTATGCAAGGTGGCGTTGGTCACGGTGACGCCGCCGACAAACACCGGCGCCAGCTTGGCCACCGGCGTGAGTTTGCCGGTCCGCCCAACCTGCACATCAATGGCAAGTACAGTGGTGAGTTGCTCTTGTGCCGCATATTTGTGGGCCACCGCCCAGCGTGGTTCGCGCGTGACAAAACCAAGCTGCCTTTGCAAGGCGAGGCTGTTGACTTTGTAGACCACACCATCAATGTCGTAAGGCAAGGCATCGCGCTGCTGGCCCATCGCTTTATGAAACGCTATTAATTCCGTAGCGCCTCGCGACCGTTTTGTTTGGACTGCGACCGGAAAGCCCCATTTCTTTAGGGTCTGAAGCAGTTCGAAATGGGTTTCAAACGCTGGCCCCCCTGACTCAGGAGATGTGATTTCGCCCAAGCCATAGGCAAAAAAACTGAGCTTTCTGCTGGCCGCAATGGCCGGGTCTAGCTGGCGCACCGCGCCTGCTGCGGCGTTACGTGGGTTGACGAAAGTTTTTTCACCTTTCATACCTTGCGCAATTTTTTCGCGCTGCCGCTCATTAAGCGCTTCAAAATCGGCCCGCCGCATATAAACCTCGCCGCGCACTTCTAAAACAGGCGGCGCATCTGCTGGCAAACGCAAGGGAATCTGGTTGACGGTACGGATGTTTTGCGTAACGTCTTCGCCCTCTTCACCATCACCACGGGTTGCAGCCTGCACCAGCACGCCGTTTTCATAATGCAGGTTCATCGCCAGGCCATCGAACTTGAGCTCGGCCACGTATTCCACTGGCGCATCAGCCTCGCCCAGGCCAAGCTCTTTTCGCACACGGGTGTCGAAATTTTCTGCGCCTGTGGCTTCGGTATCGGTTTCGGTTCGGATACTCAGCATCGGCACCTTATGGCGCACGCTGGAAAATTGGGCTAGAGGCTTTCCACCCACGCGCTGCGTTGGAGAGTCGGCGCTTAGAAGCGAGGGATGAGCCGCTTCGAGCGCCTGCAACTCCTTGAAGAGTTTGTCGTATTCAGCGTCGGGGATTTGCGGCTCATCGCGCACGTAATACAAGTGGGCATGATGGTTGAGCTGCTGCCTGAGCTGCCTGAGCTGCATAAGTAGCGTATTGCGTTCGGCATTGAGCAGCAGAGCGTGGCTTGGCTCAGGCTGGGCGAATAAGTCAGGCATGGTCATTGGTTAAGATTAATTTTGAGGGCCCTTACGAAAACAGCCGCCGCGCCAGCACCGACCCGGCCGACAAATCACGCTCGTCCAGCGTGTCATAGAGCTGCTCCAGCTCCGAGGCAATCAGGTCCATGGCCTCGGCGCGTATCAGCTTGCCGTTGTCGTCGATGATGGCACCGTCCATGCTGCGGGCCAGACTCAAGGCTGATTCGCACATGCGGGCAAATGGCTGTTCGCTGCGCACTACCTGCGGCACGTCAAGTGAAAGGGTGATTTCGCGCAGCGCCGTCTGCTCGGGGTCTTCGGCCATCGCGGCCTGGGTATCAAACGCCAGTCCCAGTAGCGGTGCGCTGCCTGCAATGGAGGCGGGCAGCACCATGCGGCCAGGGATCCCACCTGCCACAAACCCCAGCCTGGCCGCGCTTTGCTGCACGTAGCCGGGGCTCCAGGCGGTGTTGATGGCGCGTAGCGTGAAGCTCAGTTGTGCGTCGTGCGCGCTTGCAAACTGATCCAGTTCACGGGCGCGCGCCACCTCATCAAGCATTTCGGGAAACTCCGGCTCGCCACCCATCGCATCGGCAAAAGCCTGCGTCTTCATGACAAATTCGGAGTACTCGATCGGGTTCAGCGCACCGACGCGATTGGCCAATTGCACGCCGCACTGAAACGCTGTGTAACGCTGGCCTGCAGCGGGTAGCTCCCACTCATCATTCGCCGCATTCAAGCCTTCAACGCCGAAGGGCTTGCTGCCTGCGCGGCGGCTAGCGGGCATCGCCGCAAGCGCCGCCTCACCCGACACCAATGCGTCAACCATGACCGGCGCGATAACGTCAATCAGGGCATCGAGACCTGGCTTTTTTTCAATCGCCATCAGCGTGCTTAATAAAGCAAGGTCGGCATCGCCAAAGCCGTCGTTTTCGAACCGTGGCTCCTGCCGTTCAGCAAGCAGATCCGTCCCGCTGCCTTCCGCTGCTTCGGCTTCTGGCGGGGTTTCCTGTGTGGCTCTTTTGGGCTGGTTTCTGCGTGCCGACCATGTGCTGTGCGCCACAATGCCGGCGAGGATGAGTCCCCCCGCGATTGCCAGACCAATTTGAAGATTGCTCATCTAAATAGAGCCCCCACGTTTACCCACTACGTGTGGCGCTCTGCCCCCCGAGGGGGCGCATTTTTTCTTGGGGCGGCCCGGCGAAAAAACTCTTTTTTTCATGGTTAAGTCAGTGCCTCGGAAAAGCCAAGCGCCGCTTCCATGTCGACCGCGACGATGCGCGAAACGCCCTGCTCCTGCATGGTCACGCCAATCAACTGTTCGGCCATTTCCATAGAGATCTTGTTATGGCTGATGAATAAAAACTGCGTCTCCTTGCTCATGCTGACCACCAGTTTGGAATAACGCTCGGTGTTGGCATCGTCCAGCGGCGCATCGACCTCATCAAGCAGGCAAAACGGTGCCGGGTTGAGCTGGAATATGGCAAACACCAGCGCAATCGCTGTCAGGGCTTTTTCGCCGCCCGACAGCAAATGGATGGTCTGGTTTTTCTTGCCCGGCGGCTGGGCCATGACCTGCACACCGGCATCTAAAATCTCCTCGCCCGTCATCATCAGCCTGGCGTTGCCGCCGCCAAACAGCTTGGGGAACATCTTGCCAAAGTGCTCGTTAACGGTAGCAAAAGTACTGGCCAGCAGGTCGCGCGTTTCGGCATCAATTTTTTTGATGGCGGCTTCAAGCGTTGTCATGGCTTGATGAAGGTCAGCCGACTGCGCGTCCAGAAACTGCTTGCGTTGGCGCGCAGTGTTCAACTCTCCGAGTGCCGCCAGATTGACTGCGCCAAGCGAGGCAATCTCGCGGTTGATGCGGTCTATCTCGCCCTGCAAACCCGTCAAACGCACATTGCCAGCCTGAATCGACAACGCCACCGCAGCCAGGTCGGCTTGCGCGCCCGCCAGTTGCTGCTCGTACTGCTCAAAACCAAGGCGCGCGGCCTGCTCTTTCAATTGGAACTCGGTGATGCGCTGGCGCAGCGGATCAAGCTCGCGTTCCAGGCGCAAGCGTCGCTCGTTGCTGGCGCGCAGCTTGTTCGTCAGGTCATCGTACTGGCTGCGCTTGGCCCCCAGATCGGCTTCGCGCTCCAGCTTCACGCTCAGGGCAGACTGCAAGCCCGCCTGTGCCGCAGCATCAGACAGGCGCGACAGCTCTTCTTTGGCGCGCTGCTCTTCTTCAGCGATGGTTTCGGCCTGCTGGGCTGCGATGCTGATGGATCGAGCCAGCTCTTCACGACGCGATGCCAAACTGCGCAGGGCAAACTGCGCTTCCTGCGCCTGGCGCTCCAGTGCGCGCTGCTGCACGCGTGATTCACCCAGCTTGCGTTCGGCTTCAATCACACGGTCATCCAGCTGGGCGTGGCGCTCCTGGCTGTCAGCCAGTTGCATGTCCAGCTCTTCAAAGCGGCCCTCGGCTGTGACCTTGCGCTCTTGCAGGTCGCCAAGCTGCGCATCAATCTCGCCCATGTCGACCTGAATCTGCTGGCTGCGGGCTCTGGTTTGTTCAGCCAGTTGCGTCAAGCGCAGCACTTCAACCTGTAGCTCGTGGGTGCGGCTCTGGCCCTCGGCAGCTGCGCGCCGGGCGCTGCCCAGGCGCTGCGCAGCATCGGCATAAGCGGATTCGGCACGTACCGATGCAGCGCGGGCTTCGTCGCTGATGAGCGCCTGGGCCTTGAGCTGCTTGTCGAGGTTTTCAATTTCTTGTGCGCGAGCCAGCAAACCGGCCTGCTCGGAATCGGGCGCGTAAAAGCTCACGCTGTGCTTTGTCACAGCATGGCCGCTTTTGACGTAAATCACTTCACCGGCTTGCAGCTTGTCGCGTGCAGCAAGCGCATCGTCAAGCTTGTCTACGGTGTAACCGCCGTGCAGCCAATCGCCCAACAGCGCCGACAAGCCGGCGTCGTTCAAACGCAGCAGCTCTGCCAGGGGCTTGAGGTTGATGCTGGTATTCGAGCGGGCTGGCGCTACAGCGTTGGGGGGTGAATAAAACGACAGCTTGGCAGGTGGTGTGTCCCGCCCATCGGTACCGGCAAAGCCGCGCACCATGTCGAGACGCGACACTTCAAGCGCCCCCATGCGCTCGCGCAAGGCGGCTTCAAGCGCACTCTCCCAACCCTGCTCAATGTGAATGTGCGTCCACAAACCTTGCAAGCCATCAAGCCCGTGCTTGGCCAGCCAGGGCTTGAGCTTGCCGTCGGTCTTGACTTTTTCTTGTAGCGCCTTGAGCGCCTCCGTGCGGGCCGACAGGTCTGAACGTTTGGCGGATTCAAGGTTGACAGCCTGCTGCTTGGTGCGACGGTCTTCGTCGAGTTGCGGCACGCTTTCACTCAATTCGCCCTGTCGCGCTTGCGCTTCAAGCTGGGCCTCTTGCGCGCTGTTGAACTGGCTGGTGAGGTTGACCAGACGCGCTTCATCAGGCGCATTCAGCGCGTTGCGGTCGGCAGTCAAACGCTCAAGGCGAAGATTGAGCGAGCGCGACTGCTCTTCAATGTTGCGCTGGTCAGCCGCCAGCACCTGAATCTGCTGCTGCACCTGCGCCACGCCGGTACGCTGCTGGTTGGCTTTGGCCTGTGCGCTGCGCAGCAAATCTTCAAGCGCAGGCAACTGGCTTTGCTGCTCTTCGCTTTGCGCTGCCAGTAGTGCTGATTTTTCTTCCGCGTCAAGGGCTTGTGCGGACAGGCTCTCGGTTTCAAGCGCAGCATCTTGCTTGCGCGTGGCCCACTGTGTCGTCTGCTCTTTCAGCTGCGTCAAGCGCTGTTCAACACGGATGCGGCCATCGACGACAAAGCGGATTTCAGCTTCCAGCCGCCCGACTTCAGCGCTGGCCTCGTACAGCTTGCCCTGCGCCTGGTTGACATGGTCGCCCGAAGCGTAATGCGCCTGACGTATGGTTTCTAAATCAGCCTCAATGTGGCGTAAATCGGCGACACGGCTTTCCAGTTCATTGACGGCGCTCGAAGCTTCAACCTTGACCTTGGCTTGGTCGGCCTCGGCATCAGAGCGTTTTAAAAACCACAACTGCTGCTGTTTGAGCAAGCCATCGGCCTGTAGCGCGTTGTAGCGCAGCGCCACCTCGGCCTGCTTTTCCAGCCTGTCCAGGTTGGCGTTCAGCTCGCGCAGGATGTCTTCAACGCGAGTCAGGTTTTCACGCGTGTCTGACAAGCGGTTGGCGGTCTCGCGGCGGCGCTCTTTGTACTTTGAAACGCCCGCCGCTTCTTCCAGAAACAGACGCAGCTCTTCAGGTTTTGATTCGATGATGCGGCTGATCATGCCTTGGCCAATGATGGCGTAAGCGCGTGGCCCGAGGCCAGTGCCAAGAAAAACGTCCTGCACGTCACGGCGGCGTACGGGCTGGTTGTTGATGTAATAGCTTGAAGTGCCGTCGCGCGTCAGCACGCGCTTGACAGCGATTTCAAGAAACTGGCCCCACTGGCCGCCCGCCCGATGGTCAGCGTTGTCAAACACCAGCTCAACGCTGGCGCGGCTGGCCGCCTTGCGCGTCGTGGTGCCGTTAAAAATCACGTCCTGCATCGACTCGCCGCGCAGCTCCGATGCGCGGCTTTCACCCAGCACCCAACGCACCGCGTCCATGATGTTGGACTTGCCGCAACCGTTAGGCCCGACCACACCCACGAGCTGGCCCGGCAGCACGAAGTGGGTCGGATCGGCGAATGACTTGAAACCTGCTAGCTTGATTGAATTGAGACGCACGACTTACCTTGGATTCTTTTGGCGCTAAGTTGTTGATTTGTATAGCGCTTTTTCGTGGCGCCAGGCTCGCTTCAAGCAATGCACAGTCTGCAATGTTACCCGAGCCGCAAGCGCTGGTCGCCGTAAGAAATGGTGTCTGCCCTCGGGGTGGCCGGGGCCAGGCTTGGCGGCGGCAACTGCCGCGGCGCCCAGGCGAGATAATCCCCGCATGAACCCTTTGCTTTCAAGCCTACAGCCCTACCCTTTTGAGCGGCTCAAGCAACTCCACGCCAGCATCGTCCCGAATCCGGTTTACAGGCCGATCAGCCTGGGCATAGGCGAGCCGCGCCACGCTACGCCACAGCTCATCAAGGATGCGCTGACTGGCAGCCTGGCAGGGCTTGCAGGCTATCCTGGCACGCAGGGTGAACCAAAGCTGCGCCAGACCATCAGCGACTGGTTGAAGCGGCGCTATGCACTCACGGTTGACCCTGCGACGCAGATATTGCCCGTCAATGGCTCACGTGAGGCGCTGTTTGCATTAGCGCAAACGGTGATTGACCCGAACAAACCGGGGGCTACCGTCCTTTGTCCCAACCCGTTTTATCAAATCTACGAAGGCGCGGCGCTGCTGGCTGGTGCCGCGCCGTGGTTTGTGGCCAGCGACGCAAAACGCAACTTCGCGCTGGACTGGGCCAGCGTACCACCTGACGTTTGGGCCAAGATGCAACTGGTGTTTGTCTGCTCGCCCGGCAATCCGGCGGGCGCGGTGATGGATTTGGCCGAGTGGAAGAGGCTGTTTGACTTGAGCGACCGCCATGGTTTTGTGATTGCCTCGGACGAGTGCTATAGCGAGATTTATTTCAGAGACGAGCCGCCACTCGGCAGTTTAGAGGCGGCTACAAAATTGGGCCGTGGCGACTTTAAAAATTTGATGGCGTTTACCAGCCTGTCCAAGCGCAGCAACGTGCCCGGCCTGCGCAGCGGTTTTGTAGCCGGTGATGCAGCGCTTATCAAACCGTTTTTGCTCTACCGCACCTACCACGGCAGCGCCATGAGCCCCATCGTGCAGGCGGCCAGCGTGGCGGCCTGGGCTGATGAGGAGCACGTTGTGGCCAACCGCGCGCTGTACCGCGAAAAATTTGCAGCCGTCACGCCCATGCTGTCCGCTGTGATGGACGTGGCCTTGCCCGATGCAGGCTTTTATTTGTGGGCGGCTATTCCGGCTGCGTTCAAAGGCCTCGATGCCGACTTCTCGCGCGAACTCTTCGCTCTTTACAATGTGGTGGTTTTACCGGGTAGCTACCTGGCCAGAGATGCCCGTGGCAGCAACCCCGGTGCGGGGCGAATCCGCATGGCGCTGGTGGCAGAAACCGCCGAATGCGTAGAGGCCGCAGCGCGGATCGTTCAATTCATTCAATCAAAATAATTTCCACTCTTTCAATACCAATCTCATGACACAAGACAACACGAACCTTCAAGCCACCATAGATGCCGCCTGGGAAGACCGGGCCAAACTCTCACCCGCCACTGCACCCAAAGACATTCTGGATGCCGTTGAGCAAACCATCAGCCAGCTCAACAACGGCACGCTGCGTGTTGCCACACGCGTAAGCGTTGGTGTGTGGACGACCCACCAGTGGATCAAAAAGGCCGTGTTGCTGAGTTTTCGCCTGCATGACAACGAATTGATGCGGGCTGGCGACCTCAGCTTTTTCGACAAGGTCAAAACCAAATTCTCACACCTGAGCGAAGCCGAGATGCGCGCAACCGGCATCCGCGTGGTGCCGCCCGCCGTTGCGCGGCGTGGCAGCTTTATCGCCAAGGGTGCCATCCTGATGCCCAGCTACGTCAACATCGGTGCCTATGTGGATGAAGGCACGATGGTCGATACCTGGGCTGCGGTCGGCTCGTGTGCCCAGATCGGCAAGAACGTGCACCTGTCTGGTGGCGTCGGCATCGGCGGCGTGCTCGAGCCCATGCAGGCTAACCCGACCATCATTGAAGACAACTGCTTTATCGGCGCGCGCTCTGAAGTGGTTGAGGGCGTGATTGTTGAAGAAAACTCGGTGATTTCGATGGGCGTTTACATCGGCCAGAGCACACCGATTTATGACCGCGAGCTGGACACCGTGACGTATGGCCGCATTCCTGCCGGCTCGGTCGTTGTGTCGGGCAACCTGCCAAAAGCTGGCGGCAAGTACAGCATGTATTGCGCCGTCATCGTGAAAAAAGTTGACGCAAAAACCCGTGCGACAACGAGCCTGAACGACCTGCTCAGAGACTGAACAAAACCTCCCAATCGAAACCTGAACGGACAGCGACTATGAGCAACACCATGGACACGATGGACACGATGGAAAGAATTTTGCGTTTGATGGCCGATAAAAAAGCCTCGGACGTTTATCTGTCGGCCCACTCCCCGGTCCTGATGAAAATCAACGGACAGGCGCTGCCCATCAACAGCCAGGTGCTGCCCCCCGAAGCACCGCTTAATTTGCTGGCCGAAGTGTTGCCGCCAGAGCGCGTTGAAGAGCTGAAGAAATTTGGCGAACTGAACATGGCGCTGCCGATCTCGGGAGTTGGCAACTTTCGTATCAGCGGCTTCAGGCAGCGCGGCAGCTATGCCGCCGTCATACACTTTGTGCCCAGCGAAATCCCGCCACTTGAAAGCCTGAATGTGCCGCCCATCCTGGCGAGTCTGATCATGGAAAAGCGTGGCCTGCTGTTGATGGTGGGCGCAACGAGCGCTGGCAAAAGCACCACACTGGCCGCCATGATGGACCACCGCAACGCGACCACGTTTGGCCACATCCTCACGATTGAAGACCCGATCGAGTTCATCTTCACGAATAAAAAATCAGTCGTCAACCAGCGCGAGGTCGGCACCGACACCGAGACGTTTGCAGTGGCGCTTAAAAACGCCTTGCGCCAGGCACCGGATGTGATCTTGATTGGCGAGATCCGTGACCGTGAAACCATGTCAGCCGCCATTGCCTATGCCCAGTCGGGCCATTTGTGCCTGGCCACCATGCACGCCAACAACAGCTACCAGGCGCTGAATCGCATCCTGAGTTTTTACCCGGTCGAAGTCCGCACTACGATGCTGGGCGATCTGGCCGCCGTCATGAAGGCGATTGTGTCACAGCGCCTGCTGCTCAACCAGACGGGCGGGCGCTCCCCGGCGGTGGAGGTCATGCTCATTACCAAACTGATTGCCGATCTGATTGAAAAAGGTGACTTCTCAGGCATCAAGGAGGCGATGGAAAAATCCATGGCCGAGGGCTCGCAGACTTTTGAGCAGGACATCGCCAAACTGATCGCCAACGGCACCGTCACCCGCAAGGAAGGCATTCTGCACGCCGACTCGCCGACCAATTTGATGTGGCGGCTTGAAAACGACTTCAATGTTGCTGCCAAAGCAGCCGAGCCAGAAGAAGACCCCGACGACGAACCTTCGTTTACCGAAATCACGCTGGATGTCAAGCATTGAGTCCTGCTCCGCTGTTAGATGCCTCGCTGTCAGTCATGGAGCTGATTGAGCAAACCGCCCGGGCGCTTGAGCAGGCCGGCTTGAACCTTGCAGACGGTTTTGGTCACGGCACACTCAACGCTTTTGACGAAGCGGCATGGCTGGTGCTGTGGAGCCTTCAATTACCGTTAGATGACCTTGATTCAGTGGCAAAAAGGCCTGTAGCGCCCGAAGAACGGACACGAGCAGCTACGCTTTTAGGGGCACGCATCAATACCCGCAAGCCGCTGGCCTACCTGACGAACGAGGCCTGGCTGCAAGGCGTTGCGTTTTATGTTGACGAGCGCAGCATCATTCCGCGCTCGTTCATTGCTGAATTGATAAGCGATGAAAGCATTGACCCATGGCTGAACGAAGACACCCGCCATGTGCTCGATTTGTGTACCGGCAACGGCAGCCTGGCCGTACTGGCGGCGATGGCCTGGCCCGATGTCATTGTCGACGCGGCGGACATCAGCCTGGACGCGCTGGAGGTGGCGCGCATCAACGTAGATAAACATGCCCTTGACAGCCGCATCACGCTGCTACAGGCCGATGGCCTGGCGGCCTGTAGCGGACCTTATGACCTGATCCTGTGCAACCCGCCCTATGTGAATGCCCAAACCATGGCCGCCCTGCCGGCAGAATTTCTGGCCGAACCGACACTCGCGCTGGCCGGCGGCGCGGACGGCATGGACTTTATCCGAAGCCTTTTTCTAACGGCTGCAAGCCACATGAGCGAAAATGCCGTATTGGTGCTGGAAATAGGCAATCAGCGCGCAAATTTTGAGCGCGCCTTCCCGGGCCTTAAACCCCTGTGGTTTGAGACCAGCGCCGGCCCTGAGCAGGTTTTGCTTCTCACGCGCCAACAGCTCGTCTGCATTAAATGATTACCCTTAAAAATGTGGTGTTGCGTCGCGCTGCCAAAGTGATTCTCGATAGCGCGTCTATCAGCATCAATCCCGGCGAAAACATTGGCTTGGTCGGGCGCAACGGCGCGGGCAAGTCTTCGCTGTTTGCCATGCTCAACGGCACGCTGCATGAAGACGCTGGCGAATTCTCCATCCCCACGCAATGGCGCCTAGCCCAGGTCGCCCAGGACATGCCCGAGACCGAGCAAAGCGCGACCGACTACGTGATCGAAGGCGACGTGGTGCTGCTGGCGGCACAAACCGAGGTTGAAGCATCCGAGGCCAGCGGCGACGGCGACCGCATGGCGCACGCCTATATGGATCTGTACGACTGCGGCGCGCACGATGCGCAGGCACGCGCACAGGCGCTGATTTTGGGCCTCGGTTTCAAGGTCAGCGAGCTTGCCAGTCCGGTCAACAGTTTTTCAGGCGGCTGGCGTATGCGGCTGCAACTGGCGCGCGCGCTGCTGTGCCCGTCGGATTTGCTGCTGCTGGATGAACCTACCAATCACCTGGACTTGGACGCACTGGTCTGGCTGGAGGCCTGGCTCAAACGCTATCAGGGCACCATGCTGGTCATCAGCCATGACCGGGAGTTTTTAGATACCGTGACCGATGTAACCGTGCATATCGAAAGCGCCAAGCTCACGCGCTATAGTGGCAACTACAGCAAGTTCGAAGACCTGCGCGCCGAGCAGATGGCACTGCAGCAAGGCGCTTACTCCAAGCAGCAGGACAAGATTGCCCACCTGCAAAAATTCATCGCCCGCTTCAAGGCCAAAGCCAGTAAGGCCAAGCAGGCACAAAGCCGCATCAAGGCGCTGGATCGCATGGAAAAGATTGCGCCATTGCTGGCCGAAGCCGACTTCACCTTCGAGTTCAAGGAACCCGCCAACCTGCCGAACCCGATGCTGTCGATGCAGAACGTCTACTTCGGCTACCCGGCGCTGGAAGGCTCGCCTAAAGGCACGCCACCAACAGTCATTGTGCAGAACGTCAGCAAATCGGTACTGGCGGGCCAGCGCATCGGCATTCTGGGCGCCAACGGCCAGGGCAAATCAACGCTGGTCAAGACGGTGGCACGCGCCCTGCTACCGATTAGCGGCGAGATGATTGAAGGCAAGGGTCTGAACATCGGCTACTTCGCCCAGCAGGAGCTCGACGTACTGCGCCCGGCGGACAACCCGCTGGAGCACATGATCCGGCTGGTGAAAGAAGTCAGCGCTGCCGGCAAGATGGGCAACCAGCCGACGCGCGAGCAGGACTTGCGCAGCTTTCTGGGCAACTTCAATTTCAGCGGCAACATGGTCAAGCAGTCCGTCGGCAGCATGAGCGGCGGCGAGAAAGCGCGGCTGGTGCTGTGCATGATTGTCTGGCAGCGCCCCAACCTGCTGCTGCTTGACGAGCCGACCAACCACCTAGACTTGGCCACGCGCGAGGCACTGTCGATGGCGCTCAATGAGTTTGAAGGCACGGTCATGCTGGTCAGCCACGACCGCGCCCTGCTGCGCGCCGTGTGTGACGAGTTCTGGATGGTCTCGCAAGGTGGCGTTGCGCCGTTTGACGGCGACCTTGATGACTATCAAAAATATTTGCTGGATCATGCCAAACGCCAGCGCGAAGAAGCAAAGTCTGATGCTATTAAATCAGTAGCTGGTCAGGCTCATAAACACGACGTTTTAGCCTCTTTTGAAGGTAAAAAAGCCCTGAAAACGACCTCCCAGAGCAGGCCGGAGCAAAAAAAGCTCGAATCACAACGCCGCCAGCAGCAATCGGAGGCCAGCAAGCCTTTGCGTAAGGAACTGGAAAAAATCGACCAAAAAATGCAGGCGCTCGGTAACGAAAAAAGCGGCCTGGAAACCCTGCTGACCACAACAAAATCAGCCAACGAAATCGCCCAGACCGGCAAGCGCCTTAAAGCCATCGAAAACGAAATAGGCACACTGGAAGAACGCTGGCTGGAATTGACCGAGCAGCTTGAAACCACTGCGGTGTAATTCCATTTTCAGATCAATATCCTTTATTCTCTAAGAATCGGCGTGGTTCAAAAAGTGCTGTTTTTGGGTAACACCGGCTAATGAATCTGCGAACGCTTGATCAATTGCTTGCTCTGCCTTGGGCTTTTGCCGGTAAACGAATTGTCGGCTGACTCCCTGCTGGTCAGCCAGTTGCGTGACCTGTGCGATCTTTGTCAGCGACAAGAAGGCAAGGCCCTTGCGCTCGTTGGCTGGCAGGTTGGCTGCTACGCGCTGTGGGTTATTCATCGGGTACTCGCTTCACGGCAAAAGGCGCAAGTGTCCACTATGGGTCGCCGTCCGCTTCAAACGGCACTACCCCGCTACAGGTTGGTGGTTTAGGTTCCACTGAAAAGTGTTACCCGGTTTTGAACCACGC
>JBCKNJ010000034.1:0-19275 GCA_038902795.1 Polaromonas sp. | reverse complement strand
CAAAGCCGGTATTGTTCACGGCACGATTGGCCGCCGTTCGTTTGACACGGACAAGTTGCAGGGCAACCTGGCTGCATTGATCGATGCGCTGGTTAAAGCCAAGCCTGCGTCAAGCAAGGGCGTGTACCTGCGTAAGGTGGCAGTGTCTTCGACGATGGGTGTGGGCGTTCGCGTCGACACGCAAACCATCGCTGGTTGATTGGAAAATTTGAGTAATCCGCAGGGGTTGCTCAAGAAGTGGTGGGCTGTCGGGGTTAGCGCTCCGTCAGGCCATCCAAGACCGTTGGTGGGTTATTGGGGTCAGACGCCAAAAACCCTTAATTGGCTTCTTCGGGAGCCGGCCAACGCAGATGGTGCACCCGCTGCTTGAATGGTTTTGAAAAAAATCTAAAAAACAGTTGGTCGCTGAACATGAGCGTGTTTGATGGCGATCTGGTTGTGATAAGTGACCAGGAAACCGGAAAGCACATTTTTAAGGAGTAGACCTTGAGTCTCAATCGCAGTGAGAAACAAGCCGTCATTGATGAAGTGAGCGGCCTCGCAGCTAAAGCTCAAACGCTCGTGCTGGCGGAATACCGTGGCATCACGGTCGCTGACATGACCCGTCTGCGCAGTCAAGCCAGGGGCAATGGCGTGACCCTGAGTGTTCTAAAAAACACTTTGGCTCGCCGTGCTGTAGCTGGTAGTGCATTCGACGTTGTGTCCGACCAGATGACTGGGCCGCTGATCTATGGCTTTTCCATTGATCCAGTAGCAGCCGCGAAAGTGGTTGCTGACTTCGCGAAAACCAATGACAAATTGGTGATTCGTGGTGGTGTATTTGCCGGAAAAACCCTGGACGTGAACGGCGTTAAGCAATTGGCTAACATTCCTTCGAAAGAAGTTTTGCTGGCGCAGTTGTGTGGCTTGCTGATGTCGCCAATCTCGCGTATGGCCGTTGTGCTGGGCGCGTTGGCAGCGAAAAAAGGTGGCGGCGATTCAGCTCCTGCCGAAGTCGCAACAGAAGCGGTAGTAGCGTAAAAGATAGACCTCGCGGCGCACCTTTTGCGCCTCAACTGTTAATAGATAAATTTTTAGGAATCAAAAAATGGCATTCGATAAAGACGCATTTCTGACCTCGCTGGACAGCATGACGGTCATGGAACTCAACGAATTGGTGAAAGCCATCGAAGAGAAATTTGGCGTAAGCGCAGCTGCCATGTCGGCACCTGCAGCCGGTGGCGTCACCGCTGCCGTGGTTGAAGAAAAGACTGAATTCAACGTCGTGTTGCTCGAAGTTGGTGCTAACAAGGTACAGGTTATTAAAGCCGTTCGGGAAATTACTGGCCTTGGTTTGAAAGAAGCCAAAGACCTGGTGGATGGCGCTCCGAAGAACGTCAAGGAAGGCATCTCCAAGGCTGATGCTGAAGCTGCCAAGAAAAAGCTCGAAGACGCTGGCGCGAAAGTCGAACTCAAGTAATTGCTTGTGTTTGCGAAGGCTGGAAGTTCGAAAACGGGCTTCCAGCTGCTTCAAGGAATGCACAGGAAAGCAGGTTAAATCGTCTGTTTTCCTGTGTTTTCTGCCCCAGACTGCAGAAAACGCCTTGGTTCGGGTGACGTGCAATGCGTCGCTGTCCGCCATGGTTGGTAGTGGCCAACCACCAAGAGTGTCTACATACGTTGTGTATGTAGATATTGAAGAGTCCCAGAGCCCATCAACGCGGAGAACTCATGGCCCTAACTTCAAGCTATAGCTACACCGAACGCAAACGCATCCGCAAAAGCTTCGGTAAACGCGAAAGTGTATTGACTATTCCTTATTTACTTCAGATGCAGAAAGACGCGTACATCGCATTTTTGCAAGCTGATCGCGCACCTCAAAAGCGCACCGTAGAAGGTCTTCAGGCGGCGTTTGAAAGCGCCTTCCCGATCGTCTCACACAACGGTTTTGTCGAGATGAAGTTTCTCGAATACAACCTGGCCAAGCCCGGATTTGATGTGCGTGAATGCCAGATCCGTGGCCTGACATTCGCGTCAGCCGTGCGCGCCAAAGTTCAGCTGATCATTTATGACCGTGAGTCATCGACATCGCAGTCCAAGGTGGTTAAAGAAGTTAAAGAGCAAGAGGTTTACATGGGCGAAGTTCCGCTCATGACCGACAAGGGATCCTTCGTCATCAATGGCACCGAGCGTGTCATCGTGTCCCAGCTGCATCGTTCGCCAGGCGTGTTCTTTGAACACGACAAGGGCAAGACCCACAGCTCGGGTAAGTTGCTGTTTTCGGCCCGCATCATCCCTTACCGCGGCTCATGGCTTGACTTCGAGTTTGACCCGAAGGACATTTTGTACTTTCGTGTTGACCGCCGCCGCAAGATGCCGGTCACGATTCTGCTCAAGGCCATTGGTCTGAACCATGAATCCATCCTGGCCAACTTCTTTGTGTTCGACCACTTCCGCCTGATGGACAGTGGTGCGCAGATGGAATTCGTCGCCGAGCGCATGCGCGGTGAAGTCGCCCGTTTTGACATCACCAACAAGGTCGGCAAGGTTGTGGTTGCAAAAGACAAGCGCATCACGGTTCGCCATACCCGCGAACTCGAGGAAAGCGGTACCAGCAGCATCAGCGTGCCTGAAGACTTTCTGGTTGGCCGGGTGGTCGCCAAGAACATTGTTGACGCTGAAACCGGTGAAATCATCGCCAAGGCCAATGATGAGTTGACAGAAGTCTTACTGAAAAAACTGCGCACCTCTGGCGTGCATGATCTGCAAGTGCTGTACACCAATGAGCTTGACCAAGGCTCGTACATTTCGCAAACCCTGCGCTCTGACGAGACGGCTGACGAGTTTGCAGCGCGCGTTCAGATTTACCGCATGATGCGTCCTGGCGAGCCGCCAACCGAAGACGCAGTGCAGGCCCTGTTCCAGCGCCTGTTCTACAACCCGGACACCTACGACCTGTCCAAAGTTGGCCGCATGAAGTTCAACGCCAGAGTAGGCCGCGATTCGTCCGCCGGTCCTATGGTGATGACCAACGAGGACATCCTCACGGTCGTCAAGATCCTGGTTGATCTGCGCAACGGCAACGGCGAAGTCGATGACATCGACCACCTCGGCAACCGCCGTGTGCGTTGCGTTGGCGAACTGGCTGAAAACCAGTACCGTACCGGTCTGGCACGTATTCAAAAAGCCGTGAAAGAGCGTCTGGGCCAGGCCGAGCAAGAGCCCCTGATGCCGCATGACCTCATCAACAGCAAGCCGATTTCGGCTGCCCTGAAGGAATTCTTCGGTGCCTCGCAGCTGTCGCAGTTCATGGACCAGACCAACCCGCTGGCCGAGATCACCCACAAGCGCCGTGTTTCGGCCCTTGGCCCCGGTGGTTTGACCCGCGAGCGCGCAGGTTTTGAAGTGCGTGACGTGCACGTGACCCATTACGGCCGCGTTTGCCCGATTGAAACGCCTGAAGGCCCGAACATTGGCCTGATCAACTCGCTGGCTTTGTATGCCCGCCTCAACGAATACGGTTTTATTGAAACGCCGTACCGCCGTGTGGTGGATAGCAAGGTCACGATGCAGATCGACTACCTGTCGGCTATCGAAGAGGGCAAGTACGTGATTGCCCAGGCCAATGCCGCGCTGGACAAGGAAGGCCGGCTGACGGGTGACCTCGTGTCGGCCCGTGAAAACGGCGAGTCCGTTCTGGTCGGAGCCGAGCGCGTGCAGTACATGGACGTGTCGCCTGCGCAGATCGTGTCGGTTGCCGCTTCGCTGGTTCCTTTCCTGGAGCACGACGATGCCAACCGCGCACTGATGGGTGCCAACATGTCGCGCCAGGCCGTGCCTGTGCTGCGCCCCGAAAAGCCACTGGTGGGTACCGGTATCGAGCGCGTTGCTGCGGTCGATTCGGGTACTGTCGTCACCGCTACCCGCGGTGGTGTGGTGGACTACGTTGATGCGACCCGTATCGTGGTTCGCGTCAATGACGCAGAAGCCCTGGCTGGCGAAGTCGGTGTGGACATCTACAGCCTCATCAAGTACCAGCGCTCCAACCAGAACACCAATATTCACCAGCGTCCCATCGTCAAGATGGGTGACAAGCTGGCCAAGGGTGACGTGATTGCCGACGGCGCATCAACCGACCTGGGCGAAATTGCCATTGGCCAGAACATGCTGATCGCCTTCATGCCCTGGAACGGCTATAACTTCGAGGATTCGATCCTGATTTCCGAGCGTGTAGTGGCCGAAGACCGCTACACCTCGATTCACATCGAAGAACTCGTCGTCATGGCCCGTGACACCAAGCTGGGCTGCGAAGAGATCACGCGCGACATTCCCAACCTGTCCGAGCACCAGCTCAACCGTCTTGACGAGACCGGCATTATTTATGTCGGTGCTGAAGTCCAGCCGGGCGACACACTGGTCGGCAAGATCACGCCAAAAGGCGAGACCACGCTGACACCGGAAGAAAAACTGCTGCGCGCCATCTTCGGCGAAAAAGCCAGCGATGTAAAAGACACCTCGCTGCGCGTCAGCCAGGGCTCGCAGGGCACCGTCATCGACGTGCAGGTCTTTACCCGTGAAGGCATCGTGCGCGACAAGCGTGCCCAGCAGATCATTGACGACGAACTGAAGCGCTACCGGCTGGACCTGAACGACCAACTGCGCATTGTGGAAGCCGATGCGTTTGACCGTATCGAAAAACTCCTCAATGGCAAGGTCGCCAACGGTGGTCCCAAAAAGTTGGCCAAGGGCACGAAGATCGACAAGGCTTACTTGGCCGATGTCGAGAAGTACCACTGGTTCGACATCCGTCCTGCGGCTGACGAAGTCGCTTCACAGCTTGAAAGCATCAAGAACTCGATGGAGCAGACGCGCCACAGTTTCGATTTGTCTTTCGAAGAAAAGCGCAAAAAATTGACGCAGGGCGACGAGTTGCCAGCGGGCGTGCTCAAGATGGTCAAGGTTTACCTGGCCGTCAAGCGCCGTCTGCAGCCAGGTGACAAGATGGCTGGCCGCCACGGCAACAAGGGTGTCGTGTCCAAGATCGTTCCGGTCGAAGACATGCCGCACATGGCCGACGGTACGCCGTGCGACATCGTGCTGAACCCGCTGGGCGTACCTTCGCGCATGAACGTCGGGCAGGTGCTTGAAGTGCATCTAGGCTGGGCGGCAAAAGGCCTAGGCCAGCGTATCGGTGACATGTTGCAGGCCGAAAGCAAGATCTCCGAGATGCGCAAGTTCATGGACACCATCTACAACAAGTCGGGCCGCGTGGAAGACTTGGCCAAGCTGTCGGATGCCGACATTCTTGAGATGGCCAGCAACCTGACGGGCGGTGTGCCGTTTGCAACTCCTGTGTTCGACGGCGCTTCAGAAGCCGAGATCATGGGCATGCTGCAACTGGCTTACCCGGATGATGTTGCCAAGCTGAAAGGTCTCACAGCCACGCGTACCCAGGCCCAGCTGTATGACGGCTGCACCGGCGATGCGTTTGAGCGCACCACCACCGTCGGCTACATGCACTTCCTGAAGCTTCACCATCTGGTGGACGACAAGATGCATGCCCGTTCGACTGGCCCTTACTCGCTGGTCACGCAGCAGCCGCTGGGCGGCAAGGCGCAGTTCGGCGGACAGCGTTTCGGCGAGATGGAGGTCTGGGCGCTGGAAGCTTACGGCGCGGCCTACACGCTGCAAGAGATGCTTACTGTCAAGTCCGACGACGTGCAGGGCCGTACCAAGGTCTATGAGAGCATCGTCAAGGGCGAGCACGCGATCACGGCAGGTATGCCCGAGTCGTTCAACGTGCTGGTCAAAGAGATTCGTTCGCTGGGCATCGACATCGAGCTTGAGCGTTCTTAATCACAGGCAAAGAAAAGGATTTAAAACATGAAATCATTACTCGACCTGTTCAAGCAATTCACGCCGGATGCGCATTTCAATGCTATCAAGATCGGCATGGCTTCGCCCGAGAAGATCCGTTCATGGTCTTTCGGTGAAGTCAAAAAGCCTGAAACCATTAACTACCGCACTTTCAAACCAGAGCGCGACGGCCTTTTTTGCGCCAAGATTTTTGGCCCCGTCAAGGACTACGAATGCCTGTGCGGCAAGTACAAGCGTCTCAAGCACCGTGGTGTCATCTGCGAGAAGTGCGGCGTTGAAGTCACGCAGACCAAGGTTCGCCGCGAGCGCATGGGTCACATCGACCTGGCCGCACCGTGCGCGCACATCTGGTTTTTGAAGTCGCTGCCGTCGCGTCTGGGTCTGGTGCTCGACATGACGCTGCGCGACATCGAGCGTGTGCTGTACTTTGAAGCCTATGTCGTGACTGACCCTGGCATGACCCCGCTGAAGAAGTTCAGCATCATGTCGGAAGACGACTTTGATGCCAAGCACAAGGAACACGGCGACGAGTTCACCGCCAAGATGGGTGCCGAGGGCATCAAGGACTTGCTCGAAGGACTAGTTCTTGACGACGAAATCGACAAGTTGCGCAATGACCTGACCGGCTCCGAAATCAAGATCAAGAAAAACGCCAAGCGCTTGAAATTGATGGAAGGATTCAAGAAATCCGGCATCAAGCCGCACTGGATGGTGCTGGACGTGCTGCCCGTGCTGCCGCCGGACCTGCGTCCGCTGGTGCCGCTCGACGGTGGCCGCTTTGCGACCTCCGACCTGAACGATCTTTATCGCCGCGTTATCAACCGCAACAGCCGCCTGCGCCGTTTGCTGGAACTGAAAGCGCCCGAGATCATTGCCCGCAATGAAAAGCGCATGTTGCAAGAAGCGGTTGATTCGCTGCTCGACAACGGGCGTCGTGGCAAAGCCATGACGGGTGCCAACAAGCGCGCACTGAAGTCACTCGCCGACATGATTAAAGGCAAGTCAGGCCGTTTCCGCCAGAACTTGCTGGGCAAACGTGTCGACTATTCCGGCCGTTCAGTCATCACCGTCGGCCCAACGCTCAAGCTGCACCAGTGCGGCTTGCCAAAGCTGATGGCGCTGGAACTGTTCAAGCCCTTCATCTTTGCACAGCTCGAAGTGCGTGGCATTGCCACGACCATCAAGGCGGCGAAGAAAGAAGTCGAATCCGGCTCCGCCGTGGTGTGGGACATTCTGGAAGAGGTCATCAAGGAGCACCCGGTGATGCTCAACCGTGCGCCTACGCTGCACCGTTTGGGCATCCAGGCTTTTGAACCCATCCTGATCGAAGGCAAGGCGATCCAGCTGCACCCGCTCGTCTGCTCGGCTTTCAACGCCGACTTCGACGGTGACCAGATGGCGGTTCACGTGCCGCTGTCGGTGGAAGCGCAGATGGAATGCCGCACGCTGATGCTGGCTTCGAACAATATTTTGTTCCCGGCCAATGGCGAGCCTTCCATCGTTCCGTCGCAAGACGTGGTGCTGGGTCTTTATTACACGACCCGCGAGCGTACCAACGGCAAGGGCGAAGGCCTGGTGTTCTCCGACACCGGCGAAGTCCGCCGCGCCTTTGACGCGGGTGAGCTCGACCTGAACGCCCGTATCAACGTGCGCCTGACCGAGTACACCAAGGACAAGGCCACGGGCGAGTTTGTGCCATCGACCAAGCTGTGGGAAACCACCGGTGGCCGTGCGCTGCTGTCTGAAATTCTGCCCAAGGGTTTGCCTTTCTCCAACCTCAACAAGGCCTTGAAGAAGAAGGAAATCTCCAAGCTCATCAACGTGTCTTTCCGTAAATGCGGATTGAAAGAGACCGTGGTGTTTGCCGACAAGCTGTTGCAGTCGGGCTTCCGCCTGGCGACCAAGGCCGGTATTTCGATCTGTATCGACGACATGCTGATCCCGAAAGAAAAGCCGAGCATCATTGCTAGAGCCCAAAAAGAAGTCAAAGAGATCGAGCAGCAATATCTCTCGGGTCTGGTGACTTCCGGTGAGCGTTACAACAAGGTGGTCGATATCTGGGGCAAGGCTGGTGACGAAGTGTCCAAGGTGATGATGGCCCAGCTCTCCAAAGAGCGCGTGCTTGACCGCCACGGCAAGGAAGTCGAACAGGAGTCCTTCAATTCCATCTACATGATGGCCGACTCCGGTGCCCGCGGTTCTGCAGCGCAGATTCGTCAGGTCGCTGGTATGCGCGGTTTGATGGCCAAGCCTGACGGCTCCATCATTGAAACCCCCATCTTGGCCAACTTCCGCGAAGGCCTGAACGTGCTGGAGTACTTCATCTCCACCCACGGTGCACGTAAAGGCTTGGCTGACACGGCACTTAAAACCGCCAACTCCGGTTACCTGACCCGCCGTTTGTGCGACGTGGTGCAGGACCTGGTGGTGATCGAAGACGACTGCGGCACGCAAAACGGTTCTGTCATGCGCGCCATTGTCGAGGGTGGTGAAGTCATTGAATCGCTGCGCGACCGCATCCTCGGCCGCACTGCGGTCGAGGACATCCTGCACCCCGAAAACCGCTCGGTACTGGCCAAAGCCGGCATCATGCTGGACGAAGACCTGATCGAAGAGCTTGAACTGGCTGGTGTCGACGAAGTCAAGGTGCGTACCGCATTGAACTGCGAAACCCGCTTTGGCCTGTGCGCTAAGTGCTATGGCCGCGATTTGGGTCGCGGCGGTCTCATCAACATCGGCGAAGCGGTCGGCATTATTGCCGCCCAGTCGATTGGCGAGCCAGGCACGCAGCTGACGATGCGCACCTTCCACATCGGTGGTGCCGCATCGCGCGCAGCCATCGCCTCCAGTGTTGAGGCCAAGTCCAACGGCGTGATCGGTTTCAATGCACCTATGCGTTATGTGACCAACAGCAAGGGCGACTTGGTCGTCATTGCCCGCTCCGGTGAGATCGTCATCCATGACGAGCATGGCCGTGAGCGTGAGCGTCACAAGGTGCCGTACGGCGCAATACTGGCGGTCAAGGCTGACCAGCAAATCAAGGCTGGTGCCATCCTCGCCAACTGGGACCCGCTGACCCGCCCCATCATCACCGAGTTCGCGGGCAAGACGCTGTTCGAGAACGTCGAAGAAGGTGTCACGGTTGCCAAGCAGCTCGACGAAGTGACCGGTCTGTCCACCTTGGTGGTGATCGATCCGAAGCGTCGCGGCTCGACCAAGGCGGGTCTGCCCCGGGTCAAGCTGATCAACGCGAGCGGCAACGAAGTCAAGATCCCCGGTACCGATCATTCGGTGACGATTGGCTTCCAGATCGGCGCACTGGTTCAGGTGCGTGATGGTCAGGATGTCGGCCCCGGCGAAGTGCTGGCGCGGATTCCGGTCGAAGGCCAGAAAACCCGCGACATCACCGGCGGTCTGCCGCGTGTCGCCGAGTTGTTTGAAGCCCGCACGCCGAAAGACAAGGGTACGCTGGCCGAGATGACCGGTACTGTGTCGTTTGGTAAAGAGACCAAAGGCAAAATTCGCCTGCAAATCACCGACCCGGAAGGCAAGGTCTGGGAAGACCTGGTGCCGAAAGAGAAGAATATTCTGGTCCACGAAGGCCAGGTCGTGAACAAGGGCGAATCGATTGTCGATGGCCCTGCCGACCCGCAAGACATTCTGCGTTTGCTCGGTATGGAAGAGCTGGCCCGCTACATCGTTGATGAAGTGCAGGACGTTTACCGCCTACAGGGCGTGAAGATCAACGACAAGCACATTGAAGTGATTGTTCGCCAAATGTTGCGCCGCGTGGTGGTGGGTGACGTGGGTGAGTCCACCTACATTGCTGGTGAGCAGGTCGAACGTTCGGTCATTCTCGATGCCAACGACGCGTTGCGCGCAGAAGGCAAAATCCCGGCAACCTTCACCAATCTGCTGCTCGGTATTACCAAGGCATCGCTGTCGACCGATTCGTTTATTTCAGCGGCTTCCTTCCAAGAAACCACCCGCGTGCTCACCGAGGCTGCCATCATGGGCAAGCGCGACGAGCTGCGCGGCCTGAAAGAAAACGTCATCGTTGGCCGTTTGATCCCTGCCGGTACCGGCATGGCCTACCACGAGGCCCGCAAAGCCAAAGACCTGATGGACGATGCTGAGCGCCGCGCCATCGCCGAAGCCGAAGCCGCTGAACTTGAAGCTGTCATGCCCGTTGAGGCGGGTGCGGATGGGGCTACGGCTGAGTAAGTCTTGCCCGGAGCCCGGCATGACCACCACCACACTGGTTTCAATCGCTGTTCTTGCTTTGCTTGTGTTCTGGGCCGTGGGCGCGCACAATCGGCTGATACGTCTTAAAAATACGATTGCCAATGCTTTCGGCCAGATTGATGTGCAGCTCAAGCGGCGCTACGACCTGATTGCCGATCTGGTGGAGGCGGCTAAAAAACACCTTGGGTATGAGCAGGATCTGCTGGAAGCCGTGACCGCCGCGCGCAACCAGGCCCGTACCGCCAGCGATGCGGTGCGCAGCCGTCCGGCCAGTGCGCAGGCGGTAGCCCTGCTGACCAGCGCCGGGCAGGCGCTTGATGGCGACCTGGATCGCCTGTTTGCGGCTGCACGGGCGTATCCCGGACTGAAGACCGATAGCGTTATAAAAGATTTGAGTGAGGAGATCGCCAGCACCTACAACAAAGTGAACTTTGCCCGCCAGGCCTATAACGATGCGGTACGCGACTACAACCAGGCACAGGGGCAGTTCCCGGCGCTGCTGATGGCCATGCTGTTTGGCTTTGAGCCCGCTGCCATGCTGCAAACGACAGAAGACCCCTAAGCCCGACAGGCTGTTAGCATCTGGTGTTGAATGATTATCTACAGCCAAACCCGTCAGGAGAAGTTATGAGAACCAAAGCCAAAGTAAACACCCGCCTTGCCATGTCACTGCTCTGCTTAGCGCTGTGCCCGCTGGCACAGGCGCAAACGGGCAGCAAAGAGGCGCTGTATGTCCGAAGCCTCGCCGCCCCCTGCGCCAACTGCCACGGCACCGATGGCAAAGCCGTGCCGGGCTCCAGCGTGGCGTCGCTTGCGGGGATGGACAAAAATTACCACGTGACCCAGCTCAAGGCCTTCAAGTCAGGCGCGCGGCCGGCCACCGTGATGCACCAGATCAGCAAGGGCTACAGCGATGCCCAGATCGAGGTCCTCGCCGGCTACTTTGCGGCACAAAAGAAATAAAAGAGGAGAAAAATCATGCAACGACGTTCCTTCCTCCAGTCTTCCGCCGCCCTGAGCCTGCTGGGCCTGAGCGCCTGCGCCACCACCGCTATCCCGGTCAAGGCCAAGGTGGTGGTGATAGGCGGTGGTTACGGCGGCGCCACCGCAGCCAAATACGTGCGCCTGCTGTCGGATTACAAAATCGACGTGGTGCTGATCGAGCCGCAAGCCGCCTTTGTCTCCTGCCCCATTTCCAATCTGGTGTTGGCCGGTAGCAAGCAGATGAGTGACATCACCACGCCCTACACAGGCTTGTCTAGACACCATGGCATCACCCTCGTCAAGGACTACGCCAGCGCCATTGATACGGTCAAGAAAATCGTCACCCTTGCAGGTGGTGCCCGTATCGCCTACGACAAACTGGTGCTGTCGCCCGGCATTGAATTGATGTTTGGCAGCGTTGAAGGCCTACAGCAAGCCAATGCCTCGGGGCAGATTTTGCAGGCCTGGAAGGCTGGTGTCGAGACCGTCGCACTCAGAAAACAACTCGAAGCCATGCCCGACGGCGGCGTCTACGCCATCACCATTCCCGAAGCGCCTTACCGCTGCCCGCCCGGCCCGTATGAGCGCGCCTCGGTGATTGCCGGTTACTTCAAGGCGGTCAAACCGCGCAGCAAGGTGCTGATTCTGGATGCCAACCCCGACGTGACGTCCAAGGGCCCGTTGTTCAAGAAAGTCTGGGCCGAGCAGTACAAGGGCATGCTGGAGTACCGTGGCCAGCACATGGCCACGGCGGTGGATGCCAAAGCCGGTGTCATCAAGTTCGAGGTGCAGGATGACGTGAAGGCCAATGTGCTCAATGTGCTGCCGGCCATGCGCGCGGGCGCCATCGCCGTGCAAACGGGGCTGAACAACATGGCCAACAACCGCTGGTGCGGCATTAACTACCAGACCTTCGAGTCCACCGTGGCGAAAGACGTTTTTGTGCTCGGCGACTCGATTCAGATCGCGCCGGCCATGCCCAAGAGCGGCCACATGGCCAACAACCACGGCAAGGTGGCGGCGGCGGCCATCGTGGCGCAGTTGTCGGGCTGGGAGGTCAATCCCGCGCCCATGCTGACCAACACCTGCTACAGCTTTGGCGATAGCAAAAACGGCAGTCACGTGGCCAGCGTGCATGAATACGTGGCCGCCGAGAAAACCTTCAAGACCGTCGCGGGCTCGGGTGGCGTCAGTTCCGGGTGGACCGAGCAGGAAGGTATTTACGCGCTGGACTGGGCGCGTAACATCTGGGCCGACACCCTCGTTTGAGCGGTCTCCCAAAGTCCGGCAGGTTGCCACGCTGGTCTAATAGGTGCAGCGCCGTCCGCCTCCGGACGGCTTGAAACGGCGAGCCCTCCGAGGGGTCGCCGTCACAGGATCCATGCAAGACAACCAAACCCAAGTCCCTCTGTGGCGCCAGCTCCAGGGGGCGGCTTTTTTATTGATGGCCGTGCGTGAGGGTCAGTCCATGACGGCGGCACTGCTTGATGTTGACGCTGTTCTGCGGCCTGGCGTTCAGGCGCTTGGCTTTCATACACTGCGCTGGCTGGGCCGCGCTGAGGCGATTCGCCAGCAACTCGCCAAGCGCCCGCCGCCGCCCGAAGCTGACGCTTTGTTGTGCGTCGCGTTGGCCCTAATTTGCACTGATGAAGATGCGCCCTACACCGCACACACGCTGGTCGACCAGGCCGTTGAAGCCGCCAAACGCAGCGAGACAACGACGCATCAAGCCAGCTTTATCAACGGTTGCCTGCGGCGGTTTTTGCGTCAGCGCGATGCGCTACTGGAGGTGACTGCTGGCTATCCGCAAGCGGTCTGGAATCACCCTCAGTGGTGGATAGACCGGGTTCGCAAAGACCATCCGGCAGAGTGGCAAGAAATTTTGCACGCCAACAACGCCAAAGCACCACTTATTCTGCGAATCAACCAGCGAAAAACGACTCAAACCGCCTATTTACGGGCGCTGGGAGCTATCAATATTGAAGCGACCCTGGTGCAGGGCCAGGGTCTTATTTTGGCTCTGGCAGGTCCGGTAACAGAACTTCCGGGTTTTGCTGAAGGTCATTTTTCAGTGCAGGATGCGGCGGCGCAATTGGCCGCACCGCTGCTGCTGGATGGACTAAAGGGTAGCGCCAAACTGAAAATCCTGGATGCCTGCGCCGCGCCCGGCGGCAAAACAGCGCATCTGCTGGAACTGGCTGACTGCGATGTGACAGCACTCGACATTGACGCCAGCCGCTGCGAGCGTACTGCGCAGAACCTGCAGCGCCTTGGCCTTGCAGCCGACATCAAGGTGGGTGATGCAGCCAGGCCTGCCGACTGGTGGGATGGTGAGCTTTACGACCGCATCCTGCTCGATGCGCCGTGTACCGCATCAGGTATCGTCAGGCGGCATCCGGATGTGCGCTGGCTGCGCAGGCCGACAGACATTGCACAGCTCTCAGCCATTCAGGCTAATCTCCTCAAAACGCTGTGGCCGCTGCTCAAGGCTGGCGGGCGACTGCTGTATTGCACCTGCTCGGTGTTCCGGGCGGAGGGTGAGCAGCAGATAGAAACGTTTCTTGCGCACCACACAGATGCTCTTTTAATGCCGTCACCGGGCCATTTACTACCCCAAAGTAGCACGTGGAGCCCGGTCTGCACGGACAATTTGTTGCGTGAGCATGACGGTTTTTATTACGCACTTCTTGAAAAGCACGGCGCTTGACACCATGATGCGCTGCCTTGCCATCTTGGGTCTGTGCTTTTTGATGGCGCACAGCGTTCAACCTGCGTCGGCTGCCGAGCTCTCGCAGCTGAAAGTCGAGCGCGACTATGATGGTGTTTATCTGACAGCCCTCGTCGAGTTTGACCTGACACCTGTGGTTGAAGATGCCTTGATGAAAGGCATTCCCATGTTTTTCGTAGTGGAAGCCGACATTTACCAAAATCGCTGGTACTGGACGGATCGCCGTGTGGCCAGCGCAACCCGTACCATACGCCTGGCTTTTCAGCCCTTGACGCAACGCTGGCGTGTCAATATCGTCACCGGGCTTAGCAACCATTCGGCCGGGCTGCGGGCCACCCTTAACCAGAACTACGATACATTACCCGAGGCACTGTCTGCGGTGCAGCGCCTGTCGCGCTGGCGGATTGCCAACAACGCGGAAGTCGATCCGGATGTTGTACACAAGTTTGAGTTCCGCTTCCGGCTGGATCTGTCGCAACTGCCCAGGCCTTTTCAGATTGGCGTTGCAGGGCAAAAGGACTGGAACATTGCGGTACAGGCCAGTGAGCGCCTGCAGATAGTCGCACCCAAGGGCATTTCTCAAACTGGTGATAAAGCCAAAGCCGTCGTGCCACCCGTCAAAGAGGCCGACAAGTGAGTTTGAAGGGCCAAGCGTTTTCTCTGAAAAGCAGTCCGACGTTTAAATGGACGATGGGCATAGGCGCGGGTGTCATGGTGGCCCTGAGCCTGGTGCTGATGTTTTTACTCACGCAGGCCACCGGCAACCGCGAGCTCTACGAGCGCAATTACGCGCGCTTGTTGGTTCTCAATATTGTGGTGGCGGCCCTGCTGTTGCTGGTGATTGGCTGGATTGGTGTGCGGCTGCTGCTGCGCTTGAAGCAGGGCCGCTTTGGCAGCCGCTTGCTGGTCAAGCTGGCGGCCATTTTTGCCTTGGTCGGGCTGCTGCCTGGCCTGATGATTTATGTGGTGTCTTACCAGTTTGTGTCGCGCTCCATCGAGAGCTGGTTTGATGTGAAAGTCGAGGGTGCGCTTGACGCTGGCCTTAACCTGGGGCGCGCCACGCTCGATGCCATGGCGCTTGATCTGGGCAACAAAACCCGGCAGGCCGCGAGCCAGATTGCAGAAACGCCCGATGCCATGGCGGCCCTAGCGCTCGACAGGATGCGCGATCAGCTGTCTGCGACAGATGTTGTGCTCTGGAGTGCTGCTGGGCAGGTCATTGCCAGCGTCGGTGATTCGCGTTTCACCATCAACCCCGAACGCCCGGCGGCGCAACAATTTCGCGCCGCCAGAACGCAGCGTGTGGTCACGCAAATAGAAGGCCTGGACGAAGTCGTGGCGACTGGCTCGGGCGAGCCTGCAAGCGGCACGGCAGCTGTCGCCGGTAGTCCTCAGACGGCACGTATCAGGGCCCTTGCGGTTATCAATAATCCCAACGTCGGCTTGCTGGGAGAGGTGCGGTTTTTGCAAGTGACCCAGAGCATTCCTGCAGCCGTGGTGGCCAATGCCATTGCCGTGCAGGAGGCCAACCGCGAATACCAGGTGCGTGCGCTGGCGCGAGGCGGCCTGCGAAAAATGTACATAGGCACCCTCACGCTGAGTTTGTTTCTGGCAGTGTTCAGTGCCGTGTTGCTGGCAGTATTGCTGGGCAATCAACTGGCCAAGCCATTGCTGTTGCTGGCAGAAGGCATGCGGCAGGTTGCACTCGGTGACCTGAGCCCCAAAGCCGCCTTGCAAGGCAAGGATGAACTGGGCGGCCTGACCCGTTCATTTGCCGACATGACGCAGCAACTGCTGGAAGCGCGCTCTGCCGTGCAGCAAAGCATGAGCCAGGTTGACGCAGCGCGGGCCAACCTGCAGACCATTCTGGACAACCTCACGGCGGGTGTCATTGTGCTGGACGTGCGTGGCCGCATTCAGTCCAGCAACCCTGGTGCCACCCGTATATTGCGCGCACCGCTGGCAGCCCAGCATGGCAAATTGCTCGCTGAAATTCCTGGTCTTGAGGGCTTCGCCAAGGAGGTTCAGGCCCAGTTTTCAGACTTTCTCAGTGACGCAAACAGCAGCCATGGTGCGCCTCATGGCCAGCAGCAATGGCAGCAGTCGTTTGAATTGAATGCGGCCATGCCGGGTGCCCCGGATAACGCCATAACACTGATCGTACGCGGTGCCAAAATGCCTGGCACCGAAGAGTTTTTGCTGGTGTTTGATGATGTCTCTGAAATGGTCTCCGCCCAGCGTGCGAAGGCTTGGAGCGAAGTCGCCCGACGTCTGGCGCATGAGATTAAAAACCCGCTGACACCGATCCAGCTGTCGGCTGAACGTCTTGAAATGAAACTTGCCGGAAAGCTCGATGCGCCTGGTCAAGCTTTGCTGACCAAGTCGGTCAAAACGATTGTGGATCAGGTCGCTGCGATGAAGCGACTGGTCAACGAGTTTCGTGATTACGCGCGCCTGCCGGCGGCTGAACTTAAACCGGTCGATCTCAATGCACTGATTGGTGAGGTGATGCAGCTCTACGCTGGAGACAGCGCCAGCGGCAGCATCAATACCGAGCTTGACATGCGGGCACCACGCATTCAAGGCGATGCCCAACAATTACGGCAAGTGATTCATAACCTCGTACAGAACGCCCAGGACGCGCAAGAGGGCAATCCATCAGGTGTAGTGACCATCAAGACCGACTACGCTCAAACTTCAGGCCGTGTGCGACTGAGTGTGCGTGACAATGGCACAGGTTTCCCCGAGCACATTCTCAAGCGTGCCTTTGAGCCTTACGTCACAACCAAGCTCAAGGGTACCGGCCTGGGCTTGGCCGTAGTCAAGAAAATAGCCGATGAACACGGTGCGCGTGTCGATATTTCCAATCGCGTGGTGAATGATCTCGTGCAAGGTGCGCAAGTATCGTTATCATTTGCGGTTGTGATCTAGCAACACATTCGGTAACAACGGCAGGGTAGCAACTCAATCATGGCAAATATTCTGGTGGTCGACGATGAACTGGGGATACGCAACCTGCTCTCAGAAATCCTCAATGACGAGGGGCATCAGGTTGAACTGGCTGAAAACGCGGCGCAGGCCAGAGCCGCACGCAACCGCAGCAAGCCTGATCTGGTGTTACTTGACATCTGGATGCCTGACACGGACGGTGTGACCTTGCTCAAGGAGTGGTCGTCTGGTGGCCTGCTCACCATGCCGGTCATTATGATGAGTGGTCATGCAACGATAGACACCGCTGTAGAGGCTACAAAAATAGGTGCGATGGCGTTTTTGGAAAAACCCATCACACTGCAAAAGCTGCTTAAGGCCGTTGAGCAGGGACTGACCAAATCTACAGGCCGCAAGATGGTCACGCTTGGCATGGTCGTAAGCCCGGCTGACCTGACGGTAGCAGCCGCCATGACCGGCGGTACGTTGCCGATTGCCGTTGAGATCGGCCCTCAAGCCACGCAGAGCTTTCTGCTCGAAAAGCCCTTGCGTGATGCGAGGGATGAATTCGAAAAAGCGTATTTTGAATTTCATCTTGCAAAGGAAGGCGGGTCCATGACCCGTGTGGCAGAAAAGACCGGCCTGGAGCGCACGCATCTCTATCGTAAGCTGAAGCAGTTGGGTGTTGACCTCACGCGAGGCAAGCGTACTACGTGACGCTTTGATGAGGCGAGCAGCATGCAGCCCTGATATATAATGGAAGGCTTGGCCCGGTAGCTCAGTCGGTAGAGCAGAGGACTGAAAATCCTTGTGTCGGTGGTTCGATTCCGCCCCAGGCCACCAGATGCGTAAGCCCCACTTTTTTTCGAGAGTGGGGCTTTTTTCATGGCCGGATAGGTCATAGCAGAGCGACTAGCGGGGTGGGTGGTTCGGCAGGAGTTCGGCTACCTTTGAGGTGAAATCAGGCTCTCCCGAGATCACCGTCGTGGGCTGAATAAGCGTCCTGAACTGCGGTGTTTAACGCGACCCAGTTTTACTTGAAGCGATTGAAAAACTCGATAGTGCGTTGGGTCGCGTCTAGGGTGGCCTCGGGGCTGTAGCGCAACACAATGGTCTGACCAAAACCGTTCTTGCGGCTGCCGCGTTTGTCATCCGGACGATCCCAGAGGTGAGCCGCGCCCTTGAGCACGTGCCACTCGACGGGATTGTTGGTCGCCTTCATTTCTTCGAGTAGCGGAAAACAATTGCTGACGGCCACATCGGTCTCTGCAATCAGCATCAACAGCGGGTGATCTGTGTCGCGGCGCAGCACTGGGGCTGGCACCGCGTTGGGTGCATCTTGGTACATGCAGTTGGCGTAATGGCTCACAGCCGCTCGAAAGCGCAGGGTAACGCCGCGTTCTTGCGAGCCGCTGGGGCTGGACGAAAACAGGGCACCGGCAGCGCCGCTGGACCAGCCCGCGACAAAAATCCGTTGTTTGTTCACTGCCTCAGATTTATGTAAATGCTGCAATGCGTCAAATGCATCGAACAGTACCGACGGGAACATGGACGCGCAATCAGACCAAATTTTGCCGCGTGGCCTGTACGAATCGACCACCAGAACCGCAAAATTGGCATCTAGCAGCTCATTGGCGCGCGCCTCCAATGCCTCGTTGACCCCCGCGCACGAGGGCATCAAGACTACGGCGGGAAACGGCCCTTGGCCTAGCGGCGTGATCAGTCGGTTGCGGTTTTTGAAGAAAATATTGACATCACGCGTCTTAGCGACGGCTTCAAATTCCAGTGCCTTGTGGGCACTCTTGCTGGTTTCAAAAATCCTCCAGAAACCTTCTTCAGCAGGCAGTCGTTGCGCCAGACAGGCTGTAGTCAGGAACAATCCTGCAAAGACCATGAGCGCGCGTTGACCGAGTGCGGTTTTTCGTTTCATATCCGGTTTCCTTCCGTGTTGAACAAAGTGAAGTAGGGGGCGATTCCAAATGACATTGGCGAAAATTTTAGCACTCACAGATTCGGGGTCAGGTCTCAATACTGTTCGGATAGCGCATTTCTTGGGCCTGCCGGAGCGCTTCCTGCTTCGACAGGTTGCGGGCAAATGCACTTATCCGAACAGTATTGGGTCAGGTCCCAGTACTCCGCATAAACGATGTCACAATGCGGCTTGCGAGTCCTTTGGGGCGCTGCCGGTTTTATCCGACGATCTACATCACGTTAGGGGTTAAATTGTGACACCCGAAATCATGTGGTCTTTGCTCGTAGCAATAGGCGCAATCGCAGTAGCGGCTGTGCTTGATTCGGTAAAGCACCGCCGCGAGTTGCATTTGTCCGATAAGGAACTCTCTAGTGCGAGGGAGCAACTCAATTCTCTCCAGCAGCAACATGAGCAAACCATCTCTAATTTGGAGCAACTCCACTCTACCGAGAAAGAAAAACTCACAAGCCACGTCACTGAACTTGAGAAGCAAATTGAGTTTCATCATCAAAAACCCATTAAGTACCCAGGTGGCGGCGGGCCGCAATCGTGGATGGGGCGC
>JBCKNJ010000033.1:0-19339 GCA_038902795.1 Polaromonas sp. | reverse complement strand
GACCAACGGCGCTCAAGGTCAGGCTGACCCAGCCCGTCCATTGCCAGCCACCTGCGTAAACCACAACCCAGGCGACCAGAGGGGGCGCCAAAAACTGCCCTGCAGATGACCACTGCTGCATCCAGCCAACAGTGGCAGAGACAGCCTCTGGTACAGGTGCAAGCCGCACGCCTAGGCTGAATAGTGTGGCCGGGATCAGACCACCCACCATCGAGAAACCAAGCACCGCCACAAATTGCCACCACGGGCCGATAGAGGTGCCGAAGGCGAGCATGGCACCCGTGCCCATGGCCAGAAAGCCACTGACCAGCAAGGTGACAGCGGGCACGCCTCTTTCCAGCAAACGCCCTGCTACAACGTTGCCAACCATGTTCAATGCAGCGGCAAGCGCGGTCAGCCAGCCCGCCGTGACGCTGGCGATACCGGCCTTCGCATAGATCGAAGGCAGAAAACCGACAACTGCCAGCCACTGACCAGAGTACATGCCGAAGGTCAACGCCAGCAACCACACCGGGCCACAGCGTAAGGTCAACATCAGCAGCTTGAAGCTGCCGGTGGATTTAACATCAGCCGGGGCGCTACCTGTATGCCGCGCTGAGTCAGTTGGCAAGCGCAAAAACAATGCGAGACTGAAAGCTAACGCCACCGCAGCCAGCACGCACCACCAGAGGCGCCAGCCACGGTCTGGCGATGCTAGACCCATGACCCAGGGGCCGAGCAATAAAGCCAGCGCAGTGCCCAGCGGCATGTAGATACCCCAGATGCCTAACATGCGGTTGATGCGCGCCTTCGGCACAAGCTGGCGCAGCATACCGGGGCCGGGCAACACGGCCCACAAAAAACCCAGCCCTTCCAGTGCGCGCGTGATCAGCAACCAGCTCACGCTTTCAGCCAGCGCACCGACGCTGCTCGCCACCCCCAGCACCAGCAGGCCGCCCATCATGCTGCGTTTGAGGCCCACGCGCTGCACGGCAAGGCCAGTCAGCAGCCCCAGCAACATGCCGGCAAGCTGCACCAATGACAACAAAAACCCAGCTTGTACCAGCGTGATACCGAGCGTCTTTTCAAGCACGGGCAAGGCCGGCGGCAACTTGCCGATGTGCAATGCGGCAGCCATGCCAGCAGCCACCACCCAATAGGCTGCCTGCATATTTGCGCTGGCTTGCGTTTTCAACCGATGGCCCGACCAGCTATTGAATTAATAGCGCCATCAAAACCAGCGGTTGCATCCATCACGCGCAGCAGGAGTCGATCACTTCACGAACCAACGCATCCGGCGCGCTGCCGACCTTTGCTTTGCCGGGGCCTTCAATCAACACAAAACGAATTTCACCAGCCTCAGATTTTTTATCCACCTGCATCAAGTCAAGGTAACGTCCGGCGTTGTCGGTGCCAGAGAGCTTTGGCCCCTTGACGGGAAGCCCGGCTCGCCGGATCAACGCCGTCAGGCGTTCGACAAACAGCATGTCGACCAGGCCCAGGCGCTGTGACAGATGCGCCGCCATCACCATGCCGCAGCCCACCCCTTCGCCGTGCAGCCACGCGCCATAGCCCAGCCCCGATTCGATCGCATGGCCAAAAGTGTGACCAAAATTCAGGATGGCACGCAGGCCTTGCTCGCGCTCGTCCTGCCCGACCACCCAGGCCTTGATTTCACAACTGCGTTTGATGGCATGGGCCAGCGCAGCCGGATCACGCGCCAGCAGCGCATCCAGATTCGCCTCAATCCAGTCCAGAAAAGCCAGGTCGGCAATCGGCCCGTATTTGATGACCTCGGCCAGCCCGGCACTCATCTCGCGCGCAGGCAGTGTTGCCAACACATCGAGATCACAGACCACCAGTTGTGGCTGGTAGAAAGCGCCAATCATGTTTTTGCCGAGCGGATGGTTGATGGCCGTTTTGCCGCCCACGGAGGAATCAACCTGTGCCAGCAGCGTGGTCGGCACTTGCACAAAAGGCACGCCGCGCATATAGCTGGCGGCAGCGAATCCGGTCATGTCACCCACCACGCCGCCGCCCAATGCAAACAGCACGGTTTTTCGATCACATGCATTTTGCAACAGCACGTCAAAAATCAGTTGTAGCGTTGGCCAGTCTTTGTGCACTTCGCCGTCAGGCAAGGTCATCAGCAGCACCTTGCCATAACGGGTCTGTAGGGCTGCCTGAAGCTGCGCCGCATACAGCGGTGCCACGGTCGTATTGGAAACAATCAGCGCGCAACTGGCCGCTGGCAGGTGCTGATAAGTTGCAGCATCACCCAGCAGGCCCGGACCGATGGCGATGGGGTATGAGCGCTCGCCCAGATGGATATGAACAGCGGTACCCAGAGCGGTACCCAGAGCGATGCCATTAGGCACTGGATTTTCTTGCATAGCCCTGAAGTGTAAAACTACTGGCTGGGGTTATTGGGGTCAGACACCAATTTCGCAGCGGTGCGAAGCACCGCCCCCGGAGGGCGAGCCGAAGGTTCGGCGAATTTGGGCTCTGACCCCAAAAACCCCAGCTTACCGCGTGGGAACAATGTCGGCCAGCTCCAGTTGCATCAGGATCATGTTGACCAATGTGGAAACCGACGGACGGCCCGTTTCAATCACAAAGTGTGCGGTCTCGCGGTAAAGCGGATCGCGTACGCTATACAACTCCCGCAAACGCGAGAGTGGGTCTGACACCTGGAGCAAAGGGCGATTCTGGTCGTTGCGCAAGCGGCGAAATACGTCTTCGGGTGCAGAGTGAAGATAAATGGCATGCGTGCGCTGCCGCAAGTGCTCACGGTTGACGTCTCGCAAAATGACACCACCGCCTGTGGACAGAACGCATGCGCTGCGCTGCGTCAACTCATCGATAACGTCGACTTCGAGATCGCGGAATGAGGACTCGCCTTCACGCTCGAAGAACTCGCGGATGGAGCAGCCAATCCGCTGCTCGATGACCTGATCCGAGTCAATGAATTTCACATCCAGCCGTCTGGCAAGCTGGCGACCTACCGTTGATTTACCTGAGCCAGGCAAACCCACGCAGGCGATTCGGGTTGGATGCTCATTCACGCTGTCATTCACGTTGTAATTTGAGCTGCCGTCAATCACCCAACCCGCGTCCATCTCCAGCAAGCACACCGGCTCAACGCAAGGGCGCGCCGCTGGAAATCACTTTGGGCGAGATAAAGACCAGCAACTCCGTCTTGTTGACCCTGGTTGTTCTGGTTTTGAACAAATGACCAAGCACCGGCAAATCGCCAAAGAAGGGTACCTTGGCCTCATCGCTTGCCTCTTCGAGCTCAAAAATACCGCCGATCACAATCGTACCGCCATTTTCAACCAGCACCTGAGTCTTGATTTTTTTAACGTTGATGGCAAATCCTGCCCCAGGCGTGAATGGCCCGAGAGTGTCCTTGTTGATTTCGATATCAAGAATGATGCCTCCCTCAGGCGTGATTTGCGGGGTCACTACGAGTTTGAGACTGGCATTCGCAAAGTCAGTTGTCGGGTCGCCACCGGCCGTGGCTCGTTTCAAGTAGGGTAGTTTGATGCCTTGCTCAATCTCCGCTTTGACTTGGTCTGAAGTCACGATTCGCGGGTTCGACACAATTTTCCCTTTGCCGTCGGCTTCCATGGCGGAAATTTCAAGGTTCAAAAGCCGCGTCAATGAGGAATTGAACAGGGAGACCGCAAAGGTCGCGGCAGGATAACCGCCTTGACCGACTCCCGGCAAGTTGACAAAATCGCCGACGGTGGTTCCAACATTGCTCAAAAGCGAACCTGGTGCCAATGCCGCAGTGGGTGTTATATACGTTGCACCAAACTGTGTATTCTGATTGTTGTTCAAGGTGAAGGGCCGCCCGCCCAGCCGCACGCCCAATGACTTCCCAAAGGTGTCCCGAGCCTCCACAATACGCGCCTCGATCAGCACCTGGCGCACCGGAATATCGATCTTTGCAATAAAATTCTGCACCAGCTCCAGCCTCGACGGGATGTCGGTGACAAACAGCTGGTTCGTCCTGGCTTCCGCAATCGCGCTGCCGCGGTTGGACAAAATTCTGGCGCTGGTCGGGGCGGTGCCACCCACCGTGATCAGAGGGACAATCTCCGTCGCCTTCGCATAGTTGATCTGGAAAGACTGCGTGCGCACGGACTCCAGGGTCTGAATGGTATTGCGCGATTCCAGATCAAGCTTGTCTTTGGCAGCCAGTTCGTCCTTCGGTGCAATCAGCAGCACGTTGCCGGTTTTGCGCATGCCCAGGCCCTTGGCCTGCAGGATGATGTCCAGCGCCTGGTCCCAAGGCACATCTTTCAGGCGCAAGGTCACGGCACCGGTGACGCTGTCCGAAATCACGACGTTGAAGTTGGTGAAGTCTGCGATAACCTGCAGCAGCGAGCGAATTTCAATGTTCTGGAAGTTCAGCGACAGCTTTTCGCCGGTGTACCCCGGACCCTGCGACAGCTTGGACTCGTCCACCTTTTGCTGGCGAACTTCCAGCACAAACTGGCTGTCGCTTTGATAGGCACTGTGTTCCCACGCCCCTTTGGGCTCGATCACCATGCGAACCTTGTCGCCGGTCTGGAAAGTCGTCACGCTTTGCACAGGCGTACCGAAGTCCGACACGTCCAGGCGGCGACGCAGACCCTCGGGCAATGCTGTTTTCAGAAACTCCACCACCAGCGTCTGTCCCTGCTGGCGGATGTCAACGCCAACTTGGTTGTTGGGAAGATCCACCACGATGCGTCCGGAACTGTCCGCACCACGCCTGAAGTCGATATCCTTCAAAGGCAAAACATCACGATTGCGGTTTTCTGCAAATAACGGTGGAGCGATGGCTGTAGGCGCAGCCGCAACTACAGCATTCAGCGTGATGAAGAGTGATTTGCCCTGAATTTCCGCCTTGTAGGTCGCTGAGGTCTTGAGGTTTAGAACCACCCGCGTTCTTTCCCCCGCCTGAACCACATTGGCTGAACGCAAATTACCCAGATTGAACTCCATGGTCGAGCGCCCCATGGCGTTGTTGATTCCCGGGAAATCGAGCGCAATACGCGCTGGCGACTGGATGCTGAAACCGGTTGGAACTGCCGTCAATGGTTCGGTCAGATCAATGCGGACAACCTCTACGCCGCCCTGAACGGATGCGGTCACGGCTTGTATGGCATTGCCCGCCGCAGGAGCCTGCGCCCAAACAGAAAGAGAAAGCCAAGCCACCAGCAGAAAGCCCAAAACGGATGCGCTACTGAAAAACACATCCAGCAAACCTCGCAGGCGGCTTGTTCCAGCACCTGCTTTTAATACCGATGTTTGCGCGTTCATTTTGATCCCTCTTGAAGCTGTAAAGTCGCCTGTCGCTCTATCCATTCGCCAGCGGCATCCTGCACGATTTCGCGCAGTGTGACACCGGTCTCGGAGACCTTGGTGATACGGCCATAGTTCTGGCCCAGATAATTACCCACTCGAACCTGGTAGAGCAGGTTTTCAACCCGCACGAGGGCAACCGGTTGCCCTGCTTTTATCAGGCTGCCCACCATGGCGACCGAATCGAGCGGGGAGGCCTCCAGAGGCTCTTTGCGCCTGGCCAGTTCTGGCGCAATCAATGCTGCATTTGACACCGCCTGGTTCGAATCGCGTTTCAGGGCCTGCGCCAGTTTCTGGCTGCTGAAAGGCTCTATGGAGCCCTCTTCGGTGTAAGCCTGCGAAGAAAATTTGGTCGGCTCCGGCAAGCGGTCTATCCGGGGTTTACTCAGGTTTCGCTGGGCCGTCATCCACTGCTGCAACTCATCATCACCCGACGAACTGCACGCCGACAGCCCGAGCAGCAGCGACAAAAACGCCAGGCTGCATACTTGCCTGAAAAAGATCATTTTTTGTCTCCTTTTGCAGCGCCAGTGGCCTTGCGCTGCAAGGCTACCTCATCGTTGTCGAGATAGCGGAAGGTTTTTACCGTGGTGTCCAGGGTCAGCGTGCCATCTTTGGCAGGCACAAGGGACAAATTATTCAAGGTGACAATGCGGGAAAGATTGGCAATATCAGCCGCAAATGCGCCTATGTCGTGGTAGCGCCCGGTCACGCGCACCGCAATCGGCAGCTCGGCGTAATACTCTTTCACACTGACCTGGCCTGGCCGGAACAACTCGAACTGCAAGCTGCGCCCCAGACCCGCCTGATTGATATCCGACAACAGGGCATCCATTTCCGCCTTGCTTGGCAACTGCTTTTCAAGCTGGGTAACGTATTGCTGGACTTGCTCACGCTGTTTTTTCAGCGCATCAAGGTTGGCGGCCTGGGTTAACTTTTTCGTGAAGTCTTCCCTCAGGGTGACCTCTTTGCCGCGCTCTGCCGTCAACTCTTCGTCAGACGAGCTTAACCAGACAAACCACAGACCCGCAACAACAACCAGCGTCACGGCCACGCACAAGGCATAGCGCGGCAATGCAGGCCAGGAAGGAGGGTCGTTCGGATTAAGTCCTGTGAACTGCGCTTTCAGCTTGTCCTGAATGCCAGCGAAATCAATACTGAGTTTTGGAATTTTTGCCATGTTCAAACCTGTCTCAAGCCTTTGCCGCCGCAGAACCCGGTTGCACCGGACTCTTGACTGCCGCCGGGGCCGCCGCTCCTGCCGCTCCTGGTACTACAACACTCACGCCAGCGGGGACTACAGGCTTTGAATCTAGCGCAGCCGAAGCTGAAGCTGAAGATTTTGCTTGATCGCTCGCCCGTTTGAGCGCTACACGCATCGAAAAATTCGACACCCGCCGTTGATCTCGTGCACTCAGGGCAATCGACGAAGCCGTGATTTCAACCAGTTCCGGCTTGGTTAGCCAGGCGCTATTGTTGGCAAGATTGCGCAGCAACTCGGAGACCCGCTCATTGGATTGGGCCACCCCGGTCAACAGGACCACCTGATTGTCCTGCTTCATGCTGGTGAGGTAAACGCCATCAGGCAGTTGCTTGACCAGCTCGTTGAGCAAGTAGACGGGAAGGTTGCGGTTACCCTGCAAATCTTCTACCGCATTTTGCCTGGCGCGCAAGGCTGCAATTTCCTGCTGCAGGCCGACAATTTCCTTGATCTGGCTCTCAAGGCGGGTGATTTCCGTTTTTAGAAAAGTATTCTTGTCCTGCTGTCCCGAGATCTGGGCTTGATACCAGGAATACACCGCACCGCAAAGCAAGCCGCCGGTGAGGGCCGCGATACCCAGGGCGACAAAAAAAGCCTCGCGCTGGCGCTTGCGCGCCGCTTCGCGGTGGGGAAGCAGATTGATCAGAATCACCGCAGAAACCTCCGCAAAGCCAGCCCGCAAGAGGTCAGATAAGACGCCGCTTCACGCTTCATCTTCTCCTCCCGGATATTGCTGCCGAGGGTCATGCCCTCAAAAGGATTGGCAACCATGCAGGCAAATGAAGTCTGCTGGGTCACGGCATCGGTCAGTCCCGGCAAGGCTGACGAGCCTCCTGCCAGCATCACATAGTCCACCTTGTGGTGCGGCGTGCTGGTAAAGAAAAACTGCAGCGCACGCCCAATCTCCTGGGCCATGCTTTCGACAAAAGGCTTTAACACGCCCGACTCGTAGTCCTCAGGCAAATCGCCGCTGCATTTCTTGCTTTCGGCTTCTTCCGGGGAGAAACCATATTGCCGCACGATCAGTTGCGTCAGTTGCGCTCCGCCAAACGCTTGGTCGCGCTCATAAAGGACTTCATCATTCTTGATGACCTGCATACTGGTGGTCAGCGCACCAACCTCAAACAGCGCCACTATGATGTCCACGCCCTTGTTGGGCAAATTTTCAATCAGGCGCGCAGTCGCCAGCCTGGATGCATAGGACTCAACGTCCACAACAATGGGTTTGAGGCCAGCGGCCTCCGCCAGACCTTGACGATCCTGCACTTTTTCCTTGCGGGAAGCGGCAATCAGCACCTCCACATCGCCGCTTGAATTAGCGCTCGGGCCGACTACGCAAAAGTCAAGGCTTACCTCGTCAAGTGAGAACGGAATGTACTGGTTGGCTTCGGATTCGACCTGGATTTCGAGTTCAACCTCGGTCAATCCACCCGGCAAAACTATTTTTTTGGTAATGACAGCGGAGGCTGGCAATGCCATGGCGACCTGCTTGGTGCGCGTTCCGCTCTTTTTGACCAGGCGTCGCACGGCCTCGGCCACCTCATCGAATTTTTCGACATTGCCGTCGGTGATCCAGCCGCGCTCCAGCGGCTCGATAGCGCAGCGATCCAGCACCAGGTTACCGGCCTTGTCCCGACTCAGTTCCACCAGCTTTACGCTGGATGACGAGATGTCAAGCCCCAGCAAAGGTGGCTCTTGACGGTTGAATAACGACCCCAGTGAGATCAAGACTGTCCCCAAATGATGGCTAATGAATAGCCTTGCATACTTAAGAAATCACTTGAATATTATCAGTAAGCTCCTTGTACAGTAAGGATTTTTCTGTTTCAAGTACTATGACCGTTGCCAAAAGTCGACGCTTTTTACCAAGCCTTGGAACCAACGCCAGCCGCTTGCCGACTGTAAAGGGCACTTCTATAAATTCATTTTTCGGACGAATTGCTGCGTTGCGCGGAGGGTTTTTATAATAGTGACGCGCCTTTACGATTGCACCCATGCCGCCAAACTCCTCTTCGCCAGCCACGCCTGACTCAAGCTCCAAGCCAACAGCAGGCTCGCAACGCCCCCCTCGTCCTATGTGGCAGCGCCTGCTTCTCAAAGTGTTTTTCTGGGCTGCCGGGCTGGCGCTGGCCGGGGCCTTGAGCGTCCTGATGATAGGCGCGGTGGCACTTTCAGTGGCCTACCCTAACCTGCCGGATATCTCCGACCTGTCGGATTACCGGCCCAAGTTGCCGATGCGGGTTTACTCGGCTGATGGTGTGGTGATTGGTGAGTTTGGTGAAGAACGCCGCAGCCTGACCCCGATCAAGGACATTCCGCAAGTTATGAAAAATGCCGTGCTGGCGATTGAAGATGCGCGCTTTTTTTCGCACGGCGGTGTTGACTACCTTGGCGTTATTCGCGCGGGCCTGGCCAATGTGGGGCGAGCCAAAAGCCAGGGAGCATCAACCATCACCATGCAGGTAGCCCGCAATGTCTACCTGTCTTCAGAGAAGACTTTCACGCGCAAGCTCTACGAAATTTTGCTCACCTTCAAGCTCGAACACCTGCTCACCAAAGACCAGATTCTCGAAATCTACATGAACCAGATTTTTCTGGGCAACCGGGCTTATGGTTTCGCCGCGGCATCCGAGGCCTATTTTGGCAAGCCGCTGAAAGACATCACGATAGCCGAGGCAGCCATGCTGGCGGGCCTGCCCAAGGCACCGTCTGCCTATAACCCCATCATCAACCCCAAACGCGCCAGGGCGCGGCAGCTCTACATCATTGAGCGTATGCAGGACAACGGTTTCATCACAAAAGAGCAGGAAACTGCGGCCAAAGCAGAAGTTCTCAATATCAAAACCGGGCCAGATGCAGTCCGTGTACACGCCGAACACGTGGCAGAAACCGTGCGTCAACTGGTCTTCAACCAGTATGGTGACCAGACCTATACGCGCGGCCTCAACGTCTACACCACCTTGCTGGCGGCAGACCAGAGCACGGCTTACAAGGCCCTGCGTAAGGGCATCATGGACTACGAGCGCCGCCAGATATACCGCGGCCCCGAAAAATTTGTTCACCTGCCCGCTGACCCGCAGGCAGCAGAAGAGGCGATTGACGACGCGCTGACAGACAGCCCGGACAACGGCGACATCATGTCAGCGGTTGTGCTGGAGGCCAATCCCAGGCGCATTCTGGCCATGCGGCAAAACAGCGAAAGCATTGAAATCACAGGCGACGGGCTAAAACCTGCGCAGTCCGGGCTAGCCGACAAGGCCGCACCGAATATTCGCATTCGTAGAGGGTCCGTGATCCGTGTTGCAAAAACGCCCAAAAACACCTGGGAAATTACCCAGCTGCCTAAAGTTGAAGGTGCCTTTGTTGCGCTGGATCCCAGGGATGGCGCCATCAAGGCCCTGGTCGGTGGTTTTGATTTCGAGAAAAACAAATTCAACCACGTCACGCAGGCATGGCGGCAACCAGGCTCCAGTTTCAAGCCTTTTATCTACTCTGCCGCACTTGAAAAAGGCTTCACACCGGCCACCGTGGTCAATGATGCACCGCTGTTTTTTGATGCCAGTGTCACAGGCGGTCAGCCGTGGGAGCCGAAAAATTACGACGGCAAGTTTGAAGGCCCGATGAATTTGCGAGACGCGCTGAAGAAATCAAAAAACATGATCTCCATCCGCATCCTTCAGTCCATAGGTGCGTCCTATGCGCAGGACTGGATCACGAATTTCGGATTTGAGGCCGAAAAACACCCCGCCTACCTGACGATGGCACTGGGCGCAGGTTCCGTCACACCCATGCAGATGGCCATAGGCTATTCAGTATTTGCAAACGGCGGCTACCGTGTCAATCCTTACCTCATCACCAAAATCACTGACCAAAAAGGCAAGCTACTGGTAGAGATCAAAAAACCGCAGCTTGACGAATCCACACGCGGCATTGACGCGCGCAATGCGTTCATCATGTCCAGCCTGCTGCAAGAGGTCGCGCGATCAGGCACGGCTGCCAGAGCACAGGCCACGCTCAAACGGCCAGACCTCTACGGCAAAACCGGCACCACCAACGACTCGATAGACACTTGGTTTGTCGGCTTTCAACCCACCTTGGTGGCGGCAGTATGGATGGGCTTTGACACGCCCAAAAACCTCGGCGACCGCGAAACGGGTGGGGGTTTAAGTCTGCCGGTCTGGATTGACTTCATGGCCTCAGCCCTGAAGGGCGTGCCCGTTAGCGAGCCTCCAGTGCCGGAAGGTGTCGTCAATATTGGCGGTGAATGGTATTACGACGAATATACCAAAGGCTCAGGCGTGAGCAGCGTCGGACTGCGAGACCCCGTAGCCAATGCGGCACGGCAACCAGCTGCGCCTGGCGCACCCGCAGCACAGATTTCTGTGTTGCCGCCCGCTGATGAGAGAAAGCGGATTCTTGATCTGTTCAGGAACTAAACAGCAGAGCGCGCCCGGACTGCTCGCTGGCATAGCGCGAGAGCGCAGCGAAAAATTCACTACTGTCTTTGGTATCGCACCACTGGTTAGCGTGAAATTTATAGTGAAAACCGCCCGCCTTGGCCACCAGCCAGATTACCTGCGACGGTTTTATCAGGATGATGCTAATCTGGCTGCGGTTGGCAAAGCTCAAAGTGATCAAGCCACCCGTTCGCTCCTTGTCGATGTCGGCATCGGTCTCAGCGTTGATCCGGTCGCACGCCAGTTCAACCGCCTTTAGCGCGACTTCGGCATGCGCCAGATATTCAAGCTCGGTCATTACAATCCAATGATGGTTTCTTCACTTAAAATTATAGGCCTACAAGCCAATACCACTTTCCGTTGTGGGTCTGCGGCCTTCATGCTTGCAGTGTTGACTGCGCTATTTGCAGTGTTCGTGCTTGCCGGTTGCGGGCAAAAAGGCCCCTTGTTCCTGCCGGTCATACCTGCCGCTCCAGCAGCTTCGTTGTTAGCGCCACCCGTACTGGTCAGTCCTGTGGCCAGTCCTGTGGCCGCTCCTGCAGCACCAGCCTCAGCTTCAAAATGAACAGCGATAAGCAGGCCATGCTGCCTGGCCACCCGTTTGTAGCGTATCGCGGCGCTGCGCTTTATGTGGAAGATGTAGCCCTTGACGCATTGGCTACTACCCACGGCACACCCCTGTTCGTGTACTCCAAAGCCGCCATGCTGGCCGCCCTTGCTGCCTATCAGCGTGGTTTTGCAGGCCGCAATGCGCAGATCTGCTACGCCATGAAAGCGAATTCTTCGCTCGCTGTGTTGCAGGTATTTGCCAGGGCAGGTTGCGGCTTTGACATCGTCTCTGGCGGTGAGCTGGATCGTGTGCTAGCTGCGGGTGGTGACGCGAAAAAAGTGATTTTCTCCGGTATCGGAAAGACGCGCGCCGAGATGAGCCGGGCATTGACAGTCGGCATTGGCTGCTTCAACGTCGAGAGCGCAGCCGAGCTGGATCTGCTGTCCGATGTTGCAACCACGCTGGGCTTGCGCGCGCCAGTCAGCATTCGCGTCAATCCGAATGTAGACCCCAAGACCCACCCGTATATTTCTACTGGCCTCAAGGGCAACAAATTCGGCGTGGCGCATGAAGACGCATTGCGCATTTACCAACATGCCGCGTCGCTCAAAGGCCTGAGTGTGGTGGGCATTGACTGCCACATCGGCTCGCAAATCACAGATAGCACACCCTACCTTGATGCCATGGACAGAATTCTTGAACTGGTAGCCGCGATTGAAGGCGCAGGCATCACCTTGCAGCACATCGACTTTGGCGGCGGTCTGGGTATCAACTACAACCACGATACGCCACCGCAAGCAGACGATCTGTGGCGGCAACTGCTCGCCAAAATCGACGCACTAGGCTATGGCAATAAAAAACTAATGATTGAGCCTGGCCGCTCACTGGTCGGCAATGCCGGCGTCTGCCTGACCGAGGTGCTTTACCTCAAACCCGGCGAGCAAAAAAACTTTTGCATCATTGACGCAGCGATGAACGACCTACCCCGTCCGGCGATGTACCAGGCCTTTCATGCCATCGTGCCGGTTACCGCAAATAGCAAAGGCATTGCGTCAGCTATCTATGACGTGGTGGGTCCGGTGTGCGAAAGTGGCGACTGGATTGGCCGCGACCGGGCTCTGGCGGTTCGAAGCGGCGACCTCTTGGCGGTGCTGTCCGCCGGCGCTTATTGCATGAGTATGGCAAGCAACTACAACACGCGCGGCCGGGCTGCCGAGCTGCTGGTTGATGGTGCTGCGGTACACGTCATCAGGCAGCGTGAAACATCAAATGACCAGATGCGGCACGAAAAGCTGGTGAGCTGACCAGCAAAATAACATTTAGTATCCGCTATGAATTAGATAGCTGTTCACGCCTGATTTTATTCGGCTGTAACCATTTTTTCTTGATGAATTGCTGCAAACGCCAGCCCAGCAGAACCGCAATGATCGCGGCATACACAAACACGTCGGCAAAATCGTTTTTACCGGCGCGCATCCAGAAAAAGTGCAGCAGCCCAAGGCCTGAGATCACATAAACCAGCTTGTGCAGCAGTTGCCAGCGCTTGACACTCATGGCCCTGATCGCCGTATTGAACGAGGTCGCTGCCAGCGGTGTCAGCAATAAAAAAGCCGAAAATCCCACCAGAATGAATGGGCGCTTGATGATGTCCTTGACGATATCGGCGACATCAAAACCCATGTCGAACCAGCTGTAACTCAGCAGGTGGAGCACGACATAAAAATAGACGAAGAGACCGAGCATGCGGCGAAAGCGCGCCAGCGCCGGCGTGTTGCTGATCACAAGCAGGGGCGTGACGGCCAGCACGATGCACAGGAAACGCAGCGTCCAGCTACCAGTCGAACGAATCAATGCTTCGGCAGGGTTTGCACCCAGCTGATTGGTCAACGCGCTGTAAAACACCCATGCAAAGGGCGACAGGCAGGCGATAAAAACGGCTGGCTTGGCAGCAGGATGGAGCAGGAGTTTGTTCATGGGCACCGCGCAACCACGCACCACGCCCTTGCAGCCGGCCGCGAATCAGTAAAACTTCTTCAGATCCATGCCAGCGTAAAGCTGACCCACCTGGGCTTCGTAGCCGTTGAACATCAGGGTCTTGCGCTTTTTGGTAAACAGGCCGTCTTCGCCAATGCGGCGCTCGGTCGCCTGGCTCCAGCGCGGGTGATCGATGGCCGGATTGACATTCGAATAAAAGCCGTATTCGTGGGGGGCGGCCTTGCTCCACGCGATGCGCGGCTCTTTGTCGGTAAAGCGGATCTTGACGATGCTCTTGCCGCTTTTGAAACCGTATTTCCACGGCACCACCAGGCGTACCGGCGCGCCGTTCTGGTTAGTCAGCACTTCGCCGTACAGGCCGAACGTCAGCAGGGTCAGCGGGTGCATCGCTTCGTCCATGCGCAGCGCCTCGACATATGGCCAGTCAAGCACGCGCGAGCCGACAAAAGGCATGGTCTTAGGGTCGGCCTGTGTGATGAACTCAACGTACTTGGCGCTGCCCAGTGGTTCGACTTTTTTAATCAGCTCTGACAGCGAATAGCCAACCCACGGAATCACCATCGACCAGCCCTCCACACAGCGCATGCGGTAGATGCGCTCTTCCTGGGCGCTGAGTTTGACCAGGTCTTCGATGGCCCAGGTTTTGGGCTGCTTGACCAGACCTTCAATCGCCACCGTCCAGGGCCTGGTCACCAGGGTGTGGGCGTTTTTGGCAGGGTCCGATTTGTCGGTACCGAACTCAAAGAAGTTGTTGTAGCTCGTCACATCCTTGTAGTCCGTGACTTTTTCCATCGTGACCGCACCCGCCACACCGGACTTGGCACCGGGCAATGCGGCCAGTTTTCCCGGCTTGGACACGCTTTGCGCCAGCGCCTCGCGCCCGGCCCATGAAGCCGCTGCCACACCGGCGGCGCCTGTCGCCATCAGTTTGATCAGCTCACGCCGGCCTTGGTAGATGCCCTGCGGCGTGATGTCGCTCGCAACAGCCTGGCTAAAGCCATTGTGATGGGTTTTGATCAGCATGCTGGGTCCTTGTCGTCTTGAGTAATTGATAGTTAGTCTTGATACGCGGCGACATCTTACAAGGAGGTTCTGTCGCAATAGCGTACAAGGGCCATTGGGGTTGTCTCGATCATGCCGATATTGTCAGGCATGGCTTATTGCGACAGAACCCACTCAACTGATTGGGTAGCGGATGTGCATCGCGCGCCGCCGCACCGTCAGGCCCTCACGGCCGCAATGCCGCCGCGGGCAACCCGCTGCGGTTGCCGCGGCGACTGCAACTGCGTCGGCGCGGCAGCGCCGTTGGCGCCCGGCACTGCGGTGACGCCGGGCACCGCCGGCAGGTGGGCGACGATGATCTCGCCGAGCCGCCGCACCGAGGCTTCCCCTGGGTAGTGGTGGCGCCAGACCAGGCCGATGGTGCGCGTTGGCGCCGGCCGCGCGAGGCTGCGGATTTGCACCAAGCCCGCGTTCAGGCCACCGGCGCCGAACGCGGTAGCCAGCACCGGCAGCAGGGTGCAGCCGGCGCCGGCGGCGACCATCTGACGCAGCGTTTCGATGCTGGTGGCCTTGAGTTCTTCGCGTTGCTCGGAGACGTCAGCATTGCAGATCGCCAGCGCCTGGTCACGCAGGCAGTGGCCCTCTTCGAGCAGCAGCAGGTCGCCGCGCGCGAGATCCTTGTCGCGGATACACCGCAGCGCAGCCAACGGGTGGCCGGGCGGCATCGCGACCACGAACTCCTCGTTGAAGAGGGGCATCGATTCGATGTCCTCGCCGCGCACGGGAATGGCGAGCAGCAGCGCATCGAGCCGGCCTTGGCGCAGGCGTTCGAGCAGATGGCCGGTGAGGTCTTCGCGCAGGTACAGCGACAGCTGCGGGAAACCCTGCCGAATCTGCGCCAGCACTTGCGGGATCAGGTACGGCCCCAAGGTCGGGATAACGCCCAGCCGCAGTGGCCCGTTCATCGGATCCTGCCCTCGGTGCGCGATCTGCTTGATTTGATCGACCACGTTGAGCGCGATGCGTGCCTGTTCGATGATCTTCTCGCCGATGGGCGTGGGCCACAGGTGATGCTTGTTGCGATCGAAAAGCGTCACACCGAGGTAGTCCTCGAGCTTCTTGACTTGCGTGCTCAGCGTCGGCTGACTGACATGGCAGGCCTCGGCGGCGCGAACGAAATTACCCTTGTCGGCCAGGGCGACCAGATAGCGCAGTTCTTGCAGGGTCATCATTATTCTCCGGTGCGCCTCGGCACCCACACGGACCATTATGCCGAACAGGCGGCAAGGCTCGTGGTCATCGATACTGCCAATGATGGTTATCGACAATGTATTCCATGTTGCTGCGCTGTCGACACGCATAACCAATATCGAAACAATTGATTTGCAAACCATGGGTCAGCTTCTTACGATCCTTTACAAATCAATCAATTAGGCGGCAGCGTTCATGATGGTGAGTTCTGCCGGCAACAAACAAAGAAAGAGGAGCCGAAATGAGTTTGCGGACCCTGGGTGTTGTGCTCGCTCTGGTGCTAGCGTGTTCGGCCACTGCGGTGCTGGGCTACGAAGTTGCACCGGTGGCCAACGGCGGCCGGGTCGAAGGCAAGATCACCTTCCTGGGCGCCGTGCCCACGCGCAAGATCATCGTGACCAAAGACAGAGAAGTCTGCGGCGGCTCGCGCGACGAATCCCCGATCCGCGTTGGCGCCGACAAGGGCGTGCAGGATGCGGTGGTCTATCTCAAGGCGGTGACCAAGGGCAAGGCCTGGGGCGCGCTGGACAAGACACCGGTGCTCGACCAGGAGAAGTGCATCTTCAAGCCCGCGATGCAGGTGGTCCGTGCCGGCAAGATCGACATCATCAACTCCGACCCGGTGCTGCACAACACGCGCGCCTTCTACGGCCAGCGCGCGGTCTTCAACCTGGCGATGCCAGACAAGGGCAAAATTACGAGCGAGTTGCCGCGCCCCGGGCTGGTGCGCATCGAATGCGACGCCCACGGCTGGATGCTGGCCCATGTGTACGTGGCCGACAGCCCGTACTACGTGCTGACCGGCGCCGACGGCAGTTTCAGCATCGCCGACGTGCCAGCCGGCAGCTACACGCTGGTGGCCACCCAGCACTACACCGGCGACACCGAAATTCAGGTCACTGTGAAAGGCGGCGAGGCCGCCAAATTTTCAATCGAGCTGAAGAAGAAGTAGCGCCACGTTCGACCCCGGCCAACCAATCAACCAACCAATGCAGCCCCTGCGGCCGCGACAAAGGAGTACAGCCAAATGAATGACCACGAAACCGACCACAAGATCCTACGCCCCGATGCATCGACGCGCTGGACCAGGCGCACCTTCCTGAACCAGTCGCTGCTCCAAGGCGGCGTCGGTGTCGCAGCCGCCGGCTTCTTCCCGCTGATCAACACTATGGACCTCGCGTATGGGCAGAGCGGGCAGAGCTTCCGCTTCGCCTGGGTCTCCGACACCCACCTCCTCCCGCGCGACGTCAACACCCGCTTCGTTGACAAGACGGTGCGCGCGTTCAAGGAAGTGCAGGCGATGAACCCGCCGGCCGACTTCATGATCTTCGGCGGCGATCTGTCGCAGCTTGGCGATCCGGTTGAGTTGCAGCTCGGCGCCGAGCTGCTCAAGGAGGTCAAGATCAAGACCTACTTCATCCCCGGCGAGCATGACTGGTACCTCGACATGGGGGTAACCTGGAACAAGATGTTCGGTGCCTCGCCGTGGACCTTCGACCACAAAGGCGTTCGCTTCATCGGCCTGGACACGGTCAGCCATGCGAAGGATTTCTGGACCTCGCGCAAACTCAGCCCGAAAGAGCGTATGGGCCACATGGCCACGCTCGACGGCACGCTTGGTGGTGCCTGGGCGGCGGTCGGCGACAAGCAATTGCAGTTTATGCAGACCACGCTGTCGAGCTGGCCCAAGAACCAGCCGGTCATCATCTGCAGCCACAACCCGCTGTACGAGTACTTCCCGGGCTGGAACTTCTGGGTTCGCGACTGGCTCGCGGTGCAGGAGATGCTCAAGCCCTGGACCAATGTCACCAACATCCATGGCCACACCCACCAGGTGCTCTACAACGAGATCGGCACGATGCGCTCGATCGGCATGCTGGCCACATCGTGGCCCTGGCCGTATGCCCCCAAGGGCGTGCCCAAGCTGACCCGGCCGATGGTGCGCGCCGACCCGGGTGACCACTTCGACGGTGTCGGCTGGGCCAACTTCAACGTCAACCCCGGCAAACCGGTCGGGTACGAATACAAGATGTGGCGCAAGGACATATTTGCCGACAAGGTCTGGGATTCGGGCACCGGCGACAACCGCAACCAGATTCTGAGCCCGCGAATTGCTGATCGAATCTAATCGGAAACTATTATGACAAACAATACAAGCAAGAGATGGAAAGCCGCGTTGGTCACGGCTGGAGTGGCAGCACTGTTGCTGGGCTCCGCCGGGCTGTGGGCGCACAAGGAAAAGCACACCGCCGAGCAGCTCAAGGAATTCGAGGCCGTATTCATTGAGCAGGTCAGGCTCGGCGACCTGCTGTTCCATGGCGACGGCGCGACCCAGAAGCAGATGGGCGTCAAGCTCACGAACACCGGCGTCGCCTGCGCGATGTGCCACCCCTGGGCGTCGGACACCCATCCGCACGAGTTCCCGAAATACCAGGAACAGATGCAAAAGTTCGCCACGCTGCGCGACATGATCAACTGGTGCATCGAGAAGCCCAACGAGGGCGAAAAAATTCCTCCTGACGGCGACGCGATGAAGGCGCTCGAGGCCTACCACTACTGGTCCAACCGAGGCAGCAAGCTCGATCCGGGCCGGCACTAAAAACCACCAGCGGGCGCGGCGTGATCGCCGTCCCAAGAACAGGGATACTCCATGACCAGTACGGTGGCCGGCGCAGAGCCGTTTCCAGATTTAGACTCGCTGATCGACCGCGAGCTGATCCTTAAATGGCTACTCTGGGGCCTGTTCTGGCTGATGTTCACACCCAGCATAGGCGCCTTGGCCGCGACGCTGTTCAACTATCCCGACTACCTCGGCACTTCCGAATACCTGACCTTCGGTCGGCTGCGGCCTATGCATGTCAACGGTGTCATCTTCGGTGCCTTCTCGACCCTGTTCATCGGCCTGTGCTACTACCTGCTGCCGCGCCTGACCGGGGTGAAGATCTGGAACGGCCACTGGGGCCATTGGCTGGTGTGGGTGTGGAATCTCGGCCTGATTGCCGGCATGGTGTCGCTGGCGCTGGGCTACAACCAGGGCCTCGAGGCGGGCGAGTTCCCGTGGCCAGTCGACACCGTGATCTTCATCGTGGTGACGCTGTTGACGGTGCAGTTCCTGATGACGGTGGCCAAACGCCGCGAGCCGCAACTCTATGTGGCGGTGTGGTACCTGATCGGCGCCTTTGTCTGGACCGTGATGAACCTGGTGCTGGGCAGCTACATCCTGCCCTACTACATCACCGGCATCAACAGCGCCGCCTGGCATGGCCTGTTCATCCACTACATCGTCGGCCTTTGGATCACGCCGGCCGGCTACGTGATCATCTATTACTTTTTGCCGGCCAGCATCAAGAACCCGATTTACAGCCACAAGCTCTCGCTGGTGGGCTTTTGGTCGCTGGCGCTGTTCTACCCCTTCGTCGGCATCCACCACTACCTCTATAGCCCGATTGCCGACTGGGCCGAAACATTGGCCATCATCACCTCGATCCT